>NZ_CP090978.1:4266666-4600000 GCF_021513275.1 Paenibacillus hexagrammi | reverse complement strand
CATCGCTTCGGCGAATGTAACAGTTGCAACATTGTTCCTTGAAAACTAGATAACGAAAACGAAACGTAAAGCGTGAAACTTAGAAATCCTTTTCGTTGACTGTGTCATAGCAGTTAATGAAAGTTATTTTTAGCTGGTTAAGCTAGAAAGAGCACACGGAGGATGCCTAGGCGCTAGGAGCCGAAGAAGGACGTGGCGAACGACGAAATGCCTCGGGGAGCCGTAAGCAGGCTTTGATCCGGGGATGTCCGAATGGGGGAACCCAGCTGTGGTAATGCGCAGTTACTATGCAGTGAATACATAGCTGCATGAGAGGCATACCCAGGGAACTGAAACATCTAAGTACCTGGAGGAAAAGAAAACAAAATGTGATTCCGTCAGTAGCGGCGAGCGAACGCGGATTAGCCCAAACCAGGGGGCTTGCCCCTGGGGTTGTAGGACCTCGATGTGGCAAAAGTTTGTTAGGCGAAGTGATCTGGAAAGGTTCGGCAAAGAGGGTAAAAGCCCCGTAGCCAAAAACAAACGTATGCCTAGAGGGATCCTGAGTACGGCGGGACACGTGAAACCCCGTCGGAATCCGGCAGGACCATCTGCCAAGGCTAAATACTACCTAGCGACCGATAGTGAAGCAGTACCGTGAGGGAAAGGTGAAAAGCACCGCGGAAGCGGAGTGAAAAAGAACCTGAAACCGTGTGCTTACAAGAAGTCAGAGCCCTCTTTATGGGTGATGGCGTGCCTTTTGTAGAATGAACCGGCGAGTTACGTTCCCGTGCGAGGTTAAGTCGAAGAGACGGAGCCGCAGCGAAAGCGAGTCTGAATAGGGCGCTTTAGTACGTGGACGTAGACCCGAAACCGTGTGATCTACCCCTGTCCAGGGTGAAGGTGAGGTAACACTCACTGGAGGCCCGAACCCACGAATGTTGAAAAATTCGGGGATGAGGTGGGGGTAGCGGAGAAATTCCAATCGAACTCGGAGATAGCTGGTTCTCCCCGAAATAGCTTTAGGGCTAGCCTCGGAATCAAGAGTTGTGGAGGTAAAGCACTGATTGGGTGCGGGGCCCGCCAAGGGTTACCAAGTCCAGTCAAACTCTGAATGCCACAAACTCATATCCGGGAGTCAGACAGTGAGTGCTAAGATCCATTGTCAAAAGGGAAACAGCCCAGACCATCAGCTAAGGTCCCCAAGTGTGTGTTAAGTGGGAAAGGATGTGGAGTTGCACAGACAACCAGGATGTTGGCTTAGAAGCAGCCACCATTGAAAGAGTGCGTAATAGCTCACTGGTCGAGTGACTCTGCGCCGAAAATGTAACGGGGCTAAACACGCCACCGAAGCTATGGCTTGCAGTAATGCATGGGTAGGGGAGCGTTGAATGCGGGTAGAAGTCAGACCGGAAGGACTGGTGGACTGCATTCAAGTGAGAATGCCGGTATAAGTAACGAAAAGATCAGTGAGAATCTGATCCGCCGAAAGCCTAAGGGTTCCTGAGGAAGGTTCGTCCGCTCAGGGTCAGTCGGGACCTAAGGCGAGGCCGAAAGGCGTAGTCGATGGACAACAGGTTGATATTCCTGTACCACCGTAGCCGTTATGAGTGATGGAGTGACGCAGAAGGATAGTGACGCGAGCTGATGGATGCTCGTCCAAGCAGTGAGGCTGGTGTGTAGGCAAATCCGCACACCATAAGGCTGGGCTGTGATGGGGAGGGAAACTTATAGTACCGAAGGTCATGATTTCACACTGCCGAGAAAAGCTTCTAGCCAGGCGAAGGTGCCCGTACCGCAAACCGACACAGGTGGGCGAGAAGAGAATTCTAAGGCGCGCGGAAGAACTCTCGTTAAGGAACTCGGCAAAATGACCCCGTAACTTCGGGAGAAGGGGTGCCTCGGTAGGGTGAATAGCCCGAGGGGGCCGCAGTGAAAAGGCCCAAGCGACTGTTTAGCAAAAACACAGGTCTGTGCGAAGCCGCAAGGCGAAGTATACGGGCTGACGCCTGCCCGGTGCTGGAAGGTTAAGGGAGCGGTTAGGGTGCAAACCCGAAGCTGTGAACCGAAGCCCCAGTAAACGGCGGCCGTAACTATAACGGTCCTAAGGTAGCGAAATTCCTTGTCAGGTAAATTCTGACCCGCACGAATGGCGTAACGACTTGGGCGCTGTCTCAACGAGAGATCCGGTGAAATTTTAATACCTGTGAAGATGCAGGTTACCCGCGACAAGACGGAAAGACCCCATGGAGCTTTACTGCAGCTTGATATTGGACTTTGGTACGATCTGTACAGGATAGGTGGGAGCCGTAGAAACCTGAGCGCCAGCTTGGGTGGAGGCGCCGTTGGGATACCACCCTGATCGTATCGGAGTTCTAACCTGGTACCGTGAACCGGTATGGGGACAGTGTCAGGTGGGCAGTTTGACTGGGGCGGTCGCCTCCTAAAAAGTAACGGAGGCGTCTAAAGGTTCCCTCAGAATGGTTGGAAATCATTCGAAGAGTGCAAAGGCATAAGGGAGCTTGACTGCGAGACAAACAGGTCGAGCAGGGACGAAAGTCGGGCTTAGTGATCCGGTGGTACCGAATGGAAGGGCCATCGCTCAACGGATAAAAGCTACCCTGGGGATAACAGGCTTATCTCCCCCAAGAGTCCACATCGACGGGGAGGTTTGGCACCTCGATGTCGGCTCATCGCATCCTGGGGCTGAAGTAGGTCCCAAGGGTTGGGCTGTTCGCCCATTAAAGCGGTACGCGAGCTGGGTTCAGAACGTCGTGAGACAGTTCGGTCCCTATCTGTCGCGGGCGTAGGAAATTTGAGAGGAGCTGTCCTTAGTACGAGAGGACCGGGATGGACGTACCGCTGGTGTACCAGTTGTCTCGCCAGAGGCATAGCTGGGTAGCTATGTACGGAAGGGATAAGCGCTGAAAGCATCTAAGCGTGAAGCCCACCTCAAGATGAGATTTCCCAATTCAGTAAGACCCCTTGTAGACGACGAGGTTGATAGGTTCGAGGTGGAAGTGCAGCAATGTATGGAGCTGACGAATACTAATCGGTCGAGGGCTTAACCTAAGAGCTTTCCGGAGGAAAGCTAGCTTCGGAAGCAAAACTAAATACCCAAGAAAGTGAAGAAGAGCTTCGAAGCTGATTCCGAATACTTTCTCGGGGCCCGGAACAAAACCGGTACACAAATACTCACACTTTACGTAAGTTTCGTATCTAGTTTTCAGGGATCAATTCTTATTGATATGGCGGTCGTGGCGAAGGGGTTAACGCACTGGTCTGTGGCTCCAGCATTCGTGGGTTCAAGTCCCATCGATCGCCCTTTTCCCTAACCTCATTGGGGATTAGCCAAGCGGTAAGGCAACGGACTTTGACTCCGTCATGCCTAGGTTCGAATCCTAGATCCCCAGTATACTATCATACGCGGTCGTGGTGGAACGGCAGACACACCATCTTGAGGGGGTGGCGCTCACAAGGCGTGAGGGTTCAAATCCCTCCGACCGCATCCAACAGAAACCTTGAAGACGATTCAAGGTTTTTTGTATTTTTCTAGGCCTAGATTTTTGAGTAATTAAAATAGCTTATCGCTTGACCCAGGCTGAGTCTGGAGTTTGTATCAGAATTTTGAGTGCCGGATCATGTTCAAGAAATGCTCATAGGTTCGTTTCATATTTGACATCGTTCATCGCTCCAAATGGCTGCATGATGCGTTATGCTAAAAGGGTGTGAATGAACCAAGAATAGTGAAGTGCGAGGATGAGGCTAATGAATGATACAATCATTAGGAAAATAAGGAAACCGGGTTACCTCTTAGTCGGTTCGGGATTATTAGTAGCATTAGCCATATGTGCGATTGTATTTTTTCAAACCAACGACAGTTCCGCTGAGGTGGATCCGCTATTAGCAGAGGCAGCTGCCGGCTATCAGGTGGCAACGGTCCAGGTAACGGATGATGGTTTCGTACCAGACCATATTGAACTAAAGGCAGGGAAGCCTGCTAAGATCAATTTTAAGAAATCAACGGGATTGACTTGTATCAAAAGCTTGGGTTCAAGCGATTTCGATGTTGACGTTCCCTTGAATAAGGGGGATAATATCGTAACTTTGTCAGGACTGAATTCAGGTACCTATGAATATCATTGCGGCATGTATATGTACTATGGAACGCTTACCGTTAATTAGATGATTAGAATCGCTTCATATATGAAAGATCGGCACCCACTTAGCTTTCATCGCTTGGTGGTTGGCGGTCTTTTTGTTTGGACATCGTATCAATTCGTGATTATTGCAAAGTTCCCAGCGCGTGGTGTGGCATCGAATGCCGGTCATCAGCGACATTTGGCTTTCATATTGAACTAGCCATTTGGCTTTCATGCGAGTGAGTGATTTAGTGTTGATGTGAAATAGTCCGAAAATAACATTAAATCCTTCTACTTTTCTTAGATTATGAGAATTATCAAAACGCTTTCAGTGCTTTAAGATAAAGATGTAAGCAAGAGGAAAACACAAAACGGAGGTCTTATACAATGAAGAAAGCGTTAACATCAGTTCTAATGTCATCAGTATTACTAGCTTCGGCTGTAGGCTGTTCTTCCACAAGCAGTGAACAGCAGAGCGCTGCTGGAACTGCAGCACCTGCGGCTTCAAGTAAAAGTGAGGCTACTCCCGCAGCGTCCAAAGAGAAGAAGCAGTTAAAGTTGTGGTTTTATTTTGAAGGTAAAGAACGCTTCGACAAGATTGCTAGTTTAACTCAAGGATACTCCAAGGTTGATAGCAGCGTGGAAGTGGTTCCGGAGTTTATTCCATTCGCGGAATTCAAAAAGCGTCTATCTGTAGGACTTGCAGCGCAGGATCTACCGGACATTGTCGTCATTGATAATCCGGATCACGCGGCTTATGCAGCAATGGGACTCTTCGCAGACATTACAGACAAGATCAAAGACTGGCCGGACAAAGATCAGTTCTACGAAGGCCCGTGGAAATCCGCAACGCTGAACGGGAAGGTGTATGGGATTCCATTAGGCAGTAACAATCTGGCTTTGTTTTATAACAAAGCGATGCTCGACAGCGCAGGCGTTAAGCCGCCACAGACGTGGGACGAATTGCGCGACGCTGCCAAAAAATTATCAAAAGGCGATATCAAAGGCTTAGGCTTCAGCGGACTCGGCAACGAGGAGGGTACGTTTCAATTCCTTCCGTGGCTGCTAGGAGCCGGCGCTACGTTTGATAAAGTAGACAGCCCTCAAGGTGTGAAAGCGTACAGTTATCTTGCGGATTTAATTAAAGATCAATCTGTGAGCAAAGAAGTGCTGAACTGGACGCAAGCCGATGTGATGAAACAGTTCGCAGCGGGTAAAATTGCTATGATGGTTAATGGTCCTTGGCAAATTCCTGAACTGAAAACGAATGCGCCGGATCTGCAATATGGCGTAGCGCTTCTTCCGAAAGGCGAGAAATATGCTTCTGTCCTTGGCGGGGAAAATCTCGGTGTTGTGAACGGTAAAAATGTGGATGATGCAGTGAAGTTCATTAAGTATGTGGCAAGTCCGGATGTCATTAAACCGTTCGCCCAAAGCTTCGGCTATTTCCCTTCACGTAAAGATGTAGCGACCGATAAATACTGGACGGAAGATCCTGTTCTGAAAGTGTTCAATGAAGAAATGCAGTATGCACAGCCTCGCGGACCTCACCCTAAATGGCCTGAAATTTCGAATGCGTTATCTTCTGCCTTGCAGCAAACTTTGACACTCAGCAAGACGCCTGAAGAAGCTGCCAAAGAAGCGCAGACGAAAATCAACGAGGTATTGAAATAGTAGGAATCTTTGGTTGGAGTACAAGACGCCTGAGGAAGCTGCCAAAGAAGCGCAGACGAAGATCAACGAGGTTTTGAAGTAGCTTGAATCTATTGTTGGAGTACAAAATTTTTGTACTCCAACAAGCTTTAAGAAAGGCGGTATAGCGAATATGCGCTTATCGGAACGATTTTACAGCAATGTGTTTATTCTTCCCGCGCTCATTTATTTATTGATCATGGTCGGCTATCCGATGTTCGAGAATCTCAGATTGAGCCTTTACAATGTCGATGTGATGAACATCGCAGGCACGCCTTCTTTTATCGGACTGAGCAATTATCGGGCGTTGCTTCATGATGATATTTTTTGGAAGTCTACCTACAATACACTCATTTATACGGTCTTATGCATTGTGTTACAATTCATAATCGGCTTTGTATTAGCTCTATTATTTAGTCAGAAGTTTTCTTTAGCAGAACGGCTGCGCGGTCTTGTGATGATCAGCTGGCTCATGCCGATTACGGTAACCGGCTTGATGTTTAAATTCATGTTTTCCTTAAACGGCGGAATACTCAATGAGATTCTAATGAGCCTGCATCTAGTCCATCAACCTGTAGAGTGGCTGGTGAATCCGTCCAACTCTATGTGGGCAGTGATTATCGCGAATACATGGATCGGCGTCCCTTTTAACATGATATTGATTACTACGGGCTTAACCACGATTCCAAAGGATGTATACGAAAGCGCTTCTATTGATGGGGCCAATGCTATGGATAAGTTTTTTAGAATTACGCTGCCGCTGCTGAAGCCGGCTATTACATCATTGCTCGTTTTAGGCTTTATCTACACGTTTAAAGTATTCGATCTGATTGTCATCATGACCAATGGAGGCCCTGTTAACGCGACGGAAATGATGTCGACCTTCTCCTATAAGCTATCGTTTGTGGAATACAAGTTCAGCGAAGGCGCAACGGTAGCCAATGTATTGTTTATCATTTTGTTTCTGGTAAGTCTGGGGTATTTGAAGCTGGTTAGTAAAGAAGAGGTGATGTAGCGTGCAATTTCATACAAAAACCGAGCGAAGACATAACCGGGTATTGAATACGGTGGCACTGCTCATTACTTGCGCCTTTTTGTTTCCACTCTATTGGATGGTGGTGACCTCTTTAAAACCAGAAGCAGATATTTTTCTAGCGCATCCTTCTTATTTCCCGGAGCATATTCAATGGGCATCCTATACGAGCCAGCTTATTGGGGCGAACAATAACATTCTCCATTCTTTTGTGAATAGTGCGATCATTTCCGTATCCACGATGGTGATTGCAACCGTATTAGCGATTCCCGCTGCTTACGGGTTGGCCCGATTTCAAACGCCTTGGAAGAAGTTGTTCATTCTGTTGTTCCTAGTTACACAGATGCTGCCCTCTTCTTTAATTCTGACTCCATTGTTTATTGAGTTTAAAAATTTGCACATACTCAACACGTTCTGGGCTCCTATATTTGCGGATGCCACCATAGGAATCCCGTTTTCCGTTATGATTTTGCGAACCTATTTTATCTCATTGCCCAAGGAGCTCGAAGATTCGGCCAAGATTGATGGGTGCAACACGTTTACAACTTTTCTGCGCATCATGCTCCCGATTGCCATACCGGGCGTAGTGGTCGCCGCTGTGTTTTCGTTCTTATATGCTTGGGGTGATTTGATCTATGCGCTCACGTTTATCAGCAAGCCTGAAATGAGGCCGGTTACGGCAGGAATTTATAATTTCCTAGGCTATCAAGGAATTTCGTGGAACAATATCATGGCCTTCGGAGTCGTTTCGGTATTGCCGGTCATTCTAATCTTTATTTTCATTCAAAAATATATCGTCAGCGGATTAACCAATGGGGCTGTAAAAGGATAGGACCCCCTTAGATAAAGGAGTAGAGAAAACAATGCCGACACAACAGCTGAAAGCTGCTAATACACTTCCTATAAAAGATATCCATATTCAAGATTCGTTCTGGAGTCCCTATATCGATTTGGTGCGTCAGGTCGTAATTCCTTATCAATGGGATGCTCTAAATGACCGTATACCGGAAGCTGAGCCGAGCCATGCTATCCGTAATTTGAAAATTGCCGCTGGAGATGAAGAGGGAGAATTCTACGGCATGGTCTTCCAGGATAGCGATGTTGCGAAGTGGCTGGAGGCCGTAGGTTATTTGCTGGAAACAGATTCCGATCCCGAGCTGGAGCAATTGGCCGATGAGGTCATCGATTTAATTGGAAGGGCTCAACGTGCAGATGGGTATTTGAACACATATTACACGCTCAAAGAGCCTGGTAAAGAGTGGACGAACCTATGCGAATGTCACGAATTGTATACGGCTGGACATTTCATAGAGGCCGCGGTTGCGTATTATAAATCCACAGGAAAACGGAAAATTCTCGACATTGTATGTCGATTTGCAGACTATATAGATACCGTATTCGGACCTGAACCGGGGAAAATCCAAGGTTACGACGGCCATCAAGAGATTGAATTGGCATTGGTAAAATTGTACCGAGTTACAGGGAATGAAGCTTATTTAAGGCTGAGTCAATTTTTCTTAGAGCAGCGCGGTCATGGGGATTTTTACTTAGAGGAGTATGAAAAGCGCGGGAAGACAAGGCATTGGTACAATGCCGATATGATCAACGACAAGAAGTACAGCCAAACTCATTTGCCGATTAGACAGCAAGATGCAGCGGAAGGTCATGCCGTGCGAGCTGTGTACATGGCGACAGGCATCGCCGATGTAGCCATGGAGACGGGCGATTCAAGTATGTTGGATGCATGCAGGAAGCTGTGGCATAATATCGTGTCCAAGCGGATGTATATCACAGGCGGGATCGGCTCTATGGCGTTCGGTGAGGCATTCTCGCTGGACTATGACTTGCCTAACGATACCGTATACGCGGAAACCTGCGCTTCGATCGGGCTGATCTTTTTCGCTCGGCGTATGCTGCAAATCGAACCGAAGAGCGAATATGCCGATGTGATGGAACGCGCTTTGTACAACACGGTTGTGGCAGGGATGGCAAAGGACGGCAAGCATTTCTTCTACGTGAACCCGCTGGAGGTATGGCCGGATGCCTGCGGAGTCAATCACATCTACGATCATGTGAAGCCGGTTCGGCAAGGATGGTTCGGATGCGCTTGCTGTCCGCCGAATATTGCGCGTTTGCTGTCTTCGTTAGGTGAATATGTATACACGGTCCAGGATGATACGATTTATACGCATCTATATATGGGCGGAAAAGCCAAAGTTGAAGTCGCTGGACAAACGATCGTTTTGGAACAACGATCCGAGTTTCCATGGAATGGACATGTCGGTTTTACGGTACAATCGAAGTCTGATCTGGAGTTCACATTAGCTCTGCGTGTACCGAATTGGACCTCAGGTTGTGAGTTATTCGTGAATGGAGAAGCCGTAGAGTGGGAGCATACCGTAACCCACGGATATGCAATGATTAAGCGGGTATGGGCACCTGGCGATCAAGTCATTTGGAGTATGACGATGCCGATCCTGCGCATGAAGGGTCATCCGCTGCTTCGGGAAACTATCGGAAAAGCTGCGCTCCAGCGCGGACCGCTCGTGTACTGCTTGGAAGAAGCGGATAACGGCAAGCATCTCCATCAAATTCGTCTCCTAGCAGGAGAAGAGGGAAAAGTGGTCAGCAAGCCGGCCTTACTTGGAGGCATGAATGTGCTGCAGATGCCTGCTTACAGGGATTCCGACGAGCAGTGGGGCAGCGAACTGTACAGGGCAGACCGTGCAGTTAAGCAAGAGCTCATCGAGGCAGAATATATACCGTATTATGCGTGGGCGAACCGCGGACCAGGTGAAATGATGGTCTGGGTTCGGGAATAAATCATATCAGGACGGTGAAGGGTTGCCTTCTTACTGTCCTTTCCTATTTTCCTCTAGCCATAGATTCCGATAGCTCCTATGATAGAAGAAAACGCTTTTATGAAAAGGTGATCCAGTGAGCTTACTGAATTTTTTTAAATCCGAGATTAGCTTCAAGAATAAATTGATCATCACTTTCGTATTGGTGACTTTTCTTCCGGCTATTATCATGCAGTATATTACATACTGGAATTCAACCCAGGTGATGACGGCTAAAATCAATGATATGGTCCATAACAATTTAATTCAAACAAATAAAAATTTGGATACGTCGCTATCTGCGTATTCGGATATTTTATATCAAGTGTTCTCGGACGATGCGGTCATTGATTCCATCCATCACATGCTGCACGGCAGCGACCCGGAAAGCCTACTTTATGCGAGCAGACTCCGAAGCTTGTTGGCTAGCTATACGTATTCGAAAGAAGGAATCCGCAGTCTCTCCTTTTTTAATATGGATGGATCCTATATTGCTTTTGACCGTGTGACCGGATCATCGATTGATACATTATGGAATAACATGAAGCCAGATTCTCAGCAAAATCTGCTGCAAGCACTTAAAGGAAATCAGCAGGGCTCCGTAATTACAGCAACCGAGCAAGTGATGGACGGATCAAACGACGGACAATATGTCTTTCATATTGCCAGGAAGATGACGGGGCTGTCCGATGGGAACTTAGAGGACTTGGGATATATCGTGATAACAATTGACGAAGCTGTATTGTCTCAAGCCGTTAACTTCTCTGCTCCTGAAAGAGGTTCGAAACAGCTCAGCAGCACCAATTTTCTCATGGACGCGCAGCATACGATTCTTTCTTTTCACGATAAGCAGAATATCGGCAAGAGCTTGTCCGATCTGATGGATCGTCAAGCGGCTGATCTGCCGGAAATGCTGCCCCTGCAGGCAGTTGTCCTTAAGCAGCCCTCTATCATCAACTATTATCAAAATGAAAAGACCGGCTGGACCATTGTGAATGTGACGAATGAATCCGACTTGTTTTCTGAAATGTATACGATGCAGAAAATCAATGTGATTACCGGCGCTGTGATGGTTATCGTGACAACGGTGCTCATTATTTATTTCTCTGGCTTGCTAACCAAATCCATCCGTAAAATTGTGAATGCCATGAAGCTCGCGCAGCGTGGGCATCTGAACGCTCAAATAAAGAATGATTCCAGAGACGAATTCTCCATCATCATATCCAGCTATAACAAAATGATGGTTACAATCAATGAATTGCTGGAGGAGACGCGAGTCGCCGTTCAAAAGCAAAAGGAATCAGAAATTCGCTCGTTGGAGGCACAGATTAACCCGCATTTCCTATACAACACGCTGGACTCCATCAATTGGATGGCGATTGAAAAGGATGAACATGAGATCAGCCGAATGCTCAAAGGTCTGGCTCATATTCTTCGCTACAGCATCAGTCAAAGCAATAAGCTGGTTCTGCTGACCGAGGAAATCGAGTGGCTCGAGCAGTATTTATTTTTGCAGCATAATCGCTTTAACGGAGCTTTCGAGTACGTCATCGAGATGGAGGAGGGCATGAGCCGGGTCAAGCTCCACAAGCTGCTGCTTCAGCCTTTTATCGAAAACGCCATCCTGCATGCATTCTTAGGAAAAAAAAGCGGAGGGCTACTCAAGATTCGTTTCTTCTTTCAGGATTCATCAAACATCTGTATTCATATTGAAGATAATGGATGGGGGATGGAGGAAGAGGTTGTAAAGGACCTACTGGAAGGTAAGAATCGCAGTATGAAGAGCTCAGGCATCGGAGTCAAGAATGTGATCGACAGGCTGAACCTGTATTACGGAAATAAGGCTAAGCTATCCTTTCATAGTCAAGTAGGCGTCGGTACGGTGGTTAGCTTGCTGCTGCCAAACGAATAACAGAGATCTGCATCAAGAGGCAAGGGGGATACTTCATGAAAATCATTGTAGTCGAAGACGAGGAAAGAACGAGGAAGGGGATCATCAAGCTCATACAAAAATGCGGCGAGGCCTACCAGGTCATGGGCGAAAGTGATAATGGCGTGGAAGGTGCTGCTCTGATCGAGGACCTGAAGCCGGACCTTGTCATTACCGATATACGAATGCCCGGCATGGATGGGATAGCGATGCTAGAGCTGCTGAAACAAAGAGGGCTGAGGTTCAAATCGATTATTCTAAGCGGATATTCGGAGTTCGATTTTGCCAGGAGGGCCCTACAAACGGGCGTGGTTAGTGAATATCTGTTAAAGCCAATTACGGCAGACGATTTGATTCGCGTGCTCAAGAGTGTGGAGAATGAACTGCTTATCGATCTCATGAACGGTAAAGAGGCACATATGCCAGCTATGGGACCGGAGGAGCTGCTACGGCGTTATTTGGAGAACGGCGATGTAAATAAAGAACTGTTTGATCTGCACATTCATGAATTTCTGAGCTTTCATCCTGATCAAGATATTCAGGTATCCAATTTGTATCTTGGTGAGATGTACCAAGAGGTGATAGGGAAGGTCAAAGAAGAAATTCGGTACTTTTTGAAAAATGATGCTCACGTTGAACAGTCTTACCTGGTTGAGCTTCCCGACTCTCAGGAGCTTGTCGTTCTCATGCAATCCGAAGCGATTGAGAAAACAAGCGGCACGTTGGCTGATCTATGGAATCGCCTCAATAAGAAATTCTTGATCCCTATTGTGATTTCCTGGACTTCATTACCAACACTCCGACATGTAAAGCAAGAGACGGATCAGCTGCGTGAGCTGCACAAGTGGTCGATACTGCATGTTGAACGGCCTATACTGTTTGCTGAGGATTTACAGAAACAATCTCCTCCTCGTCACATTCAGTATCCCGCAGACATTGAACTTAAGATGAAAGAGGCGTTATCCAGCCGTGACAAAGAGAAGGTATATGCTTGTGGGGAAGCTATGATTGCTGCATGTACCAAGCAGGCAAGCCATCCTGAGGAGGTCATTGAAGCATGTCTTCGTTTCGCATCCGGCATGCTGCACTTGGGCGAAGCCATCAATGGCGATGCGATGATGACCAGCCAAAGGAATGAAATCTTTCATCGCATTACGTCGGCTAAAACTCGATTGGAGCTGGGTCAAGCTTTGCTCATGTCGGCTGATTATGTTTGTCAATATAAGGGCAAAGAGGCGAAAGTATACAGTTTGGTCATCTCCAAAGCGATAAAAATAATCCAGGAGCGTTATCACACCGGACTTTCCTTGGAGGAGATCGCAAATGGCTGCCATGTGACACCGGAATATCTGAGCTCCTTGTTTCAGAAAGAGCTAGGTGTGTCATTTACCGCTTATATTCGAGATGTCCGAATCACGAAGGCGAAGGAGCTGTTATTGAATAGCTCGTTAAAATCCTTTGAAATCGGGGAGCGGGTAGGCTATCCTGACGCCAAATATTTTTCGAAGGTATTTAAGGAAATGACGGGGTAACCCTAAGGAATTTCAAAATTTACACAAGTAAGGACGACTCGACCTGCGCAATCACGCAGGTTTTATTTTTTATATTAACATATTACTACTTTCTTAGAATATTAGAATTATCAAAGCGCTTACAATCCTTTACGATAGAATTAATCGGTTGAACGCTGCTCTTGAAGTCTTGAACAGTGAGCAAACGCAAATTCATTCTGTACGAAGGCGCAGATGTAAGGCCGATTTTATTTGAAACCGTTTACTGTAAAAGGAGGTTTGAAAACTGTAATTTGATTAATGTGTTAGATTGAAATTGTTTGGCTCAATAAGATGATACGGGAGGTAATGTTGTGAAAAAAATGATGCTCGCAAGCTCAATTTTGCTAATATCCAGTGTTTCTTCGGTAGTACCGGCATATGCCGCAAGTAATTTGACGGTAGATTTATCAAGTGTCATTGGACCTGTCACGCATGGTGCGGCAGGCTCCTTATACGGGGTCATTGAAAATCAGCCGGATAACAATCTCATCATTCCCTTGCATGCCAAGGCATATAACAATCCTGCGGTAAGCGGTTATCAGCAGCCATGGGGTGCAGCCGTACCGGTCGCCCAAAAGTTGGTGTCTACGGGGAGTCAAGTATCCATTCGTCTTGCCGACTGGTATCCAGGCTGGTATGACTACTCGAATTTGACGGACTGGTTTAATAAAATGACAACGACTGTGAATGCAGTAAAAGCGGCCGGTTTAACGAATATCTACGGGTATGAACTCTGGAATGAGCCTGACGGAACTTGGAAAGGGAAATATGTGGGAGGCATCAACGATAGTAACAGCTATGTGGAGTTTACAGTAAATGTGCCTGCTGCCCAAAACTACACCCTACATATTCACTACGCCAATGGTACAGGAGCCTCTTCTACCCATAACCTGAGTGTGAACGGTGGAAGTACTGGGGTAATCACATACCCGAACACGGGAGGTTGGTTTGCTGCGGGAAGCGCTGGTTCATTAAACACAACCGTATCCTTACATGCAGGCACTAATACGATCCGGTTTACGAAAGGCTCAGCAGGATATGCCGAAATCGATTACATCGATGTAATCGGCGGTAGTCAGGTGCGCTATGAAGCGGAGAATGCCACGTTAAACAATAGCATCAAGTACAGCAGCGGAAACACTTCTTCAGATGTAAGCGGTAACCTGACATTCAGCGAGTTTTTTAGTCAATCTTATAAAAAATTAAAACAGCTGGACCCTTCGGCTAAAGCAATAGGCCCATCCTATGCGGCATATCGGCACAACACCATGCAGGAGTTTATATCTTATCAAAAGTCCCAAAACACCGTACCTGACATTACGTCCTGGCACCAACTCAATAACGAGAATTTTACCAATGACTTCAATGATTACAGAGCGATCGAAAGCTCTCTTGGAATTACAGCAAAACCTATTTCCATTAATGAATACAGCGCAAGCGGCTGGCAGACGGATGAAGGTAAGCCCGGTGCTGTGGCTCCGCTGATTGCTAAATTCGAGAGACTGAAGGTTGACACTGCTATGCAAAGCTATTGGGACGTTCCAAATCCGGGGAGATTGGGAAGCTTGCTTTCAAGCTCGACGCAGAGAAACGGCGGTTGGTGGTTCTACAAATGGTATGGCGACATGACAGGCAATATGGTGAACACGACCCCGCCGAATGTGAACGACACGCGGGCATTGGACGGTTTTGCGAATGTAGATGCAACTAGAAAGTATGCAAGCGTGCTGTTTGGCGGAAACACGGATGGCTCGGTAAATGCCACGATTAAAAATTTCCCTTCATTCTTCGGTGGCAATGGAAGCAAAGTCCACGTGCGGGTAGACTGGACACCATTCGTAAATAAGAGCACAGCTGTGAATACAACGAATACCTTGCTCGAAGGGGACTATACGATTTCGAACGGACAAATTACAGTTCCCATGACAGGTTTGTACAATAATGATGGCTACAGAATTTATATGACTCCATATGGCCAGGCAACCAACGTATATGAAGCGGAGGATGCTGCGGTCAGCCATGCAAACATTGCATCCGGTTCCCAAGCTTCAGGCGGCAAGTATGTAGCGCAAATTGATTACAATGACAGCTATGTTGATTTCTATGTGAAAGTACCGACAACAAAGACTTACTCCATGACCATCCGCTATGCGAACGGTACAGGCGCTAGCTCCACACAAAATTTAGCGTATAACGGCGGGCCTTTCTCTACGGTTACTTACCACGCTACATCAGGCTGGGGGCAATTCGGTACGGTCAATGTGAACGTGAATTTAACTGCCGGGGATAATATCATCAGGCTGATGAAAGGCAGTACGGGCTATGCTGAGATTGACAATATTACATTGAACTGACGGATAATTCTTATATCATTATACTCCGAAACAAAAAGCACCCTCTGCTTCATTGGTCAAGACCCCATTTAGTAGACATTGAAAAAAGCCCTAGGCAACAAGCTGGCGCCGGTACTCAACCGGAGTCAGCTTGTTTAGTTTTTTCTGTGCTCTTTCCTCGTTATAAAATCGAATAAATTCCTCAATTCGCCTTTGTACTTCCTCGATACTTCGGATATCATAGGGATAGAGAGCTTCCACTTTCAAATGAGAGAAGAAACTTTCCATAGAGGCATTATCATAACAATTGCCTCGGCGGGACATGCTGATTCGGGCGCCAACCTTTGGCAGCATGTCGTGGTAAGCATGAGACGTGTACTGGCTTCCTTGATCGCTGTGAACGATCAATCCAGACACGTCTTTATGCGCTTTAAATGCTTTTCTAAACGTATCTAATACAAGCGGATTGTCGTTACGGTTACTGATGTGATAAGCCACAATTTCGCCGTTCCAGAGATCCTTTATGGCCGATAAGTAGACCCGATCATCGAACACACGATATTGCGTAACATCTGTAACCCACTTTTGATTTGGACCGTCGGCATGGAAGTTCCGCTTTAGCAAGTTCTCGGCCACTCTCCCGTCGGATATAGCTGCTTCATGACTCGTTTGATACTTATATTTGCGGCGGATAATTGACTTGATGCCAAGTTCTTGCATAAGGCGCAAAACCTTCTTATGATTGACGATAAGGTTATGCTGACGATACAACTCATCTTGAATACGGCGGTACCCTAGAATCTTCTTACGCTGCTCGTAGATCGCCAAGATTTTGAGCTTTAGTTCTCCATCAGGATCTGTTGTCCTACGCTTTACATAGGCGTAGTAACCACTTCTGCTTACTCCCAAATAAGAACATAACTCTTTCACGCTTTGCTGCTCCTTCAACTCATCTATGACGTAGTATTTATCTTGTGCACCTCCCGACTCAAGAATTGTAACCACTTTTTTAGCACATCTACCTCTAATTGCAACTGTCGAATTAGTCGCTCTTGCTCTGTCTCTGCTCGAAAGGGGCCTCCACGCTTGTCCTTAAAACTTTCTTCGCCGCACTCACGGTATTTACTCATCCACTTCTTGACCCGTCCCTTATCATATATCCCCAAATGTTCTGTGATTTCTCGGTAGCTCCAACCCTCCACCTCATGTAAACGAATAGCCTCTGTCTTGATGGATTCTGGATAATGTCTAAACGTTTGTCCTTTGATCGCCATAGAAATGCCCCCCTAATAATTCATCGGTTTACCCAGGGGGTTTTTCCAATGTCTATTATAAGGGGGGCACTCCACATCTAGCAGAAGGTGCTTTTTGAATTTATGAACGGATCATTACTTGGCCGCAACCGTTTCTATATCTTTCACGCTTTGATAAATCAGGCCGAAGAGCTCATCAATTTGCGATTCATCAATACACGAGAAGGCAACACGAAGATCGGTTTCGCCCAAGGCGATCGTACCGACGCCATATTTGTCGAGAAGGTGTACACGCAGCGACTCGGCGTCAACGGTTTTCAGCTTCAGGCACATGAAGTAGCCGGAGTTGAACGGGTAGTAATCCCAGGCGTCGTTGAATTTGCCGCTGTCGAGCAGCGCCTTGGTGCGGTTGGCGCGGCCTTTCATAATATCGAACTTCTCCTGCTTTTGCTGCTTGAACTCCGGTGAGTTCAAAGCGTGCAAGACGAAGGTTTGCGACGGGTGCGGGCCGCTGGAGATGGTGGCGCGGATAATGCCCATCGTTTTTTGCTCCAAAGCACTCAGCATTGCCTCGCTGTTACCCGCATAAGTAATGAAACCTACCCGGAAGCCCCACACGTACTCTTCCTTGGTGGCTCCGTCAATTTTGACCGCGAGCACACGAGGGTGCAGCTCGGCAAGCTGTCCGAACAGAGATTCATGAAGGGAGTCCTCGAAGAAAAGACCGAAATAAGCATCGTCCGTCAAAGCTACCACGTTGATGCCGGCTTCCGCTGCATCTTTAATGGCCGCGGCGATTTCTCTGCCTTCCTGGGCATCAGGCGTATAGCCGGTCGGATTGTTAGGGAAGTTCAGAACGACAATCGCTTTGCCTTTTGACTTTTGCGCAAGGAGTGCCTCGCGAAGACCTGCGGCATTAAAGCGGTTCTGCTCGTTATAGAGCGGATAGTTGACGATTCGCGCACCGCGGCGAATTTCAAATGTCAGCTCGTAATTTTCCCAGTTTTTATCAGGAATAATGACGGCATCGTCTTGATCAGCGAACAAATCGGCAGCGATGCTGAGACCGTGCGTCAATGCGTTGGTGACAATCGGATTACCGATCAGTTTGCCTTGGATATCAGGGTTTTCTTCCAGCATTTTCTTGCGCCATGCAGCGCGAAGTTCCGGCTTGCCCGCAGGAGGCGCATATTCGTACAGATCTTTTGGCGCGTAAGTGGAGAGAGTGTCTTGGATGACTTTCAGATGCATCGGCTGTCCATTCTCGATAGCGATACCGATCGTGGCGTTGTATGTCTTGGCTTTTGCTTTTGCTTCAGCAGATTGACTGAGAATGCCTTCCTTAGGGAAATAAATCGATTTGCCCAATGCGGAAAGCATGGCGTGCACGTGAGAATTTTCACGTTCCAAGGTCTCGTTTAACTGTCGTGCCAGAGGATTCATAGGTTTCGGTCATTCCTTCCAATGAACTTTTCATTTTTAGGAGTTATTATATCATTTCCGCGTCAGTCCGTCACTTCGCTAAATCAAAATTTTTGTTCAAAAATCCCTCCAACCGGTTCCTCACTGAATGCCATTCCGAATCCAGAATGCTAAACATGACTGTATCCCGAATATAGCCGTCATGAAGGATCCGATGTTGGCGGAGAATGCCCTCCCGCTGAGCGCCGAGACGGGCGATGGCCTCTTGGGAGCGGACGTTGCGGAGGTCCGTTTTAATTTGAACACGGATCAGGTCCAGCGTCTCGAAGCAGTGGCGAAGCAGCAAATATTTGCACTCCGTATTGACCCGCGTCCGCCAAACGCTTGGATGATACCACGTATGCCCGATTTCCAAATGGCGGTTGGAAGCGGAATAATCATGAAGCCTCGTACTGCCGATCCATTGTTCTGTTTGTTTATCGTAAACACTGAAGGGCAGCGACAACCCTGCTTGCTGCTCCTCTAACGCTAGGCGGACAAAAGCTTCGACTTCCGCGCGATTTAGCAGCGGTTTCATATACCCCCAGATAGCCGGATCATGGGCGGCTTCAGCCAGTCCATCGATATGGGAAGCGTTCATTGGGATTAAGGCAACACGCTCGCCCTGCAAGGTAGTAGGTTTCAATTCCATGTTCAAGTTCATAGACATACACTCCTCGGATTCTTTCACAAATTAGAGATTGGCGATAAAACGGAAGGATGAGCTGGACAGCGATCAGGGGGAAGCAGCCGGAGCTCTTCATGAGACTGATGTATCGACAAAATTGTAAGATGACTCTATTCAGCTCATCATATCGAACTAAGCGGTTTGAAAAAAGATCCATTTTTCTTCAATTTTTATGTACCACTTTGCAGTGGTTACAAGTCTATGAAACTTCTGTTTATGGGGCGGATTCACCTATATAATAGCCGTTCCGATGCTGCCGAAACGTACATATCTTACAAGAAATGGCGCTTCCATGAAGTTGATTCGCTTTGCGGTCAGCCATAGAGAGGACGTGTTATTTCTTGGGAAATAAGAGAGAAAAATTAAAGATTGTGCAGATTTCAAAAAACAGCCTTCCTGTGCCTCCCGTCGATTATGGGGGAACGGAGCGAGATATTTATTACTTGACCGAGGAGCTCATAAGACGCGGCCATGAAGTCATTTTATTTGCGAAAAAAGGCTCGAAATCAAGTGCGAAAACGTTCGAATTCCCAAGCGACGATAAGCAGGAGCAGCTGGATTTTATTATCCGCCATATGCCGCCCGGTGTAGATATTATTCATGATCATAATGGAGTAGCATCTGAAGCTAATCCTCCCATTCCTACGATTCGAAACTCGCATTGGAAAAAAACGCCGAAGGGGAAAATCGCAGTCTATGTAAGTAAGACTATTTTGAATTCGGTAGGGAAAGGGAAAGGATTCTACGTTCATAACGGCATTCGCGTTAAAGACTACAGCTATTCGGAGAAAAAGGACGATTATCTGCTGTTTATCGGAAGAATGTCACCAGATAAAGGTGTGCATCATGCGATTGAGGTAGCGAAGAAGACCGGAAGAAGGCTGCTTATAGCCGGACCGTACCGGAATAAGGAGGAAACCCGATATTTTCAAAAAGAGATAAAACCGCTGCTCAGCGACCGGATTGTTTATGTGGGCAGTGTAGGGGGGCAGGTTAAACAGGATTTACTCTCCAAGGCTTATTGCGTGCTGTTTCCATCCGTGTGGAATGAGCCTTTCGGACTTGTGCAAATCGAAGCTCTGGCCTGCGGGACTCCGGTGCTCACTTTCACGTATGGTTCCGCTCCCGAGGTCATGAAGGGATTCCCTCAATTGATGTGCTCCAGCACCAAAGAGATGATCGATAAAGTGAAGTCAGGGGCTGATTTTCCGCCACCAAAGGTTTGCAGGGATTATGTGAAAAAGCACTTTACCGATAAAACGATGACCGATGGCTTTTTGAAATTATACAGGAAAATTCTGAGCGACAAGCTCTATCAAGTTGAAACGGATTCCGAGTGGATGAAGCGTAAAAGAAAGCTGGGTATATAATCAGGCTGCGGGAGGAGATATAAGGAATGGTTACGATTATTGCATGTACGATGAGGCCGGCCTTCATGGAGAATCTATTTCGGAATTATGCCCGTCAAAAGCATGTGAACAAAGAAATGATCGTGATTCTGAACCGTGATGACATGAATCTGGAGGTTTGGAGAAACAAAGCGAAGGAATACAGCAACGTACGGGTGTATAAAGTTCCGCAATCGTACAAGTTAGGGAAGTGCCTTAACTTTGCGATCAAGCGGGCCAAGTATGATGTCATTGCCAAGTTTGATGACGATGATTATTATGCTCCTCATTATTTGATCGAGTCGGTGGAAGCGATGAAAAGGACACATGCGGACATTGTAGGCAAGAGCGCCAGCTTCATTTATTTTGAAGAAAGCAAATCGCTTATGGTTCTCCGGCCTCGTGATGAAAATAGATTTACCAAGCATATGAAGGGCGGAACGCTGGTATTTAAGAAAAGGGTATGGGACCGCATTAAATTCTCTCAGAGCCGGGTCAGCGGCAGCGACGCTCAATTCCTGAGAATGAGTCGGAAGGCGGGATTCAAGCTGTACACCGTGTCGAGGTATAATTATGTATGTATTCGCAGAAGAGACATCTCCTCTCATACTCAAAAAACAAGCACGGCCAAATATATGAAAAAGTGTAAGTTCATTTGCCATACCGATCATTACATTCGCCGCATTCGCAAGAAGATGGTGTAAGAGGGAAAGCAAAGAGGAGAACGTTCCCGGAGCAGCTCGGGTGGACGTTCTCTTTTTTAAGTTGAAAAGGAGTAAGAGGCTAGGGCGCGAAATTAGTAGCAGAAAGAAAGGAGTCGTGCTCATGGATTTTCATCTTCCTCTTGCAACCTATCAAGCTAAGTATCCCGGCAAATATGCAGCCTTGTACCATGCGCTGCGGGATGAGATCGTCCGGGGGGTCTTGGAGAAAGACGTAAAGCTCCCATCAAGCAGAGAGTTGGCTGCGATGTACGGTATTTCTCGCGGTACGGTCAATCAGGTGTACGATATGCTATTGGCTGAAGGATATTTGCAAGCGCTTAGGGGAAAAGGGACGTATGTGGCTTACAGGGCGGACAAACGGGAATACAAGGAAGATGCAGGCGAACCGGTGGTTCTTTCAAATTGGGCAAATCGCTTACTAGCTAACTCTGATGATCGTGGAGCCGGTATTCGGAGATATCGGAAAGAGCAGGCAGAAGCTGCAGGGAAGCTGATCTCCTTTGAACTCGGTCAGCCGGATCATGAGCATTTTCCCAGCGAGCTGTGGAATCGCTGTCTGTATGAGCAGGTCAGGCGGATGGCCGTATTTCCGCTGGAGGATGAATTTGCGGCGGAGGGACATCCGGCGCTGCGGGAAGCGATTGCACAGCATCTGCGGCGCGTGCGTGGCATCGATGCGTCTGCCGAGCGCATCGTGATCGTGAACGGCTCCATGCAGGCCATTGCGCTGCTAGCGCAGCTGCTGGTGGAGCCGGGGGACCCGGTCATCGTGGAGCGACCGGGCTATCCGGGGATCGGCCGCGCCATTGAAGCGGCCGGCGGTGTGCCTGTGCCCGTCCAGGTGGACGGGCACGGGGTCGTGCCGCAGCCGTGGGACAGCCGGCTGCTGTTTGTGACGCCCAGCCGCCAGTTCCCTACGGGGGCGGTGCTGGACCTGGACCGCCGCCAGCAGCTGCTGCGCTGGGCGGCGGAGCGTGGAGCTGTCATCGTCGAAGACGACTATGACAGCGAGTTCAGGCACCGCGGGCGGCCGATGGAGCCGCTCCAGGTGCTGGATCGGGAGGGCCGAGTCGTCTACCTCGGCACCTTCTCCAAAACGATGCCGCAGCACCTGCGCATCGGTTATGCCGTGCTGCCGGACTCGCTGCACGGCGCTTTTGCAGCCGCGAAGCGGCTGTTCGAGCCGCACCCGTCGGGGCTGCTCGAGCAGCGGGCGCTCGCCGCCTTCATGGCGAGCGGCGGGTATGAGCGTCACCTGCGTCGCATGCGGCGGGTGTACGCGGGCAAGTTCCTGCAGCTGCAAACGCTGCTGCAGGAGCAGCTCTCCACCCTATTCGAGTGGGTGGAGAGCGATGCGGGGCTGCATCTGTTTGGCTGGTGGCGGGGCGATGCCCGCACCTATGCCGCCTATGCAGCCGCCTGCAGGGAGGCCGGCGTCACGTGGAGCGACGCCGACCGCTATGGCATGCCCCCAGGCCTGGCCGGGGCATGTCTGGGGTTTGCGCATCTCACCGAGGGAGAGATGCAGCTCGGGGTGTCGCGCATGAAGCAGGCAGGGGATCGGCTGCAAGCGGATTTTTCATGATGTTGTGTGATAGGAGACGGCTCCTTTACTGCAGGATTTGTCTGCCTTTGTCCAAGTGAGAAGCGAAATTTTTGTTCCAATGACAACTTATGCTATGCTTGATGAGACGGTGGTCAATTAAATTTTCCACGGGAGTGAGTGATCCGATTATGGCAGGCTTAAATGGTGGAGGAACAAGTATCATTGTACGTCTGGAGATTCAGAAGACGCTGATTACGTTCGGACAGATCGCGACTGCAATCGGGGATGCGGGAGGCGATATCATCGCCATTGACGTCACCCGCGCAAGCAAACTGACGACGACGCGCGACATTACCGTGAAGGTGAGCGATCCTCAGCAAACGGACTCGATTATGAAAGCTTTGGACAGCCTTCCGGGAGTCCGCGTCATCAATGTATCCGATCAGACGTTCCTGATGCATCTGGGCGGCAAGATTGAAATGAATCCCAAAATGCCGATCAAGAACCGGGATGATCTTTCCCGTGTATACACGCCGGGGGTTGCCCGCGTCTGTATGGCCATTCATGAAGATCCGGCAAAGGCATACTCTCTGACAATCAAACGCAATACGGTCGCTGTCGTGTCGGATGGAACGGCGGTTCTCGGACTGGGTAATATTGGACCTGAAGCAGCTATGCCGGTGATGGAGGGGAAAGCGATGCTTTTCAAGCAGATGGCCGGCGTCGATGCGTTTCCCATCTGTCTGGATACTCAGGATACCGAGGAAATCATTCGCACGGTCAAGGCGATTGCACCTGCCTTTGGAGGTATTAATCTGGAGGATATTGCGTCACCTAGATGCTTTGAAATTGAGGACAGGCTGATCGAGGAGCTGGATATTCCTGTCTTTCACGATGACCAGCATGGAACGGCTGTCGTACTCTTGGCAGGTCTGCTGAATGCCGTCAAGCTGATCGGCAAGCAGCTAGAGAATTGTAAGGTGGTTGTAACCGGTATTGGGGCCGCGGGCATTGCTTGCACCAAAATGCTTCTGGCTGCCGGAGTGACGAATGTAGTCGGCGTTGACCGGCAGGGAGCCATCGTCCAAGGTGAGAGCTACAGTAATCCCATGTGGGAATGGTACGCGGCGCATACGAACCCTAATCGGCAATCAGGCCGTTTAACCGATGTCATCGAAGGAGCGGACATTTTTATAGGTCTATCCGGCCCCGGCGTTTTGAAAGTGGAAGATGTGAAAAAGATGGCGGATCAGCCGATCGTGTTTGCGATGGCGAATCCGACACCGGAGATCACGCCTGAGGAAGCTGAGCCTTATGTGCGGGTTATGGCGACTGGAAGATCGGATTATCCGAATCAGATCAATAACGTGCTCTGCTTTCCGGGGATGTTTAGAGGGGTGCTCGATTGCCGCGCCTCCCGTATTACCCAGGATATGAAGTTGGCTGCAGCAAAAGCGATCGCCTCGGTTGTGAGTGACGATGAATTAAATGAATATTATATCATTCCAAGTGTGTTCAATCAGTCTGTCGTGGAAAAGGTTCGTGAAGCCGTGATGGAAGCGGCTTATGAGTCTGGTGTGGCCAGACGCAGAAGTGCGAGAGAACAGCAGGAAACGGGCCAGGAGTAAGTACTGGCAGCAGATACAAGCAGTTTGGCAAATGCTTTCTGAGATCATCGGAAGCATTTGGCCGGACTGCTTATTTTTTTGCCCAGACAAGCTATAATGGAAATACCTTTGGTGGGTAAACTTGGAAAATGGGGGAGTGCGAGATGAATGTAGAGGCTGTTTTCGGGACATTTCCGGTTCTGGAATCGGACCGGCTTATATTGAAAAAAGTAGAGGACCGGCACGCTGAGCAATTGCTTGGCATCTACAGTAACGATCATGTATTCGAGTACTGCGGAATCCTTCCGAAATACAAGCTGGACGTCATTCGTAAAATGATCGGGCATTTCGAACGGGATTATATGAAGCGCAGCAGAGTGAAGTGGGGGATCTTCGAGCAGGAGGAAGCCGAGCGGCTGGTCGGTATCACGGAAGTCATGGCTTTTAGCCAGACGGTGAGCATGGTGACAGCAGGCTATTTTTTGGCTGAGGAGAGCTGGAGAAAAGGAATCGCAACCGAGGCGCTCAGCATGATGGTGGACTATTTATTTGAAAAGGTTGGGGTCAACCGTATACAAGCGGAAGTGATGCCAGCCAATGAAAGCTCCAAGAGGGTGCTGCTGAAGAACGGGTTTACGCGGGAGGGCTTACTTAGGCAAGCCGCTTTGTGGTCAGGTAAAGGGATTGTGGATTTGGAAATCTACGGCTTGTTGAGGGCCGAGCACCGGGGTTCGTCCCCTTATGCAGACTGAAGCAGGGGATTACAGCTTAAAGTATAAAAACCGAGGTCATGACGACCTCGGTTCAGACTGCAGATAAAGCGGGAGTGAGTTGCCGAATTTAACAATGCATGCTGCCATTAACGATGTGGCAGCATGCATTGTTGTTAAACTAATGTTCTCCGTTTAGCGTAATGACCTCACCTTTCATTTATGGTACGGTTCACCGCGCTGTCTGTAACGGCAAGCATGTCTATAGAGATAAAGACTCTTTGAAGAAATCTCTTAGCGTCAACGCAGGTCGCCCAATCAGGTCAGCTAAAGCGTTACTAGTTTGCGTGAAGTCCCCGTTTCGGCTGGCACGAAATAAACCCAAAATGATTGCAATGCGTACTTCCGGAAAACCTTGTGCAGTCAGATACGCCCGATACGCTTCGTCCTTTACGACCTTTCGATAGATCGGCCGGCCAACGATATCCGATACCATCGCCGCAATCCCCTCCATGTCAAACGCTTCAGAGGCAGTTAGATTCGGAGATGGACCATCCCAGTTCTTCTCGGTTAAGATCACCGCGATAGCTTGGGCCAAATCCGAGTGCGTTGTCCAGGCAATCGGGCCGTCCTCGGGAACAATCAACTCGCCCGTTTTGACGGCATCACCTATTAATCCAACCAATGAGGAGGCGTAAAAACCGTTGCGAAGGGACGTGTGGCGTACACCCGATTTTTTAAGCAAATCTTCTGTCGCTGCATGGTGAACCATAGGCGGAAAATACGACATTATAGAAGAGCCCATATGACTTGTGTATAGTACCCGTCCGGCACCAGATTTCTTTGCTGTGTCAATCGCGGTTTGGTGCTGACGGATTCCCGCATCCCCCAAAGTACCGGTTGAAACAAGGAGAACCTGTGACGCCCCTTCAAAAGCATTCAGCAAGCTCTCCGCCTGGGCGAAATCGCCATGACGAACACGTACGCCGCGCTCCTTTAAATCCTGCGCCTGGCTCACATCCCGAACACTGATACCAATCTGCTCGGCCGGGATGAGCTTAAGCAGCTGCTCGACCACGCCCCTGCCTAACTTCCCATTCGCTCCAGTAACGATAATCATGCTACTCTCACCCTTTCTTTTTTTGTAAAAAGTTTGCTAACTATACGGATTTGTGTAACCATATAATCGCATAAGTAAAAGATAAGGGGTTGGAGCCCGGTCAACAATCAGCAAAAGGCTGGTTTCGTTGCGTTCCCGACACAATCGCCGTTTTGTTTGTTTTTGAAATCCGAAGAAAGCGTGGTGCAGCATGCCGGTAAATCCAAACGATCCCCGTGTAAAGAGAACCCGCCAGTTGTTTATTCAAGCGTTTAACGATCTGCTCGACGAAAAGAGAAACATCTATTCCATTTCTGTTCACGACATTGCAAATCGAGCGGCCGTCAACCGGGCAACCTTCTATGCCCATTTTGAAGACAAATTCGCTTTTCTCGCTTATTGGATGACGGAGAAGTTTCAACTCATTCTCAAAAAAAGACTGCCGGATGATGCTGCCTTCAGTCCGGACAATCTGTATGCCCTTGTTCAGACCGTCTTTCAATTTCTAGTACGATTTCGACAGTACCTCTCGCTGGGCGACAAGCAATTTGAGCCGATGTTGGAGAACGCCATGCAAAAGGAATTGTATCGTCTCCTGCTCCATTGGCTAAAATCGGGGTCGAAACAGAGCGACCCGCAAGAAAAGCTAGAAGCTACGGCTCTTGTGGTCAGTTGGGGTATATTCGGGTCGGCCATGCAGTGGAGCAGGGAGGTTCATTCCCGCACGCTGGAATCGATGGTGGAAGAGGTTATCGAGGTTGTAACGGTTAATTTAGGCGCTTTTTGGGAGCAAGCAACCGGATGAGCTTGAACGTGAATGGCCGCAATCTCCTGAGTACATCGAAATAAAAAAAAGCGATGGGTTTGTTCCATCGCCACTTTATCGTCTCTCGTTAGCGTAACGCAAACCGCCCCATTACCGCTTACATCAAAACATACATTTAAATCCTCAGCTTTTCCACCTTGCATCCCAAAGCCAGGAACAAGAAAAATTTCCTGCGTACCCGATCAAGAAGCGGTGTCTTCCGTCCATGACTTCAATTTCTTGTCCGAAGGGAGTAAGAAAGTCAGGATGCCGATCAGCGGCAGGAACGCACATATTTCCATCACTCGAGTGGTTCCCAGCGTATCGCACAGATTACCAAGCACAACGCTGCCGATTCCGCCTAACCCGAACGCCAGGCCGGTAATGAGACCGGATACGGTTCCCACTTTGCCAGGGAATAGCATTTGCGCATAAACGACGGTAACCGAGAAGCTGGATAACAGAATGAAACCGATAATGACCAGTAGAATATAAGCCCATGTGAAGCTGACATAAGGAAGAATAAGGGCAAAGGGCGCCGAACCCAGCATCGAAAAGAAGATCAAATTGCGTCGGCCGAAACGGTCGGCAAGCGGACCGCCGAAGAAGGTTCCGACAGCTCCTGCAGCCAGGAATAAAAAGATAAAGTCTTGAGCGCGGTCAATCGTCAGACCGTATTTGTCCTGAAGGAAGAAGGCGAAGTACCCGCCCATCGCGGCTCCGTACCAGGATCTTACGAACACAAGGAAGATTAGTACCCAAAGTGCAAATACGATCTGCTTCTTTCTCTCCGGGTTTACCCTGCGGGTCACGACTTGTTTGACCTTGGCAGGTGCTTCCTTTAGAACAGCTTTGTACCAGCCTGCGATATACAACTGCACGATGATGGCAACCGCCGCTACGCCTGTGAACCAGATGGAGCCGAATAGGCCAAGCGGAATGAAAATCCATTTGGTCATGATCGGTGCCAGCGATTGACCGGCGTTGCCGCCCACTTGGAAAATCGATTGGGCAAGACCTTTGCGGCCTCCCGCAGCCATATGCGCAACCCGAGAGCCTTCCGGGTGGAAAGCAGCGGAGCCTAGTCCTACCAGACATACAGATAGCAGCACGACCCAGTAGGAAGGTGCAAAGGCCAGCAGCAGCATGCCCATCAAGGTGGACGCCATCCCGATGGGCAGTATGTACGGAGAAGGCTTACGGTCCGTGTACAGTCCGACAACGGGCTGCATGATCGAGGCGGTAAAATTGATGGCAAATTGTACCCAGCCGATTTGGGTATACGTGATACCCATCTCGCTTTTTAAAATAGGAAAGATAGCAGGTATGACCGATTGAATCGAATCGTTCAACAGATGAACAATACTGATGGCAAAAAGAATTTTAAAAACGGTTTGTTTGGCGTCTCCTGCTCCCTGAAGTCCTTGCGAACCGGGCTTGGAAGCAGCTGTTGATGATGCAGCCATGGTGTCTCTACTCCTCTCGGGAGCCCGGTCGAATTATTTGTGTATGAAGAGGCCGAGCGATTCTCCCATTTTTACTTTGCTGTCCAGCTCGAGATCCGTGCGCGGCTTGAACATGCCTTCCTCCAATAACAGAACGACGGTTGAGCCGAATTCGAAATAAGCCAGCTCCTGGCCGCGTTCCAGATGCTTAGGAAGAGGATCTACATACTTAATGCTGCTTACGTTCAAGGCACCGACTTTAACCACCGCGACTTCGCCGGCTTCATGTCCGATGAAGGTAATCAGTCTTTCATTACGGCTGAGCACTCTGCGCATGTGGCGCAGGCCGAATTCATTCACCGGGTAGACTTTGCCGGGCACATGCTCTTTTTCAAGCACATCCCCCGATACAGGCGAGTGAATGCGATGATAATCCGTCGGGCTAAGGTAAAGCACGAAGTAAAAGCCATTCTTATAATTAACCGTCCTGGGAGAACGATTTAGCAGCTCGTCGATGGTATAGTCCTGACCTTTTACATTCAGGATCAATCCGTCCTTAATTTCCCCTATGCCCGTAATTTTGGCGTCGACGGGGCTTACGAGACGAGTCACGTCAGCATCGACCGGTCGCAGACCTGTTTTCAACCGTCGGGTAAAAAAGTCGTTCAAAGAGGCATAATCCTTGATATGCTTCTCGGCATCTTCAATGCGAATTCCATAGGTACGCGCGAAGTACGGGATGAAGAGACGGCTTGCCTTCGATTTAGCGAATGCGCCCGTCAGTTGTGAGATCCATTTGCGGGAAGAAAGCTCGGTTAGCAAACGGAAAAACGGTTTGGACATAGACAGATAGCTCCTGTTCTTTCAAGCATTGTTAGGTACTTCGATAATCTTGCCACAGAACGGCGGAAGAAGCAATTGCCTAATATGGCTCAGGGATGTGTAGGAAAAAAACAAAAAAGCCGCCGGGACTTGGCGGGTCGGCATTGGGTAGACCGGTGAATTCTCCCGCAGTCTTAGCGTCCGTGCGACTTGCTTATCGCTTCATCATATCATACGAATCGATCGGCTGTCATTACCGGTGGAAAGTATTACTAGAGGGCAAAGCGTCAATGCTAACAATGAGGTGAACAAGATGATTTTTCTTCTAATCATAGCCGTACTGATAGCTCCTCTATTCATGCTGATTACAAGCTGGATGATTGATTGGTGTGCCGTTTTCTACAATGTTATCGCCATATTGTGCGCGTACACAGTGGGTATCATCGTATCCTATTGGATTTATGTGATTCTGCGCGATAATCAAGTCTTTATGACGACGATCCACGGCATTTTTCAGAATCAAGCTTTTTTGGCGAGCGGAGCCTATTTGGGGGGATATGCCATCTATCTCTTGCTGCGGATGACATTCAAGCATATTCGTGCGGATTCTTAAAGCTAGCAAGCTGCAGCGCTGCCCGATATGAACCGATCGGAGCAAGATTGCGTCAGAGAGAATAGGGAATGATGGAATGATTGGAATCCACTCCATTCCGGAAAGCTGGTGATGCTTATGATGCGTCCTCTAGGTCTTATGTTGTATGCTGCGCTGGTTACGGCCGCATTAACCGGTTGTGTTCACCAATCAGGTGGCAGCGAGCCTGCGGCTTCTCCGCATACAGCTGCGCCAAGTCCGGCTGTTTCTTCTGCACCGGGTCCGACCGGCGCTGCTCCATCAGGGCCATCTGCATCTCCTGTGGATCCAATTGCAGATCAGGTAGAGGCCATGACGCTATCACAGAAGATTGGCCAGATGCTGATTGCTGGAATAGACGGCACCGAGGATAGTGAACAAACCCGCCGATTGATTCAATCCGATCGGATAGGGGGCATTATTTTTTATAAGAACAATATTCAAAATACTGTGCAGTTCGTTCAACTGGTAAATGCCTTGAAACGCGATAATGAGGGCAACCCTGTGCCGTTATGGCTGAGTGTGGACGAAGAGGGCGGAAGAGTAACCCGATTGCCGGACGAATTGCAGAAAACTCCGTCCAATCAAGTCATTGGTCAAATGAATCGACCGCAGCTTGCTTATGATATCGGCAGCTTGCTCGGCAAAGAGCTGAAAGCGTTTGGGCTCAATATGGATTTTGCACCTGTACTGGACATCAATAGCAATCCGAAAAATCCGGTTATCGGAGACCGTTCCTTCGGCAATAACGCTTCTATTGTGACCAAGCTGGGTATACAAGCGATGAAGGGGCTTCAGGCCGAACAGGTGATTCCGGTCGTCAAGCACTTCCCGGGGCACGGGGATACATCCGTAGATTCCCACGTGGGGCTGCCTGTTGTGCTGAACAGCCTAGATCGATTGCGTAAGCTTGAGTTTGTCCCCTTTGCAGAAGCAGTCAAGGAGAAGGCGGATGCTGTGATGGTGGCGCATATTCTGCTTCCCAAGGTGGATGCCGATTACCCGGCCTCCATGTCGGGCAAAATCATGACGGATTTGCTGCGGAAGGAGATGGGCTTTGAGGGGGTTATCATGACCGATGATATGACGATGGGAGCGATCGTGAAAAATTACACCATCGGAGAGGCAGCGGTGCAGGCTGTGTCAGCCGGGGCTAATGTCATTATGGTCGGTCATGAGTACTCGAACGTCGAGACCGTCGTTCAAGAGCTGACCCGCGCTGTCGAAGACAAGCGCATTTCTATGAATGCGATCGACGAGAGCGTGACCCGGATCATCCGGCTGAAAGACCGCTATCATCTCGAGGATCAGCAGATTGCTGTTCCTAAAGTGAGCGAGCTCAATGCGCAGGTGAAAGTCATTTTGAAGAAAAAATAAAACTGCGGCGCCAATCAAGGCGCCGCAGTGAGACTGTCGATAAATGGCAATGGATAGAAAGCTTTTATTTCGATCGAATAACAAAATGTCAACAGCACTCGGAGAAAAGCTACTGAAGCTCGTAATGGACACTGCTTTATCGACAAACTGACTGCGGCGCCTATCAGGCTCCGCAGTTTTTGCTATTTAATAGACTGGCGTGCCGCCATCTAGCAAATATTTGGCATAAGCGATCGGATTATAATAGGTAGCACGCCATTCCTCCATCATGCCGGCCTCACGGAAGCTGTAACGCTGGTCTTTGCCGTTGCATTCAATGAACAAGGGATAGCCGTCCTTCGTAATGCCAATGTCTAGGCCCATATCGGCCATATGCGGGAGCTCGCGGCTTAAGTGTCTTGCGACTCGGAGCGAGAAATCGGCGATTTGCTGGCAGACCTGCGCAGCGTCAAGATTCGGATATTCCTCCGCGAGAATCGCGGGCAGTGTCATGACGGCTCCGCCTTGAGCCACATTGGTCAGGAACAGCTTGCGTGAGGCAACCTTGGCGACAATGCCGGTGATTTGCCAATCTCCGCCGGCTCCGCGCTGCACGGAGATGCGGAGATCGAAGGGGCGTCCGTCGTAGGTGGCAAGCGGCAGACGCTGCTGGACGATATAGGCTCTTCTGCTGATTTTTGTTCGGAGCAGCGTTGGAACTGTTTTACGGAATCGCATCGTATTCCATGTTTTGTTCGTGAGCTTCATGCTTTTTGGATAGATGAGCTTCCAGCCGGTGCGGATCCGGTCGAGCTTCATGACGCCGCGGCCAATGCTGCTGTTCGTCGGCTTAATGATCAGAGAATCGTAGGCCTGCATCATCTGCTTGACGTTATGAAGGGTAGCCGGATACGTGCCTGGCAGATGAGGCCGTATGACCTCGTCTTTCATGAGGAGCTGGTGGATCAGCAGCTTGCTGTACCGGTTCCAGCGGTTAAAGATGAGGATGCCTCGTTTTATCCAACTCTCCATAATCTGATAACTCCGATGATCCAAATAAATGGCGCGGTTATGAATGACCTTGGGCAGATCGATCAGTTCTAAGGTACATATATGCCCGCGTTGAATGATGGCTGTAACCTTAAGGGTATCGGCGGAGATGACATCCTGGATTCGAAAATAGGCAGGAATGACGCCGTATTGCATCGCTGCATCCCGATAGTAAGAGATCGCTTCATTGTTCGTTTTTCCTTGGGGAATGCCTTCGTACAAAGTATCGTTGACGAGTATACCGACATAAGGTTCTCCCATTAGCTTCACTCCCTTAATGTACTAGGTTGGCCAAGGCGTTAATCCGGTTGACTCAGTATATGGAAAAGCTTGCCTGCTTGTTTGTACGAATGTCATCCCAGGGGGGCGGGCTATACCGACATTTGACGGAGAAAAAAGGGCATTCATCCAGTCTTTGTGACTAATTCCGCATATGTATAGAGAAATGGACCGCGATGAGTTCGAGAAGAATGAAAGGCGGGATGTTATGCCGAGTCCACCTAAAAGTGTAGCCATCGTTACTCCCGGTGTGTTTCCTGTGCCGTCAGGAACAAGCAGTTCTGTGGAGCAAGTCGTCTCTCACACGGCAAAGCCTCTGGCGAGGAAAATGAATGTATATGTGCTGGGATGTCTAGCAAAGTCTTTTCCGGCAAGTGAAGAAGTAGATGGTGTGAAGTATATAAGAGTTCGTTATGAAAAGCCGTATGCCTATCTGGAGCGGATCAGTAAGCGCATTGGACAGCTGCGTCCAAGTATCGTACAGGTTGAAAACAGGCCGAGGTATGTCAAATATTTACGCAGGAAGCATCCCCGACTGAAGATCAGTCTGGTGCTGCATTCGACTTCTTTTGTCTCTAAGCCTCATATCTCCAAACAAGAGCTTTCCGCGTGCTTGCGCGCGGCGAATGTGATTATCGTGAACAGCGATTTTCTTAAGCAGAATCTCCAGCGTGCGGTTCCGGGAGCTGCGCATAAAATTGTTACCCAGCATTTAGGGGTAGACCCGGGGCGGTTCCTATCGAAATGGTCGAGGGAAGGAGAGGAGAATCGGGCGCGGCTGCTTCGGGAGCTGGGGTATGAGAATCCCAAGATTATTTTGTTTGTAGGAAGGCTGATACCGAAAAAAGGCGTTCACCATCTCTTGGAAGCCATGATGCAGATTGTCCAGGCGGAGCCTAACAGCATCCTGTTGATCGTAGGCAGTGCCTACTACGGCACTGACCGTCTTACGGCTTATGTCCGCAAGCTTCATGAAATGGGAAGCACCATGCCGCAGTATGTCCGGTTCATTCCTTATGTAGCACATGAAGATATTCCTGACTATTACCAAATGGCTGATGTCGTTGTGGTTCCGTCCGCTCCGAATGAAGCGTTTGGACTGGTTAATGTTGAGGCCATGGCCTCGGGGGTGCCGGTTGTGGCAACCCGTTCGGGCGGTATTCAAGAGGTTGTCGCTCATGGCACAACAGGCTATTTAGTTGATCTTCCCCGCATTGCGGAGGAGCTTCCGAGCTATTTGTTAAGAATTCTGGGTGATCGGGAACTGCAGAGGGCGATGGGAGAACAGGGGATTCAAAGAGTTCGCCAATTGTTCACGTGGGAACGATGTGCGGAGAACCGGCTGGAACTGTACCGGAGCCTGGATCGTCGTAAAGGAAATAGGTAGATGCGTATTTTTACGGGCTGGCGTACCTCTTTACACCAATTTGAATATGTTACAAGTGTCTAGATTGTGTGGAATGGAGAGGAGTCTATGAGTAAACGTAAAGGCGACCGGAGTTCGCTTCGAAAGCCGACAGTACTGCGTGTAAACGCAAGAACGAACGAATTGAAATGGTTGGATGAGCCCGACCTGCTGGCTGCGAATCAACCCCTGGATCTTCCTACTTTTGAAGAAGAGAAGCCGCCCGCACCCGCAAATACACCTAAGAATGCAAGCAAAGCTAAGAAAACGGAATCTGCCTCCTCCGCAGAAGATAAAAAAAACAATAGCGGTCCTGCGCACGCCCAGCGTCCAGCGAACCCGGCTCCACCGCTAATCATGCTTTCCGAAAGGAGAGGAAGCGGAGATTCCCAACATCCGGTTGTATACACCGATGACATTGGTGAAGAAGCCATAACGGCAGAGAAAATAGCGAATCGAGCTATCGATGAAACCAAGCTAAAGCCGCAGAGTATCGGTTCAAAAGCAATCAAAGATCTTGCTGTGGATCGCTCGAAGCTTGCTCCTGCAAGCGTGACGCGGGATAAAATCGCAAACGGAGCCGTTCACGATGAGCACATAGCACCGCTATCTATTGCCGGTAATAAGATTCAGGATCAATCTATAGACGGCATTAAGCTGATTGACGGCAGCATCACCGTAGATAAGCTGGCGGATCAGGCGATCGATGCATCCAAAATAGCCAAAGCCTCCATCCTGCCGCATCATCTTTCCGAGATGGTGGTGACAGAGGAGCTAATCGATGATCAAGCCGTAACCTCAGATAAAATCCACAGCGGAGCCATTCAAAGCAAGCATCTCTCTAACGGAATCATCGACACGGCCAAAATCAATGACTCTTCCATCACCACTGATAAGTTGAGGGATGGGGCCGTGACCGGTTCTAAAATCGCCGAAGGCAGCATCGAATCGGCGCATGTGCAGCTTGGCAGCATTACCGAGGAGCATCTGGCACCGGGAAGTGTAACGAGTCATACGATAGCTGCGGGACAGATCCAGGGAGATCATATTGCGGAGTCATCGATTCAATCTCTTCATCTGAAGGAAGAATCCATAACGACATCAAAGATTGCAAAGAAATCGCTGACGGAAGAGAAATACGCAGACCGATCGGTTTCGAGTGACAAGATCGCTTTGGAAGCTGTAGAGTCCGAACATATTGCAGAAGAATCCATTCAATCCCAGCACATCTCCTCCGGCGCTGTTACCGGAGATCATATCGGTTCAGGAGAAATTAGCGCCGACCATATTCAAATGAAGGCGATTCATACGGATCTGCTGGAAGATGAATCCGTGACTTCAGAGAAGCTTGGTCTGTCCGCGGTTCAAGCTCAGCATATGGAACCGCATTCGATCCACACGGACCATCTGTCCGACGCTTCGGTTACTACCGGCAAGATTGCTGCAGAAAGTGTAACAACGGATCAGTTAGCGGATGGCAGTGTCAGCACCGGCAAGCTTGCGGATGAAAGCGTGACATCGGAGAAATTGGCGCCTCGTTCGGTAAGCAGCGGGCATGTGCAGCAGGGGGCCATATTTTCTGAACATCTAGCAGACCGGAGTGTCGGAACGGATCAAATCGGTTTATTTGTCGTCCATCGCGAGCATATAGCCGATGAAGAATTAATTACCCGCCACTTGCAAGACGAAGTCATCACAACGAGCAAAATTGCGGAAGAAGCTGTCACCAGTAATAAGATCGCGCCTCTCACGATTGAGACCCGCCATCTTCAAGAGGGTATCATCGATGGATTTCACATCAAGCATGGTTCCATTACCTCTGATCATCTTACTCAAAACTCGATCAGCCTGGAAGTATTTGCGGATAACAGTCTGGAAGGCAGTAAGCTGGTTCAACAATCGATTACAGAGGAAAAGCTTGCCGATGGCGCAGTGTCGGAGGCTAAATTAGCATTTTCATCGGTAACGGAGGCCCATCTGCAGGATGGAGCGGTAACATCAGAGATACTGAGCGATCAAGCTGTTCTCACGGAAAAGCTGGCTGATGAGTCCGTAACGGAGGCTAAACTTGCCGATGCAAGTGTGACATCTGCCAAAATAGCGTTTAAGGCGGTTGCAAGCGAGCATATTGCTGACGGAAGCATTGCGGCAGCCAAGCTGGCTAACGAGAGCATCCATGGCAGCAAGATCGTGGCTGGAGCGATCCATGCCAGGCATTTAGCTGATGAATCGGTGAACGGCTCAAAGCTGGCAGCCGGCAGCGTGGATGCCCTTAAATTATCCAAGGGAGCGGTAGGAAGCGAACAGTTGGCGGACGGCGCGGTGCAGTCATCAAAGCTTGCGGCTGGAAGTGTGGATGCCAGTAAGATCGCCGAAGGCTCGGTCTTAACGGGCCATATCGCAATCGGTTCGATTACGGAAGACCATATTGACGTAGGAGCTGTTAAAGCCGAGCATATTGCATCAGGTCAAATTCAATCCGACCACATCGCCTTGGATGCCATCGGAGCAGAGTGGATCCAGAATGGAGCCATTACATCAGATAAGCTGGCAACCGGCAGCGTACTTGCCGATAAAATCGGTGAAGGAGCTGTGAGGGCTCAGCATCTGGCGGACGGGGAAGTCATCGGGAGCAAGCTCGCGCCAGACAGTGTGGATGCCAGTAAATTGGTTAACGGGGCGGTAGGAAGCGAGCAGTTGGCAAACAGTTCTGTGCAGTCATCGAAGCTGGCGGCAGGCAGTGTGGATGCGAGCAAAATCGCAGAAGGTGCGATCTTAACAGGACACATCGCAGCAGCCTCCGTTACGGAAGGCCATATTGCTGAAGATGCTGTGAAAGCCCGGCATATTGCACCAGGACAGATTCAATCCGACCATATCGTATTAAGCTCTATAGGAACAGAATGGATTCAGGACGGAGCCATCACAGCAGATAAACTGGCGGTCGGCAGCGTACTTGCCGATAAGATCGGCGAAGGCGCGGTAAGAGGGCAGCATCTTGCGGATGGCGAAGTAAACGGAAGCAAGCTTGCGCCGGATAGTATAGATGCCAGCAAATTAGTTAGCGGATCGGTAGGAAGCGAGCAATTGGCGGAGGGCGCGGTGCAGTCGTCGAAGTTGGCGGATGGCAGCGTGGATGCGAGCAAAATCGCAGAAGGTTCGATCTTGTCAGGCCATATCGCAGAAAGCTCCATTACAGAAGGCCATATTGCCGAAGGAGCTGTGAAAGCCGGGCATATCGCACCTGAACAAATTCACTCCGAGCATCTTGCATGGAACACTGTCGGTACGGAATGGATCCAGGACGGAGCAGTGACAGCAGATAAGCTGGGAGCTGGCAGCGTGCTTGCCGATCAGATCGGCGAAGGCGCGGTAAGAGCGCAGCATCTAGCGGACGGTGAAGTCATCGGGAGCAAGCTTGCGCCGGATAGTGTAGATGCCAGCAAACTGGTTCATGGAGCGGTAGGAAGCGAGCAGATCGCTGACGGTTCCATCGTTGCGTCCAAACTTGCTGCTGGCAGCGTGAATGGGGATACAGTCGCCGATGGAATCATTACCTCCAGACATCTTGCAGGAAGCTCAGTGGGTAAAGAACAGATTGCTTTGACTTCGATACAACGCCAGCATATTGCTGACGGGGAGATTATTTCCAGCAAGCTTCATGATCAATCCGTAACAACGAGTAAAATCGCCCAGGAAGCAGTGGTCGGGGCCAAAATTGCCCCTGCTTCGATCCAAGCTCGGCACTTGCAGGAACACATTATTGATGGTATTCATATTAAACCGGGCTCCGTGACAGCCGATCATTTAGTTCCTAATTCCATTACGATTGACGTCTTGGCCGACCACAGCATTAATGGGCAAAAGTTGGCGGAGGAGTCGATCCAATCCGAGAATCTTGCTGATGGCGCTGTAACTGAAAAGAAATTAGCGGACTATAGCGTTACAGAAAGTAAGCTGGCTCCTAATGCCGTTCAAAATGAGCACATCGTGGACGGTGTAATCACATCAGCTAAACTTGCAAGCGAGAGCGTAAATGGCAGCAAGCTTGTTGTGGGGGCTATCCACGATCATCATATTAACAACGGCGTTATTACTGGGGCTAAACTGGCAGCTGGAAGTATAGATGGCAGCAAGCTATTGAAGTCTGCCGTTCGTGGCGAGCACCTAGCTGATGATTCAATAAGCGGAGTAAAATTACTGGCTGGCAGTGTGGATGCAAGCAAGCTGGCGAGCAGCTCGGTTTACAGCGTACACCTTGCACCTGAATCGGTGAATGCCTCTAAATTGGCGGCAGGAAGTGTTGACGGCAGTAAGCTGACAGCAGGGGCTATAAGCAGTGAACACATCGGTGCAGCAGCGGTAGGCAGCTTCCAACTCGCCGACGGCAGTGTAGACCGCATTAAACTGGCAGCCGGCGCGGTGAGCAGCGAACAATTGGCTGAAGGATCTGTTCTAGGGTCTAAGCTTGCCGCTGGCAGCGTTGACGCCAGCAACATCGTTTCTTCGGCAATCACGCGCGAACACTTGGCGGACGGGGCTGTGGACAGCACCAAATTAGCCGCGGAATCGGTGACAGCTGGGCACTTGGCAGACGGCTCGGTGACGGCGGCCAAATTAGCCGAGCGAAGTGTCGACGGCGATAAGCTGGCACTGGACTCCGTAACCGGCGAGCACCTAGCTGATAATTCAATAAGCGGCGCAAAATTACTGGCTGGCAGTGTGGATGCAAGCAAGCTGGCGAGCAGCTCGGTTTACAGCGTACACCTTGCGCCTGAATCGGTGAATGCCTCTAAATTGGCGGCAGGAAGTGTCGACGGCAGTAAGCTGACAGCAGGAGCTATAAGCAGTGAACACATCGGCGCAGCAGCGGTAGGCGGCTTCCAACTCGCCGACGGCAGTGTAGACCGTAATAAGCTGGCAGCCGGAGCGGTGAACAGCGAACAATTGGCTGAAGGATCCGTTCTAGGGTCAAAGCTTGCCGCTGGCAGCGTTGACGCCAGCAACATCGTTTCTTCGGCGATTACGCGCGAGCACTTAGCGGACGGGGCTGTGGACAGCACCAAATTAGCGGCGGAATCGGTGACAGCTGGGCACTTGGCAGACGGCTCGGTGACGGCAGCCAAATTAGCCGAGCGAAGTGTCGACGGCGATAAGCTGGCACTGGACTCCGTAACCGGCGAACACCTGGCTGATAATTCGATAAGCGGGACGAAGCTGCTGGCAGGCAGTGTGGATGCCGGCAAACTGGCCATCCATTCGGTGTACGGATTGCACCTTGCGCCTGAATCGGTGAATGCCTCTAAATTGGCGGCAGGAAGTGTCGACGGCAGTAAACTGACAGCAGGAGCCGTAAGCAGTGAACACATCGGCGCCGGCGCGGTAGGGAGCTTCCAACTCGCCGATAGCAGCGTAGAACGCAGTAAGCTAGCAGCCGGAGCAGTAGGCAGCGAGCACTTGGTTGACGGATCTGTTTTAGGTTCAAAGCTTGCCGCAGGCAGCGTTGACGCCAGCAACATCGTTTCTTCGGCGATCATGCGCGAACACTTAGCGGACGGAGCCGTGGACGGCACCAAGTTAGCCACAGGCGCTGTGAAGGGCGAACATCTGGCTGATGGTACGGTAACAGCAGATAAATTAGCTGAGCAAAGCGTGGATAGCGGGAAGTTGGTTTCAGGCTCGGTAACAGGGGATCACCTCGCCCCCGGCAGCGTGGACGGCAGCAAATTGACCGCAGGCTCCGTGAGCAGCGGGCATTTGTCAGATGGAGTAATCAGCGGTTCGAAGCTGGCTGCAGGCAGTATTGAGGCAGGTCATATTGCAGCATCGGCAGTTACGCGCGAACATCTTGCCGACGGGGCTGTAGATGGTGCCAAATTAGCAGAAGGCTCGGTAAACGGGGAGCATCTGGCTGATAGGTCGGTAACGGCAGCAAAGCTAGCCGATCAAAGTATCGATGGCGGCAAGCTGGTGCCCGGCACGATAACCGGCGAGCATCTGGCCTCAGGCAGTGTCGATGCCACCAAGCTTTCCGTTCCCGTCATGCAGCTTCCGGCAGCAAAGGCAAAGTCCATTCAGCAATTCGGCCTGGTTCCTTTTGAAATCAAGATTCAGGATGAAATCGCGGAAGTGCAGATTCATTTTGATGAAGCTTTCCAGGATATCAATTATGCGCTCATCGCGATGACGAATCATGCGGCATGCTACGCGGTCGTCAAGCAGAAGTTTACGAATTATGCCATCCTTACCATTGTGAGGACTCGCTTCTCTACAGATATTTACGGCATTATTAATTGGATCGCCATTGGACCCAAGGCATAACGGGGTGATAAGGACCGTGTCTCCGGACATGGTCCTTTGTTTGTCTATAAAGTAGGGTCCATTCCGTGCTTCCGCAGCTTTACTCCAATCGCTGTCGACATTTTGTTATGGAATCGAAAAAGTAAGGAGACCTCCAGTTCCCCTTTATCAGCTTCCGTAGCTCTATTCCAATCGCTTATCTCCAACCCTGCCCTGCAAACAGTGGACGAGTAACCATTTTTCCGCCACTGGAGCTATTCGTCCACTTTCCCGCCAGTATGGGGGAATACAATGGAACAGAAATCCTTGAAATTAAAAAGGAGATGAGCCTGATGAAAGTGGTGATAATGGCCGGAGGGAAGGGCCTGCGATTTTGGCCCAGAAGCGTAGATTCCAAGCCCAAGCAGTTTCTCGCGCTAACCTCCCACGAGAGCATGCTCCAGCAGACATATCAGCGCTTCCTTAAATATGTGGATGCCCGTGACATATATGTCGTTGCCGGTTCCTCCTATCTGGAGCTCATCTACGAACAACTCCCCTGTCTGGAGAAGGACCATGTGATTGTCGAGCCCGATCAGAGGGATACAGGCCCCTGTATAGCGCTTACAGCGCGTTTTTTTCTAAAAGAAGGCTTGGATGAGGTACTGATTACTGCACCATCGGACCAATACATCCCCGAAGATGATGCCTTGTGGGAAGCTTTGCTGAAAGCGGAAAGGCTGGCCAGCGAGAATGAAACGATTGTGACTCTGGGGATCGTACCGACTCGTCCGGAAACCGGCTACGGCTATATCCGCACATTCCCCGGACAAACCGGCGGATATGCTTTTCGGGTGGACACCTTTATGGAAAAACCGAACGAACAAAAAGCGAAGGAGCTGTTTCAGCAATCCGATACGTATTGGAACAGCGGTATATGTATTTGGAAGCCTTCTACGATTGCACATTACCTGCGGCTCTATCAATCAGACTTGTGGGAGCAGCTGTATGGTGCCGAGGACAATCTGGAGGAAGTCTACGCTTCCATGCCTCGCATCTCGGTAGATTACGCCATCCTGGAGAAAGCACATACGATTTATACGATTCCGGTTGATTTTATATGGGATGATATCGGCTCGTGGACGTCGCTGGAGCGGGTGTTTTCAACGGATGACAACGGCAATCTACTATTTGGCGATGTATACGGGCAGAACGTGAACGATTCTATCATTTATACCGATCATCAAACCGTCATTGCGATTGGAATTGAGGATCTGATCGTCGTCTCTACCAAGGACGGATTGCTGGTATGCCGCAAATCAGAGGAACAGAAGATTAAGAATGTGATTAAATCTATGGAACCTACTCTTGTAAAAGAGAAGGATCAGTAGCTATATTGCAAGAGGACAAACGCCAAATTTTTGCCATCTGGTTCATGGTCTAGCTAGGTTTTCATAGGTATGCATACGATATGAAACAAGAAAGATCAAGTCCAACAGGTGGTGACACAATGAATATCGCTTTTGATATGTCTCTAATGCTTGGAAGCTCGACCGACCCCAGGCTGCTCGAAGGAGTAGAGAAATTCATCCATCATGTAAAACGAAGCAACCCTGATGATGTATATCACTTTTTTTATGAGAAAACCGATTCCCGGCATGTATCCTTGCCGGATCAAATCCGGCAATTCATTGAAGAACATCATATCCACTGCTTCCACGTATTTGATTTGCCTGGCTCGGATCAAGCTCTCTGGCGGAAAGAATGGTTCGGTAAAAGCAAGGTCGTCTTGTATGTGCAGCATATGCTGTCAGAGAGATTTGTAAGCACGTCCCATGTAAGGAACGACTCCGCAACGGAAAGCTCGGCTGCTTACTTGAATTTCCTTCAATCTTGTGATCTTATCTTAGCTGCTTCTTCCTCCGTTCGAGAGGATGCGATTCAATATGCCGGGGCTCCGGCCGAAAAAGTCAAGCTTGCAACCGAGGTGAACTATCAACAGGACCTGCGCAAAAGATTGGCTGTCTTCACCCCGATGACAGCATCGGACTCTGATTTGAATCACTATATTCAACTTGTTCTGCCTGCACTGCAAGAGAGGTACGAATGCGATGTTTTTATCGGGGACGGGTATGAACCCCACTCCAGCTTGAATTCGGAAGAACCTGCGTACCGGATTTTCCGTCATGCCGAATTTGTAAATCGGGCGCAGCTGTACGACGATGTCATGTTTCAACTCGGCGACAGTACGGAGCATAAGTACATGGTTCCCTATGTGCTTCGCTATCCCGGTATCGTTGTGCTTCATGATCTTGAGCTGCGCAAGCTCGGCTTATATGAAGTGGACTATTATCTGGAAAAGGCCCGAGCCATCATCGTACACAGCCGTAGAGCTAAGAAAATCCTGCATGATAAAGGATTTCACAATGTGGGCTACATTCGATTGCCGCAAAAGCTGCCGGTCATGATCTCGCTAGTGACGGCCAGAAATTTCGTGTTTTCCAGCTTCATCCAGTCAGAAGAGCATGCCTGGGTCGTCTCGGCAATCCGCATGGTCAAACGGTTGGTCGACGAAGGGAATACGGATATCAGGTACGTTGTGTACGGCCCCTATGCAGCGCAAGCCGGTGAAAGTCTGCGAGAGTTGGTGAAGGAACTCGGCTTGGACAATATCATTGAATTCAAGGCCTGCACGGATCGCAAAGGCTACCAGACCGCTTTAAGCCTCTCTGATGCCTGCATACACATGTTTGATGATCACGACGCAGCTTCTCCTGCAGCAGTGCTTGATATCTTGGCCTATGGCAAAGCAGCCATTGTAAGAGACTCCGATATGATAGAGGAGCTGCCGGACGAAGTCGTCTGCAAAATCGGATCAGACGGTCAATGGGAAGAGCAATTGTATGTTTCGATGCAGAAGCTCTATCGGGATAAAGGACTACGGCAGCAAATGCGTCAGAAGACCAGAAAGTACATTTCCGAAAAACACACGCTTCCTAACTATATAGACAAATTCCAGGGTATTGTGGAAGACGGCTTATTTAACGAGCTGGATGAGGTTTTTGATGAGAATGGCTCTCAGGCTCAGCCTGAGCATTCGAATGAAGAATCCTCACATGAAGCGGAGCGGGATTCGGAGACGGCAACGGAAGCCTCATCGCATGACAATCACTCCGATCAAGAATCGGATAGCGCTAAAGCCTCTGAAACCATAGCAAGGGTCACGACCCGCAGCGTCTATTTAACACCTAACAGGTACAGAAGACTGCTGCTGAAGACAGGTCCCGTCTCTTATTTCTCCTTTAATTTAGGAGAGCTGCCCCCAGATTGTACCATTGAACGAGCGGTGATGCAGATTCAAGCCGTTACGAAGGTGCTTCGTATTCACAGAATCAAGTCCCCTTGGTCCAGCCGAAGCGCGGTCAGGCGCAGACCCTCTATACGGGCGTTACCTATTTACAAGACGGCAGCTAAGCCGAAGAGCAAGAGAGTAACCAGAAAGCTGTTCACCTGGGAATGCACGAGCTTGGCTCAAAGCTGGATGCAGGATCAACTCAGCAATCATGGGGTTTATGTACCAAGGGTGTCTGCTTTGAAAAAACCGCGTCTGCATGTTGTGATAAGTGGTAAATTTGACAGTTGACCTTACATCCGGAGAAAGAAGGGAAGGCGATGAAAACGATCAAAAAGGCCATCATTCCTGCGGCAGGGCTAGGAACCCGATTTCTTCCGGCTACCAAGGCGATGCCTAAAGAGATGCTGCCCATCGTCGACAAGCCGACGATTCAATATATTGTGGAAGAAGCGGTTCAATCGGGCATTGAAGATATTATGATCGTAACCGGCCGCAGCAAGCGATCGATTGAAGATCATTTTGATGTGAACTACGAATTAGAGACAAATTTGCGGGAGAAGAACAAACAAAGCTTGCTTCAGTTAGTCGATGAGATTACCAATCTTGTCGACATTCACTATGTTCGGCAGAAGCAAGCGCTTGGACTGGGACACGCAATTTGGTGCGCGCGCAAATTTATCGGCAACGAGCCGTTTGCTGTTCTGCTTGGCGATATGATTATCGACAGCCCGGTTCCTTGCCTGAAGCAGCTCATTGACATCTATGAGCACAAGCAGAACTCAGTTCTAGCTGTGGAAAAAGTGGATTGGTCCGACGTAAGCAAGTACGGAGTCGTTGATGGAACGTTAATTGCAGATGGTCTTTATCGGGTCAACAACCTCGTAGAAAAACCCAAAAGCAATCCGCCATCCAATGCAGCTATTGTGGGCAGATACATTCTGGATCCGGATATCTTCGGCATTCTGGAACATCAGTCCGTAGGCGTAGGCGGGGAGATCCAGCTTACTGACGCTTTGCAGGAGCTGGCTCATGCTAAACCCCTGTATGCTTATGAATTCCAAGGCCGTCTCTATGATGTCGGCGATAAACTTGGCTTCTTAAAAGCTACCGTTGAGTTGGCTTGTAAAAACGAAGCGCTGCAAGACGAATTTTGGTCCTACCTGCGCCAATTCTCTTCGAACGGAGGAGACATGACATGAAGAAAATCGTCATTACCGGCGCTGCGGGTTTTTTGGGATCTCACTTGGCTAAACGGCTAATCGCGCAAGGGAACCAAGTGGTTGGACTGGATAATTTCTCTACAGGCAGGATGGAGAACATAGCGGAGCTCACGGAATCTCCGCTGTTCACCTGCATCACCTGCGATGTCTCGCAGGAGACGACGCTGCTGCATTCTGAGCTGAATGAGGCTGAAGAAATTTATCATTTAGCTTCTCCCGCTTCCCCTAAGTATTACCAGGCTAATCCATTCTCGACGATTCTAGTCAATACGGCGGGGACAAAGCATATGCTCGAGCTTGCTAAGCGCAACCAGGCTAAGCTGCTCTTTTCGAGCACTAGTGAGGTGTATGGCGACCCCGAGGTTCATCCTCAGCCGGAGACCTACAGAGGCCATGTTAACACATGGGGCCCGAGAGCCTGCTACGACGAAGCCAAGAGATTAGGAGAAGTGCTGTGTTATGAATACTGGCACAGGTATGGCGTAGAAGTGAAGATTGCCCGCATTTTTAATACGTATTCGGCCGGTTTACGCAATGATGATGGCAGAGTCATCTCCAACTTTGTCACTCAGGCACTCGCCTGCCGGGACATGACGGTATACGGTGATGGATCGCAAACCCGTTCCTTCTGCTATGTTGACGATACAGTGCGCGCACTCGAACTGATGATGGAGAGTGACCGGGCAACAGGCGAGACCATCAACATCGGCAGCCCTGTAGAGACGACGATTATACAGGTTGCCCAGTGGATCAAAGAGCTGTCCCATTCGGACAGCAGGATTACGTTTAGCCCGCTCCCTGCCGATGACCCTCGATTACGGCGGCCGGTCATTGATAAAGCAAGAAAGCTGCTTGGATGGGAACCACGTGTGGGGCTTTCGGAAGGACTGTGCTTAACGATTCATGCCTATAGAAAGCAGATGGCATTGAATGGAGGGGACTGACATGGAGGTAGTATGTATTGGCTCGGGGTATGTAGGCAGCGTGACAGGTACCGCATTCGCAGCGTTAGGCTATCCTACCGTCATTGTTGATACGGACAGCAAAAAAGTAGATGAAATGAATCGGGGAGTAAGTCCGATTTTCGAGCCGCATCTCTCTGAGCTGATCTCACAGATGGTTCATTCGGCCATGCTTTCTGCGACACAAAGCTATGAGTGTGTCTACCGTGCGGATGTGATTTTTATAGCAGTAGGGACACCTTCCCGATCAGATGGAACCGCTGATTTAAAGTATGTGGAATCGGCGGCGCGCAGCCTGGGTAAGCATCTGAATCCGGGCAAATTCACGGTTATTGTGAACAAATCCACAGTACCCGCCGGGACCGCCCAATGGGTGGCTTCACTCATCGAGGAAGCGTCGGGCCTGCTTCATAATCAGCATTTTGCCGTGGTAAGCAATCCTGAATTTTTACGGGAAGGCTATGCGCTGGAGGACGTATTCTTTCCCGATCGGATTGTAGTAGGAGCCGGATACGAACAGGCGGCAGATACGATGAGAGCCCTATACCAACCGCTTATGGAAAGAAACTTCCTTGATCATTCATTCATCCGGGGGATGTTCGCACATCGACTGAGCTCGCCTGCTCCGGTGTATGTGCAAACCGATGCTACATCGGCTGAGCTGATCAAATACGTATCCAATGCATTCCTGGCGGTGAAAATCAGCTACATGAACGAGGTAGCCAGGTTGTGCGAAGCGCTGGGAGCCAATGTGCTCGATGTAGCCTATGGCATGGGACTGGACTCCCGGATTGGAGCCAAATTCCTGCAAGTATCGAGCGGTTGGAGCGGCAGCTGCTTTCCGAAGGATACCGCGGAAATTCTGCAGGCCAGTCAGCGGAGCGGGAGTGAGCTGACGATCGTCAAGGCGGCCGTCCAGGCGAACCAAGGGATGCATGACTATTGCATCCACAAGGTGGAGCGCGCCCTTACATCACTCCAGGGCAAGCATATCGGTATTCTGGGGCTTACCTTTAAGCCGAATACGGACGACGCACGCAGTACGCAAGCCTCTTATATCATTGAGAAGCTTCTCAAGCTGGGGGCTACTGTCGCGGTTCACGATCCCCAAGGCATGGAGATGTTTCGCAAGGTGAATCCGCATCTGACTGTACACTACTGTGAGCGTCCCGAAGATACGGCGCATACCGCAGACGGGATCATCCTTCTAACTCACTGGGAGGAATACCAGTTTCTGCATTGGGATGAGATGAGATCCGCTATGAACTACGACGGCTACATCCTGGACACACGTAACTTCTTAGATCCGCAGCAATTAGATGAGGCTGGTTTTATTTACGAGGGTTTAGGTAAATAACTTCCTAGGAAGGGGGGGATAGTATGGGGACCATTAAGCCCGTCACCTACATTCGGCCCATGTCCAGAGGCAAATCTTCACCGCATTTGATTGCATGCAGCGACGGACGACGGTATGTGGTCAAATTTAAAAATAATCCGCAAGGAGATTGGGTACTCATCAATGAATTCATTGTTAATCATTTAGGGGCATTGCTAGAGCTGCCCATTCCCCGTTACAAAACAATCCGCATCACCAAGCAGTTTATTGAAGAGTATGACGAGCTTCGCAGCAAATCGTTCCGATCCGGCCGGCAATCGGCAAGCCGGTTTGTGGAACGAGCGTTGCATGTTACCGATCTGGATAGCAGGCCCAAAAGACACGAGATCAAGAATGTGGATCAGGTTCCGGGACTGATCGTGTTTGATCACTATACGAGTAATTCGGACCGAAATGAAAAGAATTTGCTGCTTGTGCCCAAAGGCAACCAATATGTGTTCCAGATGATAGACCATACGAATTGCTTTAATATAACGCCGGATAACCCCAGCAGGGAATTCTTGCCTTTGTCCGTCAGGAGGGGCAAAGTATTCCGCTGGTTCCATACATTGATTACCCATAAAAAGCAGCTGATGGATTATGTGGATAAAATCACGGCTATTCACAATGATGATCTTAGGCACATTATCGATATGCTGCCCGACGATTGGAACGTGTCCGACTCCTATCAGGAGGCACTGTATAAGCATTTGAAATATGCGAAAAAAGCGCTGCCCGGCGTGATGAGGGAATATATCGACAAGAATAATATATGATGTGGAAAAAAGCGTCTCCGCTTCAGGGAGACGCTTTTCTTTTGTGCTAAAGTCGGGCCATCTTCAACAGCCGGTGCAGCTCGTTCAAGTTGACGCGAATGTCAGCCTTATGGTCATGAGGGTCAATATACTCCGGCGGGCGCTCCCCTTCGCCGATGAGGTAGTAATGCTGATGCTTCATGTGGCTGCTCAGGATCGGATAACAGTTGTGTACCAACTGGGGAGAAAGCATCTCAATGACCTTGATGCCGGGGGGACTGAACACAATATTGGTCAGCCCGGCTCCATGAGGCGCCACGACAGCCTCCGCACCGGAGAAGATTTGAATTTGCTGGGAAACAGGCATCGTTTCCAGACTTACGCTTCGAAAGCCGTACTTCTGAAGAAGCCTTATGACCTCAGGCTCATTAAGGAGCTTTCTCTTACGGGCATTGGCTCTACTGATGTAAATCCGTTTATAGCCGGGAATCGGCGCCAGCTTTGGCTGGATCATCAGTTTTTTACGCAGAAATTCACACACCCACTGGGGCCGAATTCCGGAAGTAAAATGCGGCATGATCAGCTTTCTCGCTTGCAGATGCAGCTCATCGTGGCTTTCGATAATTTGGCTGCGCCGGATGCCCAGCGCCTGGAGAGTTTCATATTGAAACGGGGCCAGCCGCTTGCCGTTAATGACATATTTGTCCGCTAGGATGCCGCGTTTGTGCATGAGATAGATGCGGGGGAGCACATCGAACATCCAGTGGTAATAGATATGGCTGTCTTTGCTGCTGAGCAGTGCCACAATATCGTCTGTGTACGTAAGAGGCGGCAGCTTCTGCAGCTCAAAGATGGAATGCTTCTGCGGATCCTTATGCATCTCACGGGAATGCTCCCAGATCAGCTTATGATCGGGTGAGAGTACATCGGGCTTCGCACCGCATATCCGTCCTTTGGGCATGATGTCGATGATCCCGTTTCGCTGACGGTAAGGATCCCTCGCCTCGGAAAAGCGCAGCGTCCAGAATGTCGGGCTCTCTAACCCAAGGGGCTCGCTCAGATCAACGGGATCGTTAAAATGCTTGCGTTTTCGATGCTTTCGCTTACGCAGACTTGTCGTGTTCAGCCATTCCTTGAAGGTGCTGTAATAGCCTTCAGGCGGCAGCTCTCTATGCGTCATGCGCTCACCTCTCATCTTTTATCTTCGATCGATTCCTGCTTTCTGCAGCAATTCTTTGACAGACGTTACATCGATCTTCATATCCTCAGCCAGCTCTTTTTCAGGACGATGAGTCAAGTCTCTGTCCCCTATTAAATAGTAATAATTTAGTTTCATATAGCTGCTAATGATCCAATAATACTCTCTGACGTATTTAGGAGAGAATAATTCAAGCAGCGTCGTGCCAGGTTTCGCAAAAACGAGGTTGGTCAATGCAGCTCCGTGCGGTGAGACGATAACTTTGGCCGAATGGAAAATGTGTGCTTGCTCCGCCTGTGAAAGCTGCTCCGGATAGATGCAGCGAAACCCATATTTCTGTAAAAGTCGAATGAGCGCATCTTCGTTCGTAATTCTACGGCGGCTCGCATGTGTGCGGCTGATATAAATTCGTTCATACGCACGGGAGGGCTTTTTATTCGGATCGAGGAACTGATCTCTTATGAAGTCGCAGGCCCACTGCGGATAGACATGGGAGTGGCTTCCCCACCGTGACAGGGTGTCTGTCACTACCAGCCGGTTGGCTTCCATATGAAACTCGGGGCTGTCGGCTATCCATACCTTTTTCATTGGAATGCCTAAACGATCCAGTGTTTCTTCATATGGAAAGCTGCCGGGCTTGCTGATGATATACCGGTCGATGGGAATCCCGCTTTTACGGATAAGTTGAATCCGGGGAAGTACGTCCATCATCCAGTGAAAATAGTTGTGCGTATATTTGAATGTCAATACACCTACTGTTTTCCTTGTAATTCGGGGCCCCGGCAATGATTTGATTTCTTTATCAATTACAGCCCTTGTCACACTCTTGAGCACCTTATGGTCCGGCGTGATCACAACGCCTTTGTCTCCCCATACTCTTCCGTTTGGGATGACGGCAACCTTGCCTGGCAAGGGTTGTCTGTTGACCTTCCATACATTCAAGCATACTTGAAAATAGGGTGAAGCTTCTTATCGATGCTTATAGGCTTGATTAACGATCGGGACTTTTTCATTGGATAGGTCAGCAGGGTATGGCGATCCGCCGATCGTTGCGTCTTCACCCATTGGTCCAGGCTCATGCAGTCCTGCTTGGAAGGAACAATCATTCGGGAATCGGTCATTCTGATCACTTCCTGTTTCCAATTAATCTGCGCATGCTTTCTTTCGAATCAGCTTGTTTATAACGCTCAAGGAGCTTCATATTGTTATCGAAATTGGGATTTCCTTTTGGACCGACTCTCGGATGCCACAGGTGGTAAATGGAATGATCCAATCTTTTATACGGTCCGCAAATTGCATTCAAGGCTAGGGCAAAAGCAGTGTCTTCACAGCCCCATCCGCTGAATCGTTCATCGAGACCGCCTACTTTTTTAAACGCTTCCCGAGGCACAATGTTTAATTTCCCTGTCCACTTGGAGTATTCTCTGACTTTGGCATGTTGGATTTTTGCTTGTAACGGCCAGGCTGCTTTGCTTTCATAGATGCGTTTGGTATTCTTCTCTGACAGATTTATGACTTGGCTAAAAGGTACCACCCAAGCATGCTTTTTCAGCAATTTAATAGATTGTTTCAGAATAGCCGGATCATAGAATACATCGAGATCGGCGATGACTAGGATTTTTCCTTTGGATTGTTTAGCAGCTCTATTGAGCGCCTTGGATCTATTGAAATTGCGGCTTGAATCCTCGCCGATACAGATTTCAATGCCCGGCATCGCTCTTTTATAGAAGCTTGTCGTCCATTTGAGCGCAGCGTCTCTTGGACCCTTGTCCGGTTTATAAGCAAATAAGACGGATACCTGATGAAACATGAGCGGGCCTCCTTTACATCGTTACTTCCAATACTTCTATCGTATGTTCGACATGGTGCAGGGGTATCGGCGCTTGAAGGGATGGTTTGCAGCAGTTTTTGTAAGAAACGGGGTACCTGCCCCAACACGGGCACAACTAGGGATAAATATATTGTAGATAGAGGTCTATCGATAGAGACATCCAGACGAGCAGCGAACGTGAAGGAGGATGACGCTGTTGAATATTTTGTTCAAAGGATATTTCTATTCAGGCAGTGGATATGCGGAAGGCAATCGGGCGCTGCTGCGCATTCTTGATGGTTGCGGTTATCGCGTACGAATTGCTCCGAGAGATCGGGTGGAGGATAAGGGGATGGCTTTGACCCCTGAGGAGATCCGTTATGTCTCTTCTTTCGAGCAGACGGAGCTGCGGAGAAGCGACATTTTCCTGTACCGGGGATCGGGGGCGGCGCTTCATACTCAGCCTGAGTTTCGCGTTAATATTGCCCACACAACTTTTGAAACGGACCGTCTGCCAGCCTCCTGGGTACCTGTACTGAATCAGTTTGATGAAGTGTGGGTGCAGTGCGCATTTAACCGGGAGACGTTTGCGGCTTCCGGCGTGCAGGTCCCTCTGAGGTTTATTCCTTATTTCTTTAACGATCCGCAGTATCGTCCTCAGGGTCCTGTACTCGACCTGCCGATTGCTTCCTCTTATAAGTTTTTATCCGTATTCGATTTAATCGAGCGTAAAGGGTACGATGTGCTGCTTAGGGCGTACCTCGATGAATTCACTTCGGAAGAAGATGTAGCTCTTGTGATTAAAGTAAGAGACAGCCAAGGAACCGATAAGCTGCGCGAGCTGATCCGTTCCCACCCTAAGCCCGGACATCTGCAGCCGGCGATTTGTGTGATCGACCATATGCTGCTTACTCCGGAGCTGCACAGTCTATATAGAGCCTGTGACGCTTTTGTGCTGCCTACCCGAGGAGAGGGCTGGGGAAGGCCGTTTTTTGAAGCGATGCTGATGGAAATACCGGTGATCGGTACGAATTGGAGCGGTCAGACCGAGTATATGAACGAGAGGAATTCCTATTTAATTCGTGTGAAAAAGCTTATACCTGTACGCTTGAAGGATCATCCGGACCCTTCCAAATACGAAGGACATTATTGGGCAGAGCCTTCGATGAAGGATTTGCGCAGAAAGATGCGCTATGTCTTTGAGCACCGGGAAGAAGCACGGCTGGTGGGGAAAAGGGCGCGTGCCGATCTGCTTGAGACATATAGTCTTAAAGATGTCGGCTTGAAGGTTGCAGAACAGATCGAAAAATTTAGGATGTAGAGAAAAGTGGTGGCCTCCTTGAACATTTTGCTGGAAGGCATTTTTTACAATGGCCATGGATTTGCCGAAGGGAACCGCATTCTGCTGCGCATCCTGGACCAAGCGGGGTTCCGGGTTCGAATTGTTCCCTGGGATACGAATGAACGGAAGCTTGTGCTGGATGCCGATGAAGCGGCCTATATCTCATCCTTTGAGCACACAAGGCTAAAGTCGAACGATGTATATCTCTATAATTTCGTAGGCTCCTCCATTCGCCATCGTCCCGAGTTTCGCTTTACGATTGCCAGGACGACATTTGAGACAGACCGTATTCCGGCCAGTTGGGTGCCGCAGCTGAATCAATTCGACGAAGTATGGGTGCAGAGCAGATTTAACATCGATACGTTTACCTCTTCCGGTGTACAGGTACCTCTTCGGCACATTCCCAATTTCTTTGATACTGGCGCGTTTGATGTGTACACCGAGCCGCTGCGGCTGCCGGTCGCAGAGACCTTCAAGTTCTTATCTATCTTTGATTTGCAGCTGCGCAAGGGCTACGACGTTTTGCTCGATGCATTCCTGCAGGAGTTCTCCGACAAGGATGATGCCGCATTGATTATCAAAGTCCGAAGCGATCAGCAGCTAATTAAGCTTTTGGCCTATATCGATGATCATCCTACACTCAGAGAAAGACGTCCTCCGGTCTATATTATTGATCAAATGCTGCACATGCGGGAGCTCCTTGGACTGTATAAAGCTTGCGATGCCTTTGTCCTTCCGACGCGCGGAGAGGGCTGGGGAAGACCTTACTTTGAGGCCATGCTGATGTGTATGCCTGTCATTGCGACCAACTGGAGCGGGCATCTTGATTATATGAACGAAGAGAACGCCTACCTAATCGATGTTGACCGCTTAGTCCGAATTAAGGATAGCGATTTTCCTATGTTTAACGGACATTATTGGGCGAACCCCTCGATCAAGGATCTCCGAGCCAAAATGCGGCATGTCTATGAGAACCGGGAAGAAGCGCAATCGGTGGGTAAACGGGCGCGTGAGGATATTCTTCGCAGCTATGATATGCGCCGGGTAGCAGACATGGTCGTTGAAGAAATCTATAAGTATGCCAAGCTGCTGTAGGGAGGTGAGGAATGTGAATATTTTATTGGACGGTAAGTTTTACAACGGGCATGGGCTTGCGGAAGGGAACCGCATCCTGCTTCGAATACTGCACAAAGCCGGTTTCCGAGTTCGCATTGCCCCGAGAGACCGGGAAGAGAAGCATACGGTGCTGCCGCCCGAGGAAATTGCATTTATCTCTTCCTTTGAACATGTAGAACTGCCGAGCAACGATATATACATCTATAACTGGATTGGCGCAGGTGTGAAATATAATCCTGAATTTCGGATTAACATCGCCAGGACTACGTTCGAAACGGACCGGATTCCCGCGTCCTGGGTACCGGAGCTGAACGCATTCGATGAGGTGTGGGTGCAGAGTACCTTCAATCTGCAGACATTCTTGTCTTCCGGAGTCCGAGTCCCGCTGAGACTGATACCGAACTTCTTCGATATCGGCCAGTTTCAACCCGAGGGGCCGACGCTGGACCATTCCTTTTCTGAATCCTTCCGGTTTCTTTCTATTTTCGATTTGAAAAAAAGAAAAGGGTACGACGTCCTTCTAAATGCGTACCTTAATGAGTTTTCCATAGACGATGATGTGGCCTTAATTATGAAAGTGAGGGACAACAACAGAAACGAAAGAATTGAACAGTTCATTGCCGGACACCCCAAACCGGCTGAGCAGCAGCCCCGCATTTATATGATCGATCATATGATGCTCCTGGAGGATATGCTCAAGTTATACCGGGTATGCGACGCCTTTGTGCTGCCGACGCGCGGGGAGGGCTGGGGAAGACCGTTCTTTGAAGCCATGCTGATGGAGCTGCCTTCGATCGGTACGGAATGGAGCGGCCATACGGAATTCATGAATTCCGGCAATTCGTATTTCATTCGAGTTAAGAAGCTCATCCAAATCGAGAATGAGCTGCCGATGTTCAATGGACATTATTGGGCAGAGCCTTCCATGAAAGATTTACAGCGGAAGATGAGGCATGTATTCGAAAATCGGGAAGAAGCGAGGGAGAAAGGGAAACGGGCAAGAAGGGAACTGTTGGAGAAATTTCACGAGCAAGAAGTTGCGCAAAGGGTCATGCGGGAGATCAATAAATTTAAGATTTTGGTGTAGAGAAGGGAGCGGTGAAGAAGCCTGTGAACATTCTGCTTGAGGGCATCTTTTACAATGGACACGGACTTGCTGAAGGAAACCGTATCCTGCTTGGTATTCTGGATCGGGCGGGATATCGCGTGAGGATTGAAGCTCGCGATGCGTCGGAAAAGGATTTGACTCTTCCTGCGAGGGACGTGGCGTACATCTCTTCCTTTGAGAACAATCGACTGCCGTCCAATGATGTGTATTTGTATAACTGGGTTGGAAGTGAGGCGCGCTGCCGTCCTGAGTTCCGGGTAAATATTGCAAGGACGACATTTGAGACAGACCGCATTCCTGCGGGCTGGACCCATGAACTGAATCAATTTGACGAAGTCTGGGTGCAGAGCTGGTTCAACCTGCAGACGTTCTCTTCCAGCGGAGTTCATGTGCCGCTTCGTCATATTCCCAATTTCTTTGATATGCACCGCTTCTCTCCCAAAGGCCCCAAGCTGTCGCTGCCTATACCGGAATCGTTCATCTTTTTATCAGTCTTTGATTTGAAGAAACGCAAGGGCTATGATGCGCTGCTGCAGGCTTACTTGCAGGAGTTTCGGTACGAAGATGACATAGCACTACTCGTCAAAGTGCGAGATGAAATCGCAAAAGAACGGTTAGAGCACTACATGTCTCAGCTGAGCGTGCCGAGTGCAGGTTCCCGTCGCCCTCCCGTATATATCATTGACCAGATGATGGGACCGGAAGACATAGTGAAGTTGTATCGCTCGTGCCATGCGTTTGTGCTTCCAACCAGGGGGAGGGCTGGGGGAGGCCCTTCTTCGAAGCTATGCTGATGGAGCTGCCGGTAATCGGTACGAATTGGAGCGGGCAGACGGATTTTATGAATGAATCCAATTCATACTTAATCGATGTGAAGGCGCTAGTCCGCATATCCGATAATGAGAACCCCCTTTTCAATGGACATTACTGGGCGGAGCCATCTGTTAAGGATCTGCGGAAAAAGATGAGACAGGTTCTGGAGCGGCCCGACGCAGCTAAAGGCAAAGCGCGCCAAGCCAGAAAGGATTTACTCGAAACGTATGATCCCAAGGCTATTTCAAAACAAGTCATAGCTGAGATAGAAAAGTATCGCATAGGGAGATGACAGGATAATGAGCACTCAGAAATCTTCTTATACCATTGCCGTATTCGGTTTGGGTTATGTTGGCTGCGTGTCGGCCGCTTGTTTAGCCCAGCTCGGCAATCAGGTGATTGGCGTGGATGTGAATCCGCACAAGGTTGAATTAATAAACCAGGGGAAGCCCACGGTCATCGAGAAAGGAATTGCCGAATTGGTCGCACAGCAGCATGCTGCCGGCCGGTTATCTGCAACTAGCGATATCGGCGCCGCCGTTAAGAATGCGGATATCTGCTTGATTTGTGTCGGAACTCCATCCGATCGGCATGGAGCTCCCGATTTGTCCTTCATCTGGCATGTAGCGGAACAGATCAAAGAAGCCGCTTCCCAGCGCGAAGGCTTCCAGACGATTATTATTCGCTCCACCGTTCCCCCGGGAACATGCCACGAGGTCGAGCAGATTATTGCGAGGTCCGGCAAGAAGGTGGACGAAGATTTCGCGGTCGTCAGCAATCCGGAATTTTTACGCGAGGGAACAAGTATTGAGGATTATTTCAATCCTCCTTATACGCTAATCGGTACACAGAATGAGCGTGCGCTGGAGATGCTGAGAGGCATGTATGGACCGATCGAAGCTCCGCTGCTGGAGACGAAACGGGAAGTAGCTGAGATCATCAAATACGTCAACAATTCGTTCCATGCGCTCAAGGTCGTCTTCGCCGGGGAGATAGGTGCTCTGTGCCATTCCATGGGAGTTGACCCGCATGCTGTCATGAGCTTATTTTGCGAAGACCGGCAATTGAACATTTCACCGGCTTATCTGAAGCCAGGCTTTGCTTACGGCGGCTCCTGTCTGCCGAAGGATCTTAAAGCGCTCAACAGTATGGCGAGAAGCCGACACGTAGAGCTGGCTGTTCTCTCTGCCGTAGAACGGAGCAATGAGCTTCTGATTGAAAGAGCCGTAGACATGATCGTTGCTCAAGGCAAGGTGAAGGTTGGTGTGCTGGGGCTGGCCTTTAAAGCGGGGACGGACGATTTGAGGGAATCACCTGTGGTTAAACTGCTGGAGAGACTAATCGGCAAGGGCTACTCCATCAAAATCTATGATCAGAACGTGCTCACATCCCAACTGGTAGGGGCAAATAAGCAGTACATCGAATCGACCGTGCCGCATCTGGCGAATTTGCTTACGCCAAGTCTCGAGGAGCTTCTGGCATTCTCAGACGTCATTGTCGTGACTCAGAAAAATGAGGAGTATCGGAAGCTTGCAGAGGAAGCACTCACTTCGAAGATCGTCGTCGATTTGGTCAGAATACTAGATAAGCTTCCCGAGACCGACCGATATAAAGGGCTATTATGGTAAAAAACAGAGAGTAAGGGCTCACGTCCTTACTCTCTGTTAGTTTGTAGATCAAGTAGGGTCCATTACGAGCTTCCGTAGCTTTTCTCCAATCGCTGTTGACATTTTATTATTCGATTGAATGAAAGCTTATAAGGTGATAACAAACTGTCAAAGGCGACCGCTACGCTTCTCCGAAAACTACGGAGCTCTTCATTCCACTTTATCCACAAACATAGAGAGTAAGGGCTCACGTCCTTACTCTCTGTTTTTTCGTTACGTGTCAAGCATTCGCACTCTGAACGCTCCATGATTCATACAGACCAGAGTCCAGCGCTTTCACTTTGTGAAGGAATTGCTCCCGAAGTCCGATTGCTGCGAGCCCATTCAAGATTTTCTCGGGATATGGGGTGAGAGTGCGATAGGAGTTGACATGATCGATAACGACGATACGTTTCTCCTTTGTGATAAGGACATGTCTGGGGCTTGCGTCAAGTCTCGTGAAGTTTAACTTCTTCATATGCGTGATCATGGCTATAAATTCTTTAGCCAACCATGCCGGTACTTTCTTCTTGTCCTTCAGGAAGTCGAGGATGGGAACGCCATCAATAAATTCCATCTCCACATATTTTTTCCCTGCAGCATACAGCTTCGGAAAGTAGGGGGACTTCAATGATTTCGCAGCCTTTAGCACTTTGCGCTCCTGTTTGCAATGTTTCTCCGACATGTAGATTTTTACACATCTCTTCGAGGATAGCTGAAATACGGCCCCTTGAGCGCCTTGACCGATCTGCTTGTACGTTGTTGGATTGTGTACGATAAGCGGTTTCCCTTTACTAAGGGTAATGGACGTATATTCCTTCATAGCATTACACCTTCTCCTGGAAAAGATAGTCTTTCTATTATTCTATGTTCGAAGGCCTTAATCGGCTTGGGTGAAAAAATAGACCAATTCCTTCCAGTTTTTACCCAAGCAAATGACTTCCTACTTGCATCTATTATTCTGTAATACAAAATTCTCATTTATTTAAGGAGGAGATAGAATGGCTAGAGAAGCAAGATTGAAGTTCGTAGATTTCAGTGAACCAAGCAGTGGAATCGTAACACTTCCACCTTTTACTCCAATTTTGTTAACAACCACACCTGTTGAGCTAGCGTCTGTAACTTTACAAGGTTCCAACAGCAACGATAGACAAGTCGTTATGGGCTCTATCGGAACTCAACTTGTAGTTACTGCACAAGCTGCAGCATCCGCGACTGGACAATTTAGCGTACTTTATACGCTTACTAGAAATGGAGTAACAGTATACGAGTTTACAGACGGAGGCGCAACGCCTCCAACAGCTGCTGCGGTGGGCGCAATCTCGATTGCATCAGTAACCTCTTCCTTCCAGCATGCAGAAACAGGAAATTCGGGAACCTTAACGTACCGGTTGTTCGCACAATTAACGTTCAAAGCGGGTCAAGGAGATTCCTCTCCTGTAGCTAGCATCCCCGGACCTCTTACACTAATCGGCATGGTTATCGACAAAAACGAAGTGTAAGAAGATGATCGAAACTCCCCCAGGCTAATGTGTTAGGCGGCTTGGGGGAGTTTTTGTTGGTGAATAAGAAATGAGTTTTATATTTTGTTTTGCATCCACCTCGACTGTTGATCAAGGGATTTAGAAGGCTTTTATTCCGGAGTAAGCCGTTTATCTCAACATATAAGAATTTATAAGTTTTGGGGTGAGCGAAGCTTGCCCCTTATTTAATGTGAAAAGTTATGTATCGCACTTTCCTAAAAGCCGCATATGATATGGGGTAGTTATCCATGTGCTTCCTTGAGGAGGATCTATCATGCAGGAACGAATATCTGCCATTGTAGAGCATATGGCAAAGTCTCAGCACGAGCTGGCGCGCACATTGGAAGCCAAGCGGTCCGTTGTTGCGCATATGGCAATGCTGGTGGAGCAAATTCCCGACCATGGTCCGTCATTCGGCGAGATTGAGGCTCTCATGGAGCACTCCCTGGACGTCACCAAAGGAATTACCAGCTATCTGAACAGTTTGGCCGATTTGGAGGATGCGATCGCCGACAACTTGGCGCCTATTATGAAGGCGATGAAGGAACAGCCGGGAGAAGAATAAATCGCGACGGGGGTGAACCTGATGGATAGACACGAGAGTTATTTGTCCATACTAGACGCCACAGCGAAGATCCAGCACAATGTTGCGTTAATACTTGAGGCCAAAGCGCTCCATGCAGAAAAATCCCGCAATTGGATTTGCCATCATCTGGCGACATCTGCTTATGAAAGCAATGCCGATCATATCAAGCAAGCGACGGATATCCATGAGCAGCTTATCGCCGTGATTGACGGAATTACCAAGATGGAGGTCGCTTTCGCTAAGAATTTGAACGTTCTGATCAGCGAAGAGGAGGATGCTTCCGGAGGCGGACTAGGCGGGGGATTCGGAGATTTGTTCGGCGGACTAGGCGGCGGGTTAGGCGGGCTAGGTAAATGAGTCTGCATGACAGGGAACAGTGGATCAAGCTGGATTTGTTAAACTCCCTGGCGCTTAGCCAGCGGGCCTTAGCCCGAATTATCGAAAGTGTGGCCGAGTGTGTGGAAGCCTCACCGCCACTGGCCAAGCAAGTTGCAGAAAACTTGGATGTCATTGTACATCACCAGCAGGTTCTGACGCGCCGGATTACGGGCATCCACATCCGTGAACGGCAGAAAGGGACTCCAGGCAAGCCGTGGATCAATCGGCAGCCTGGGGTCCAAGGAACAAGCGTGCCTCCTTCTCATTGAAGTAGAAGAGGAGGTTTTTTTATACCGGTTTGCTCCGCATCAACCTAGACAAACGCAATCGTCCTGTCAGGATGGCGAGGTCTTTTATCCTTGGTTGAAAGGCGTGGCGTATACCTCTTTCCCCGTCGTTCCTCCCCATTTGGCTACATAGTAATCATGGTGGATCTTAATCGCCGATCGGTATACCCGGGTACGGTATGGATCGGATTTAGTTGTTTGTCCGCCGTGGTGAGTGACTGGCAGATGCGTCCAGGGAACACTATAGCCAGCCATCTGCATGCGCCGATGGTACTCGCAATCCGAGAAGAAGTTCGGCATAACCGTATCCCATAGTCCCACTTCCCGCACGGCATTCAGGTTGAAGGCGCACAAGATATCATACTGCGTCAAGGCAACTCCCCATCGTTCTCCCTTCGCCTGCCAATCCTCCAAAATTCCGATAAAGCGTTCCGGTGTGCCGGGATGCGCCTCCGCATCGTTGTGCATAAAGAGAACCGCGTCACAGCCCTCCTGCATGCCCCTTTTAAGCAAATAGTTGAACATCTGTGTGACCGAAAGAGGGACAGGCGGTTCAAAAACTTGAACCTTGCCTTGCAAATCATGCTCGTTACGAAGATCCTGATTGTCCGAATTGTCTACAACAATCGTATGCGGCCAATAAGCCGGAATACTGTTGATGGCTTGGTGCAGCAGATCCAGCCGATTCGCATAGCCGATACCGACGATATATTTCATCAACCTAGCTCCTTTCCGAATATCAAAATAAGCACCAGACAATGGCGGGGGTATGTACCATCGTATGTCTATGTTCTTCGGCCCGCTATAAACAAATTCATCATTCCGTGCAGGTCATTCGCCAATTTCTAGTCAAGCTAGGTTAACGCATATGAATCTGCAAATAGGTATTCATAGTATAAAAGCAGGTCGAAACGAACCCATGCAAGAGATACCTGAAAGGAGTGAAGGTGGAGTGAGGATATCGGCAAAATCCGCCAAGACCCCGCGACCTCTGATAGCGACTAGGAAACCCTTGTCTTCCGGTGCAGGCAAGCCAAAGGCAAAAAGAAAAAAAGCTGCAGCCGGCAAACGAAGCTTGAAAGCTAAATATAAAAAAAGAAGCGCCTTTATCCGGTAAAAAAAGGAATTATCGCCAAACGTAAGAAAAGACGTCTGCGCCGCCGATTGGCGCTCAGACCAAGAACTAGAGCTAGAACCAGGCTGCTGAAGCGAAGACGGAAACGCAGAGTCTTTCGTCGGTTGATTCGCCGTCGTTACATTCCCGCGCCGGTGGCAGTTCCAGCAGCTCCGCCACAAGCTGATGTGCCGCCAGCAGAACCCCCTGCTCCCCCGGAACCTCCGGCGCCGCCGCCGTACATGGGCCTTGAGCCAGGGATAAATCTCATCGGTTACATTCGAACGGAGATTGGACTGGGTGAGGCATGCCGTTTGATGGCCAAAGCGTTCGAAGCCGCTGAGCTGCCGTTTGGCATCGTTAACTTCGCTGATCCGGGGGCTAGGTCCGCGAGAAACGAGGATTTGAGCTGGGTTCATAAAGAACGAGAGGATGCTCCATTCCGGGTTAATTTCTTTCATATGAACGCCAACAATTTGCGAATGGCGCACGATCATCCTTTTCATCCTCTTGGGCAGGAGGTATTCCATAACCATTTCAACATTGGTTACTGGGCCTGGGAGCTGCCGGATTTCCCCGACGAGTGGTGCAACAGCTTTGAGCTGGTGGGCGAGGTCTGGGCGCCTTCGCAGTTTATCGTCGATGCCGTTCAAAAGAAGTCGCCGCATCCTGTTATCCGTATTCCGCATGCTGTGCATCTCAAGCAGCCGGTCTCCTACGACCGCGCATCCTTTGGGCTTCCGGACAATCAATTCCTATTCCTGTCCATGTATGACACTCACAGCTTGAAGGAAAGGAAGAATCCGCAGGCGGCCATTCATGCTTTCAAGAAGGCTTTTTCAGCAAAGGATAAATCCGTTGGACTCGTCATTAAGGTCAACAATCCGAATTCGAGTCCCGGAGATCTTGAAGTATTCAAGCAACTAAGTGAAGGGTACAAAAACATTTATTTTATTCATGAAATCATGAGCAGGGACAGAGTCAACACGTTGATCAATTCCGTAGATTGCTTCGTTTCGCTTCACCGTTCGGAAGGCTTTGGGTTGGTGCTTTCCGAGGCGATGTATCTGGGAAAACCGGTGATCGGAACGAATTGGTCGGGCAATACGGATTTTATGAATGCGGAGAATTCCTGCCCTGTTAACTACACCTTAGTTCCTGTAGGTCAAGATATCGGTCCTTACAAGGCACATCAAATATGGGCGGATCCGGATATCCAGCATGCTGCTGATTATATGCGCAGATTGGTTCAGGACACAGCTTACCGCAACTGGGTCGCCCATAACGGCATGCAAACGATTCATAACGAATATTCACCATTTGTCGTCGGGCAGCAGGTAAGGAAGCGATTGTCAGAGCTTGGCTTGTTGTAAGGAGCTTGAGGATTTCATACAGGAGGCGAAGAGATGCTCAAAAAAAGAAGCGCCGCCTTACGTTAAACAAGAAGAAGATCGGCGCGCTGAAGAAATCCCGGAAGAAAGTAACGGCTAAGAGGCGCACGGCGCTTCGTCCAAAGAAGAAAAAAACGCTGCTGAGAACTAGAAATCGCCGCATATTGAAACGGAGAAGGCGCCCCTTGCAAAGGAAAAAACGGCGAATAGTTAGGAGGGTTGTTCCGCTGCTTCCCGCTGCTGTAACTATGGAGCCTCCACAGCCGCAGGCGGAGACAGAACAACCGGCTCACGGTCCGGAGCCTGCTGAAGCAGCATTGCCTTATACGGTTGTTGTCGGATACGTCAACCGTCCGGATCTGCTTCGTCAAGCGCTCAACAGTATCGAGCCGATGTGGCCGATTACGACGGTGATCGATAATTCCAATAAAGTCAATCTGACCGACAACCCGATCGGACTTCCTGTTCGCGTCTATCAACCGCCTGACCCGTTATCCATGAGTCAAACGGTCAATCTGATGCACCGTCTGGCTGCCGAGAACGGTTCCGAGGCAGCGATCTTCCTGCATAACGATGCTGAGCTGCATCCTGGAGCCGCCGATCAGCTGCTGCAAACTCTTGAGGATTGGAAGCAGTCCGGTCGAAGATGGGGAATTCTGAAGGCAGGCGGATCTTCCCTGATCGCTTTTCATATGGAGGCAGTTCGCGCTATTGGACCGATGGATACAACGCTTCCGCATGATTACGCGCAGCAGGACTACGACAAACGAATGAGTCTGCTCGGCTACGATGTCGTCGAACACGAGCTCCCCGTTACCCATCATAACGGAGGGGGTTCGACCTACAAGGACGATGGGGATTTAAACCATATCCGGGAACTGATGAGACCCTTCTATCGGAATTATTATGTGGATAAATGGGGAGGTCCTCCAGGAGAAGAGAAGCATTCACTCTTATTCGGGGAGTTTCCATTGAATCCGAATCCGGATTACTTGAAGAGGTTTATGTAAAAGCAGACTGAGAAGCCCCTGATTAAGGGGCTTTCAGCAGCAATTGAACTTCTTTGCCATTGTTCCTCAGCTTCTCTTCCAGTCGCTTCAGAATGAGGGAGGCGGTGTGATCCGTAACTCGGGCGTTCGTCAGATCCAGCGTGACTTTCTCGTAATCGTGATGAATGTCCATTTGCTCCATCAGCTCATTGGCGCTTACGAAGAAGAGAGGGCCTTTAATATGAATAGTTTGCTCATTATCTTGGATGGTCTGCGACACTTCAACCTGAGAAGCTGCTTTATAAGCATAAATTAAGGCGCTGATCAGGACACCGACGAGCACGCCAATCGCGAGGTCGTGTGTATATACGACGACTGCAACCGTAGCAATCATGACGAAAACTTCATTTTTGGGCAGCTTCGGAATTTGCCGGATATAGCTCCAGTCGAAAATTTCGTAACATACCATCATCATAACACCGACCAGCGCTGCCATCGGGATCAGACTGACATAGGTGCCGAAGAGCTGAATGAGAATTAGCAGAAAGACGGCGGCTGATAGCGTAGACAATCGGCCTCGTCCACCGAGCTTCACGTTAATGGCGGACTCCGCCACGAGAGCGCAGCCCGCCATGCCCCCGAAGAAGCCGGTGACGACATTGGCGATGCCTTGCCCAGTGATTTCTTTGTTCCGGCTTGTTTTCGAATGGGTCATATCATCGATGATGGCTTGAGTCAGCAGCGTTTCCGAGTAACCGACAACGGCGAGAGAGAGGGAGAACGGAAGGATAATCCGCAGCGTTTCCCACGTAAAAGGAATGTCGGGTATAAGGAAGCTTGGAAGCGAAGGGACGATTTCTGCGACTTGCCCGACATTGCGCAGAGGGAGGTCCCAGATCAGCGTAGCGATCATCATAATGACTACGGCGACAAGCGGTGAGGGGATGGCTTTGGTGAGATAAGGAAACAAATAGATGATCGCCAAGGTGCCGGCAACCATCAGGTACATGGGCCAGGATTCGCCTTGAAAGTTACGAAATTGAGCCAAAAAGATCAGAATGGCTAATGCATTAATGAAGCCGGTGATCACCGCATGAGGTACAAAGTTCATGAGCTTGCCCAGTTTAAACAGACCCATCAGCAATTGAATGATGCCGGTCAGGATCGTAGCTGCAAACAAATACTGAATGCCATGCTCGCTGACTAAGGCAATCATAAGCACCGACATGGAACCGGCAGCAGCGGAAATCATACCAGGTCTTCCGCCGAAGAACGAGATTAAGAGCAGAATGCAAATGGAGGAATAAATCCCTACCATCGGATTCACACCTGCAATAAAAGAAAAAGCAATCGAGTCGGGAATGAGTGCCAGTGTAGCTGTAATTCCCGCCAACACATCCGCCCGCACGTTAAATAGCCAATTATCTTTCAAAGAATTCAGCATGGTAGACCTCCTAGTTCTTCTTCATGATGTCCTGCCATGCTAGAGAAGCGAGACTATCCGGGATATCTACATCACGAAATTGCAGAATCTGTCCGGGCTCGATATGTTCTTTAACCACGGCGTAAGATAGCAGTCCAATGGGAATGTGATTCGGATTAGCTGCGATATCGACAGCGATGCCTCTGACATCGAAGCTGCCGATTCCTTTTTTTATCACAGTTCCAGGTGTAAGGGCCCGTTTGGCTACGGCTGCTACGCTAATCTTAGGACTCGCCGAATTGTTCAGCAGCGGAGCCTCGCCTAGCAAGGTGCGGCGAATGGTCTTCACTACTTCCAAATGGCAAAGGTGATAAGGCTGCAGCAGGGTATAGAACGGACCTTTGCCCATTTTAAAGTAAGCCAGGGCATCCTTCTGCCGTTCGTCATGCTCCGCTGTAATAAATACGCCCGGGGGCGACTTGGCTGAGAGCAGATAATCGGCGATGGGCTTGCCCAGACGTTTGGCTTCCGCAGCCAAGACCTCTGCGCCTTCCTGGAGGTCTTCGGCCGCCGTACCGAGCAAGCCGTCCTTGGCTATGCCGGTACCCAGTCCGTTGGCAACTAGAGCCTGCTCAATCTGAACTTTCGTGCCGTCCGTGAATGAAGTCACCATCTGGAGACTGATACCGCTGCGCTTGCCCCAATAGAGCATGTCCTCCAAGGGAGGGTTCAGATTGAGGAAGCCCTTGATGTTGCCGTATACGAGCGGCTTGAAGCCCATGCTCTCTACATTGGCTTTGAGCGCTGCCAGACATCCGGGCTGATCTCCCTCGGCCTCCGTGATGTAGCCCTTTGATACAAAGAAAGAGCCAGTGGTCACTTGAAGCTCGGCATCCATCGTGACAACAGGGAGTGCTGCTTCCATCGCTTTGGCAATCACACCTGTGGCATGAATGACGTCTCCGCTGCATTCCACGATCAAGTCCGATTTGGCGAGCAGTTCTTGAATGGAATTCGTCAGCACATGAGGCAGAGGCACTTCCGTACATTCATTTAGCTTCCGGCGGGTTAGAACAGCTGTTACTTCCATATCCGGCATCGATGAAAGAAGCAGCAGCAAACCGCGCGCAATAAAGCCGGTTCCTACAAGGCCAATACGGTGTTTCTGCATCCTAGTTCTCCTCCTATCCTAGCAATAGACCTGCTATGTTTGTCTGCAAGTCAAAATAGGATATGAGATTCATAGAAAAGTGGCATGTATGAATAACTAGAAAGCGTAAGGTTGGGAGTCCCAAATTTTAGAATCAACCCTATAGGGTTACGCGAATGCCGTGCCCTCCCAGGTAGACAGACATACAATGGGAACGAGCAGGGCAGGAAAGAGGAAATCAGAAGGAGAGGAAGTGGTCACCGTTGCAGCGACGGAAACGAAACATGTTGAAGCCGAAAGCGCGATCTCCTCGTGTCATCAAGCCCTCTTCTGATCAAACCGTTCCGACCGTGTCCGTCATCATACCGGCAATGAATGAGAGAAGGACCATTGCCTCTGTGATTCGCCAAGCTCGTGGCGTACATCCTTCTACGGAAATTATCGTTGTCGTAAACGGTTCGCGAGATGGAACGGAGCAAATTGCGCGCAGAATGGGCGCCAGAGTATTCGCATATCCAGAGCCTCTCGGTCATGATGTCGGACGGGGAATCGGCGCCGGGCATGCGAGAGGGAGCATTCTTTTATTTATCGATGCCGATATCGTCATTAAAGCGCGCGATCTTAAACCTTTTGTAAGAGCCGTTGAACGAGGTGTCGATGTCGCGCTGAACAGCTATACCGGCAACATTCATAAGCAGGACGTTCATCCGGTTGTACTAGCTAAACACGCACTGAATCTAGCCTTATCCCGGCCAGATCTGCTAGGGGCTTCCATGACTGCGATCCCGCATGCATTAAGCCGAAGAGCGCTTGAAGTGATCGGGACTGCAGCATTGTCCGTTCCACCGCTAGCTCAGACGATAGCTGTTACCAAGGGGCTTGATCTCCATAAGGTGCATGAGGTGAACGTAGGACGTATGAACCCAAGAAAGAGAAGAACGTTCAGAGTCGACCCTCTGAGAAACCTGATTGTAGGAGATCACTTGGAAGCGATCGGATATTTGCTGGAGGCGACGAACGAGCGGGGCCAGCAGACAGATTTGTTCCGGGACCGATCCTTTGTGGGGTGAAAAGATGAAACGAAGAGCTGTCTTTCGGAAATTTCGCAAGAAGAGACCGGCCCCTAAGCAAGCCCTTCGCAGAAGACGAAAGACCGCAAGCAAGCGGGCTCCCGCATGGACGGCAGCAGCCGAGCGGGCAGGAAGCAGATACGCTGTGGATCATCCGCTTCCTGAGGGGGAGTCCCCTCATCGCTACATCAATACCTTGTGGTATTACTATTCCATCGGGGAAGGGAAGCAGATACCGCCCGGGCAGGCAGCGGCCTGCGGGATGGCGTTTCTTAAAGGCTATTGCACGAGGTCCGGTCTACAAGATGAGAATCGTGTGCCTGTTCCAACCTTAAAAAGCATCGCTGCGGTCGTGACTGTACGCAATGAAGAAGATTCGATCACCGGTGTTCTGGGGGAGCTTAGCAGGCTTCCGCTGCAGGAGCTCATCGTCGTGATTAACGGCTCGACGGACCGCAGCTTTGCTCTTGTCAGACAGAATCGCCTAGCTACGATCATCCATTATCCGGATTCGCTCGGCCACGATATCGGTCGCGCCATCGGCGCCAAGCAGACAACGGCGGACATGGTACTGTTCCTGGACGGCGATATTCCGGTCAAAGCGGAGCAGCTGGTTCCCTTTATTCGGGCCATCGATCTGGGAGCCGACGTAGCGCTGAATGATGTGAGTCCGTATATCGGCTCGTTCGCTTACCATGACGGCGTGACGATGATGAAGGAGTTCTTGAACCACATTCAAGGCAAACCGCAATTGCGTGCCAACTCCATGACGGCTATTCCCCATATGCTGTCTCGCCACGCTATCGAGCGGATCGGACCGGCGAATTTGGCGGTGCCGCCGAAAGCCCAAGCGTTAGCTGCTCAGCTAGGGCTTAGCATTGTCGCACCGGCTAGTGTGGATGTAATCAAAGGGAATAAAGTAACCCGTATGAACACAGGTGTATCCAACCCTGTATCGAGCATGATTCTCGGAGATCACATGGAAGCACTCCATATGTTAATGGCGAATAACGGTCAAAGGCTCCGCTTCGAGGACATCAGCAGGAATCGAAGAGTGCTATCGGAGGGATCTCCATGACAACGAGCATCATTATTCCTACTTTTAATGAAAAGACGCTGCTGCAGGACTGCATCTATTCGATCCGTCAGCATACGGATACTCCTTATGAAATCATCGTGGTCGACAACGGCTCGACGGACGGCACATTGGATTTGTTAATCCAAGAAAAAGTTCCTTTCATTTCTTTCTTTGAAAATAGAGGCTTTCCGGCCGCATGCAACGCAGGGATGAGAGCAGCTAAAGGAAGCGAGATTCTGCTGCTCAATAATGATGTGCTGCTTACCCCCGGCTGGCTGCGAAATATGCTGGATTGCCTCTACCATCGTAAGGATGTGGGCATTGTCGGTCCGATGACGAATTATGCCAGCGGCCGGCAAAAAATAGAGGAGCCCTATACAAGTCTCGAGGATATGACGCAGAGGTTTAATGTGGAGAAGAAGGGGACCTATTCGGAGGCTCAACGCGTCATCGGATTCTGCTTCTTGATCAAACGGGAGGTCATGAATCAGGTCGGTCTGCTCGATGAGCGATACAGTCCCGGGCATTACGAGGACGACGATTACTGCTACCGCACACGACTAGCGGGATACTCCCTTTGCCTGGCGGAGGATACGTTCATCTTCCATTACGGCAGTGCAAGCTTCGTCAAGAAGGGCGAAGAGTTTCAACGAATCGTCGATCGCTCACGGGAGCTGTTTATTGCAAAATGGGGAGTCGATCCCCAGGCTTTCATCTAAATATGGAAAGGATGGCGTTACAGATGAAGGGAGTCATTCTTGCAGGAGGGACGGGAACGCGTCTTCGGCCTCTGACCAGTATGCTGAATAAACACCTTCTTCCCGTTGGCAGGTATCCCATGATTTACTATGCCATAGATAAGCTTCGGCTTGCTGGGGTTACGGATATTTTGCTTGTGACGAACAAGCAATCTGCTCCGCTTTATGTGCAGTTTCTTGGCAGCGGAAAAGAATGGGGCGTCAAGATTACGTACAAAATCCAAGATCAAGCCGGGGGCATCGCGGATGCGCTGGAACTGGCGGAAAGCTTCGTCCATCCCGGCGAGAAACTCATTGTTCTGCTCGGTGATAATCTCTTCGAGGATTCCCTGGCAGGCTGCGTAAAGGAGTTCGAGCAGCAATCCGAAGGGGCGCGCGTATTTCTAAAGCAGGTGGATGATCCCAGGCGCTTCGGTGTTCCTGTCATGAACGGAGATCTGATAGAGCGAATCGAAGAGAAGCCGAAAGAGCCTAAGTCTTCGTATTGCGTCACCGGCATTTACATGTATGACGAGATGGTGTTCGATATGATTCGAGCGATCGAGCCGTCAGCGAGGGGAGAGCTGGAGATCACAGATGTGAATAACCTCTATGCGACCAAAGGGCTGCTAACCTACAGCATCCTAAACGGCTGGTGGATCGATGCGGGGACGTTCCCTTCACTCTACGAAGCCACGGATCGACTGCGCAATTATTCGGGTGATCCTACATGAAGCGCTATGATTACATCATTATCGGAGGCGGCATCGTCGGTTTGACGATTGCCCGGGAGCTGAAGCGGCGGGAGCCTTCAAGAACGGTTTGCATTTTGGAAAAGGAAGCCGATGTCGCGGTTCATGCCAGCGGACGCAACAGCGGTGTGCTTCATGCGGGCTTCTATTATACGGCTAACAGCCTGAAAGCCAAGTTTACCAGGGATGGCAATGCGGCCATGCGCGCTTATTGCAAGGAGCATGGCCTACGCATAAATGAATGCGGGAAGCTGGTCGTGGCCCAGGATGAGTCCGAACTTGCGGGACTAGAGGAGCTGAAGCGAAGAGCGGATATCAACGGCGTGGAGCTGGTATGGATGGACGAAGAAGAGATGAAAACCATCGACCCCAATGCCCGCACGTATGGCAAAGCCCTGTACTCCCCCAACACAGCTTCCGTCGATCCTGTCGAGGTGTGCATGAGGCTCAAGCAGGAGAACATCGAGAATGACGTTGAGTTCCACTTTCATACGCAGTACAAGAAGCACAAGGGGGGCGCGGTTTATACGACCTCAGGCGCATACCGATATGGATATCTGATCAATGCAGCCGGATTGTATGCAGACAGCATTGCCCACGATTTTGGCTTCGGCCTCACCTATACGATCATTCCTTTTAAAGGCATCTACTTGAAATATACGAAAAATAAAACCGACGTCACAACAAACATCTATCCCGTTCCCAATCTGCGCAATCCATTCCTCGGCGTGCACTATACCAAGACAGTAGACGGCAGTATCAAAATCGGACCAACCGCGATCCCCGCATTTTGGCGGGAGAATTATTCGGGCTTCTCCGGGTTCAGCTTCAAGGAATTCCTTCAAATCGTAGGCTATGAAGCCAAACTGTTCCTAACCAACTCCTTTCACTTTCGCAGGCTGGCGCTGGAAGAAATGCGCAAATATATCAAGGCTCACTTCATTCGGCTTGGCATGAGCATGGTTCAATCGATCGATCCCAAAGGCTTCGGCCACTTCCTGCGGCCGGGTATCCGGGCGCAGCTGCTTAACAAACAGACACTGGAGCTGGTCCAGGATTTTGTCATTGAAGGCGACGGCAGCTCTATGCACGTGCTGAATGCAGTTTCTCCGGCGTTCACCTGCTCGATGCCGTTTGCCGCTTATGTCGTTGATCAGATTACAGAGAAACGGGGAGGAACCCTCTAATGAAAGTAATAGCAACCAGGCTTCCCGAAGTGCTGGTATTCGAGCCGACTGCGCATGGCGATCATCGCGGTTTTTTCATGGAGAGCTATAACCGGCAGGCTCTGGCACAGTTCGGCATGCAGCATGACTTTATTCAGGATAACCATTCTTTATCGGTTCAGCCGGGCATCCTGCGCGGACTTCATTACCAGCTTGCGCCTAAGGCTCAGACGAAGCTGGTGCGTGTCCTGTCGGGAGCTGTTTACGATGTTGTGGTCGATATCCGCAAAGGCTCGCCAACTTTCGGAGAATGGGTAGGTGTTCTGCTGAGTGCGGATAACAAACGGCAAATTCTAGTGCCCAAGGGCTTTGCACATGGGGTATGCACGCTGGTACCGAACACGGAGCTTCTCTACAAAGTAGATGAGTATTACTCGCCGGAGCATGATCGCGGCATTCAATGGAACGATCCGCAGCTGGGCATCGACTGGCCTGTATCGAGCCCCGTGTTATCCGATAAGGACCGTCATCATCCGCCGCTTCAGTCGGCTGAGAACAATTTTGTCTACGAAGGCGGCACAGAAACGAGCAGCGCGAAGGAGGAGCATGAATGAATACAATCATGGTAACCGGAGCCGGGGGCTACATCGGCAGTGTCCTGGTGCCTAAGCTCTTGGATAAAGGCTATCACGTCAAAGCGGTGGACCGATTCTTTTTCGGTAAAGATAAGCTTCAGCAGCATCCGAATCTTGTACTGATCCAGGAGGATACTCGGCGGCTGAAGGAGGAGGCCTTCGCAGGTGTGGATGCGGTGATCGACCTGGTCGCGATTTCCAACGATCCTAGCGGCGAGCTGTTCCAAGAAGCTACCTATCAGATTAACCATATCTCCAGAGTCAGCACTGCGCACAAAGCGAAGAAGCTCGGCGTGAAGAGATATATTCTGCCTTCCTCCTGCAGCTTGTACGGCTTTCAGCCGCCTGAGGTCGTGGTGGATGAAACGTCGAAGACGAATCCGCTCACGACGTATGCCAAAGCTAATGAAATGGCTGAACACGGCGTGCTGCCCTTGGCAGACGATTCCTTCACGGCTGTAGTGATCCGGCAGGCGACAGTTTACGGACATTCGCCCCGCATTCGTTTTGATCTGGCGATTAACGGTATGGCACTTGGCGCCTGGAAGACAGGTGTGATTCCGCTGATGAGGGACGGCTCCCAATGGAGACCCTTCGTGCACGTGCAGGATACGACAGATGTGATGTGTCTGCTGCTCGAAGCCGATCCGGCGATCATTAACGGACAGATATATAACGTAGGCTCGGACAGCAACAACTATCAGCTCGGCAAGCTGGCTGAAGAAATTACAGGTGTGCTTCCTAAGCCCGTGACCATCGAATGGTACGGCGCACCGGACCACCGTTCATACCGCGTCAACTTCGAGAAGATTGAGAAGGCTCTGAATTGGAAAGCAAGCTGGACTGCCGCCAAGGGAGCGCTTGAAATCTATCATGCCCTCGAAGCGGGAGAGATCTCCAACATGGATCAGACGATTACGCTGAGCTGGTATCAAGAGCTGATGAAATGGCACAAGATCATTGAGGGTGTGAAGCTGTACGGAGGTATCATGGATTTGGAAGGACCGAGTGAAGGATGAGGCGGCGTGTTGCGCTGCTAGGCGCCAACGGGCAGCTGGGCACGGATATTCGCCGAGTACTGGCGGAGAGTAAGAATGTGGAGCTGATCCTGATCACACGGGAGCAGTTCAATATGGAGAATACGGAAGCGATTATCCCGTATCTGGAGAAGCTGGGGAGGCTCCATGCCGTGATCAATTGTACGGCCTTTCACAATACGGAGGCATGCGAAAGCGATCCGCTTAAAGCTCTGGTCGTCAACGCTATTGCACTGCATCGCATCGCATCCTTCTGTGAACAGCAGGATGCTGTTTTGTACCATTTCAGCACGGACTACGTGTTTGACGGCGCGAAGGGAAGCCCCTATACCGAATTGGATTCTACGCATCCGCTGAATGTGTATGGCAGCACCAAGGTTGCCGGAGAAAAAGTCATCGCCGCTTACATGGACCGCTACTTCATCTTCCGCGTTTCTTCCCTGTTCGGCGCTGCCGGCTCGAGCGGCAAGGGCGGGAATTTCATCGAGACCATGCTTCGTCTCGTGCAGCAGGGCAAACCGGTATCCGTGGTTGACGATGTCATTATGTCACCGACTCATACCCTGGACGTGGCGAGAGCACTGCACACCTTCATCCAGCAGGATATCGAGGAATACGGCATCTATCATTGCAGCGGAGAAGGGGCCTGCAGCTGGTACGATCTCGCAGTCAGAACCTTCGAGCTGTGCGAAATTCCCTATGAAGCGAAGCCAATCGTATCAAGCTCTTACGAATCCAAATGCCAACGCCCTTCGTACAGTGTGCTGGATAACAGCAAAATCAACCGGATTCATCAAATGCCTTTTGGGAGAGCTCCTTGAAAGAATACTTGCTGCTGAAAGGCTATATGAAAAGCGGGGTTGGACAGTGATGAGGAAGAGAAGAAAAGCGGTTCGAACGGGAAGGCTCGGACCTGGTATTCCGGGGAAGCGGCCTCTTCACTCTATCCGGCCGGCTGACCGGCCGATGGGGCCGAGTCCAGAGTGGCTGGCGGGCAATCAGGCCGGCTACCAGTCGGGCTGGTCGCACGGGTATCATATGGGCCGGTGCAAGAAGATTATGAAAGACATCAGACCGGGTCAAGGAATACTTTGGAACCTTAGGGTGATGTATGTGAAAGCGGATGGAGCGCCTTATGCCGCGATGGATATCGGGATCGCAGATGCCCTGCGCAAGCTGGTCAGAGAAGCGATTGTCGTGAATCCGTCGGAGGATGTGGTCGCTATTGCGCAGCAAACTAGACCGGACCTGGTGCTCGTTCTGGACGCGATCGGTCAGTCCTTCCCGGTTCACAAGGTCGATGCCATCCGCGAATCGGGGATACGTACCGCCATCTGGCTGCCGGATGACCCGTATCATTCGGATCAGACGATACAGATCGTACCGCATTACGACTATATTTTTACATTAGAGATGAGCTGTGTTGACGTATACCGGTCACTCGGATGTCCGAATGTGCATTACCTGCCCTTCGGTATCAACCCGGATACTATTGGACTCGACTACGTGTCGACTTCTTACCGGAAGGATATCTGCTTTATTGGCTCCGCCTTTTGGAACAGGGTAGCCTTCATAGATGAGATGGCCGACTATTTAAAGGATAAGAACGTGTTCATTAACGGCTACTGGTGGGATCGTATGAGTAACTATCAGAAGCTTGCGCATAAGATTCAGGGCTATTGGCTTAGTCCGGAAGAAACATTCAAATATTACTACGCCTCCAAAATTGTCATCAATCTTCACCGCTCGATCGATGACGAGTCTCATAACAGTAACAGCAGGCAGATTCCAGCCTATTCGCCGAATCCGCGATTGTTCGATATTTCGGCTTGCGGCACGCTGCAGCTGACCGATGTCCGTCAAGAGCTTACCAATCTTTATACGCCCGGTGAGGAATGGATACATTCAGCACGCCTCAGGAGCTTATGGAGAAGATTGACTACTATCTGAACCATGAAGAGGAGAGGCAGCGGATTGCGCTCAGGGGGCTGTCCCGAACACTGCGAGATCATACCTACCGCAATCGTCTTCATGAATTGCTGTCGATTACGAACGGGGAATCGCAATAACTTAGTGAGGTGCTTATCAGATGAGACGAAGCCGAACCGATTGGGATCGGGGACAGCAGGACGGTTATGAGCGCGGTTGGAGACACGGCTATCATTTGGGGCGCTGCAAGGGTATCATGAGCCGGATTCCGGAAGATAGGAAGCGGCGCGAGATCCGTGTGCTGTATGTGTCTTCCGGTCTGTGGTCATACCGTCCTCTCGATTCCGGGATCACGGAGGAGCTTGAGGCGGTGTGCGCTGAAGTCAGGGTCGCGCTTCCTACTGACCCCGTAGCGGATATCGCCAAAGCTTACAGGCCGGATCTCGTCTTATCGCTCAATTCTGTGGAACTGCTCAAGGTCCATATCATTGATGAGATTCGCGCCATGGGAATCTTAACTGCCGTCTGGTTTACGGATGATCCCTATTACAGCGATGTGACCGTTGATATCGCCAAGCATTACGACTACGTGTTTACCTTGGAAATGAATAGCGTCCCTCTCTACCGACAAGCGGGCTGCCGTCATGTGTATTATCTCCCGTTCGGTGTCAATCGCTCCTTGTTCCACCCTCAGCCCGCCAGTCCGGAGCACAGCGTCGACGTCATCTTTATCGGTAGCGCCTTTCGGAACCGTGTAGCCTTCTTTGATGAAATCGCACCGGAGCTATCGAGCATGAATCTGTTGATCGCAGGTTATTGGTGGGACCGGCTGCAGCATTACGATGTTTTGCAGTCCAAGATCCGCACCGGCTATTGGATATCACCCGAGGAAAGCGCCCGCTATTACAGCTCCGCCAAAATTGTCATTAATATGCACCGCGCCATTGATGATGAAACCAACCGCAACAGCAGCGGCATACAGGCCGAATCGATCAATCCGCGTACGTTTGAAATCAGTGCCTGCGCTCCGCTGCAGCTTACGGATGTCAGAGCGAACTTATCCGCTATGTATCGCTCGGGCCTTGACATTGCCACCTATGATTCACCTCAAGAGCTTGTTCGGCAAATTCAATATTACTTGGGTCATGAGGAGCAGCGGCAGGAGATCGCTTGGAGAGGGCTTGAACGAACGATGCGTGAGCACACGTACCGAACTCGGATCCAGCGTATGTTCGAGCCTATTTACGACGGTCATTCTGAATGAAATAAAGATGAAGGCAGGTGAACGTATGTTGCCGAAGCTGAAGAAACACCGCAGCTTGAAGAGAAAAGGAGTTGTCGTTCCTTTTTCCGAGAGTCGTGCAAGAAAAGGGCGTAAGCGAAAAGCGGTGCGCAGAATGGTAAAAAAACACCGCCACTACGCTTCGTCAGCCCGTTTGAAAGGAAGATCGGCTGCTGATGCCGTGATGGCTCCACCGGTTGAAATCCCTGTATCCGATATTCAGCATGCCTACGATCAAGGCTTCAATCAAGGGCATGACCGCGGCTTTGACAGAGGCTTTGACAAAGGCGTCCGGGAGGGCAAGCATGCCGGAGGCGAAGCCTTCGTGGATAAATACCTTGGGGAGTATGAGGCTTTGCCGGAGCATACCGTGGAACAAATCATCGCAGCGGGTATCGAGCATCTCCGTCCCCAGATTCATCGACTTCTGCGGGCGGAGGATCTAGGTGATCGCATCGTGGCAGCGATGGATAGCAAGGCTCCATTTTCACTAGTCCGCTTAGGTGACGGGGAGCTGTTGACGCTTGCGCAGCAAACGATTTTGCCCATTGAACGTATTCAGGAGGAAGGTCCGTTCCTTCCCTATGCGGGTGTGCACGTTCCCGATATGGAGATCAAGGGCAGTCTGGTTCAAGCGATTCGGGGAGCAAGTGTCGTCGGGACCCCTAAGCTGCGGCTGCCTAACTTCCAACCGCTTGCTTTCTCCATTTTCCAAGCAGAGAGCATCGATTATCGTAATCTGACGTTAACGGATTCGCTGGTTAACTATTATTTGTATCAGTGCGGATATCTATCTAGGATTACACAGGGAAGACGCGTGCTGCTGGTAGGCAACCTTGCCGGACCGCTGGCGCAAGTGCTGCGCAGCCATGGTGTTCATGTGGTTGGAGAGGTCGGACCTGTGAACGGAGTGAAGGATATCTCGAGGGTCAAAGCTTCGATCATGAACTATGATTTTGATATCGCCCTGGTCTCGGCAGGGATCTCAGCGGTCATGTTGTCCGAATGGATCGCCAGCGGCATGGGCAGGGTCGCCATTGATTTCGGCCATCTTGCGGACTCCATCGTGAAAGGAGAGGCGCCGTACCGATGAACAGAGGAAAGAAGCGGATGTTAACGAAAGGAAGAGCCGCTACGGCTCAGGCCAAACGAAGCTATAATGAATCCTACAACCGGGGCTACAATCAAGGCTATGACCTTGGACACGACCAAGGCTATCGGAATGGCTGGCAGGCGGGGGCCACGAGCTGCAGCCAGGCTTTTCAGGGTACCAGTATCATTATCGTCACCACGAATGATCAGCGCGAGCATCTGCAGAACTGTATCGAGAGCATCTACCAGTATACGCCGGAGCCGTTTGAAATCATTATTATCGATAATGCCTCCACAGATGACACGGAATCGTATCTCAAATCGTTGACCGGTAAAATCCGGTTTAAAGTGTTCAAATCGAACCTCGGCTTTGCCGGGGGCACCAATCAAGGACTGCGAATGGCCCGCGGTACGACGCTGTTATTTCTGAACAACGATACCATCGTCACGAAAAATTGGCTCTCCAATATGCTGGCCTGCTTGCACAGCAATGAGAAATTCGGCCTAGTCGGTCCAACGACGAACTATATCAGCGGTGAGCAGCTTGTTCCTACAACGTACACCTCTACAGAGGAGATGCATCGCTTCGCCGAGCAAATCAATCGCTCCAACCCGAGCCAATGGCAGGTCACCGGGAGATTGACCGGATTTTGCGTACTGATGCGCCGTGAGATGTTTGAAGCACTCGGCTATTTGGACGAAGGCTTTGAGATCGGGAACTGTGAGGATGATGATTACGGCTTCCGCGCAAGGCTTATGGGCTATGAGCTGGTCATCGCTAAAGATACATTTATCCACCATGTCGGCAGTGTTAGCATCAAGGCGCTTGGTGAGCGTTTTGAGGAAGTGTACGGCAAGAATCTGGATTTTTACTCGAAAAAATGGGGAGAATCCCACAGCCTCCTCGCCGAAGTTCAAAGAAAGCTGAATGGGGCACTTGCGACCATGAATCATTTTTATCCGACCGGTGTGGTTGTGAGAGGCGTCCTGCCTCAGCCATATTGGATGGAGAACGGAATAAAGAGACCGATCGAAGGCTTATCCGAGGCACTTGCTTCGAGCCGTGTTTCGCAGGTGGACCTGCGCAGCTGGAGCTTGGGAGATCCGATCCAGATCCAAGAGGTTCTGTACCGCTTGGAGCAGCTGAACAGCACCGCGACATCCGCTGCGCCTTTGCAGGAAGGAGAGCTGGCGGAAACTCCGGATCATACCGTTTACCAAATGAAAGAAGGGAAAATGCGCAGGCTGAATCACTGGGCATTAACGCATTGGCTGCTTCTAGAACGCGGCAAGCGGCAGATCAGCTACAGCGAGCTGGGCAGCTATGAGCAGGGACTGCCAATCATTGCTCCAGCCGTAATTGTTGCGAATAACGTGTAAAGGAGACTTGAGCCGCCATGAGACTGAGAACGAAGACGAAGATGAAGGTGCGGAAAAAAGAAAAACCCCCACAGTCAAAAAAACCAGACTGGGGGGCTTGAAAAAGCGCAGGATCATGAAGCGCACTGCGCGTCCGATTCGTCCTGCCGTTCACCGCGGAGGATATGATCAAGGCTTTGACAAGGGCTATGATAAAGGGTATGTCGAAGGCTTTGATAAAGGATTCGAAGACGGCTTCGATCACACCTATTCGGTGTCATAGCGTCCACTTGACGAGAAGGCCGGCATGCGTCAATCCGCCGCCGAAACCGTACAGCAGCAAGGTATCTCCGGACTTTACTTTACCTTCCTTGACACCTAAATCCAGCGCCAACGGAATCGAAGCCGCCGATGTATTGCCGTAATGAACAAGACTATAGAGCGCCTTGTCAAAGGCAATGCCGCTCTTCTCACAGATCGACTCAATGATTCTCAGGTTCGCGCTGTGCGGGATGAACCAATCGATATCCTCCTTCTGAAGACCGCTCTTCTCCAGTAAGGCGGAGATGCCTTGCGGCACCGTGCTGACTGCAAATTTATACACTTCGCGTCCGTTCTGCACGAGCTTCCCTTCACCGGCCAGCGGGATGCCGTTCAGCTCGGACGCAAGACCGGTGCGGTACACATGCTTGCCGCCTGTACCGTCAGTTCCTAGATGATGAGCGACGTAGGAAGGCAGCTCATCGCTTCTCTCCACAAGCACGGCTCCTGCGCCGTCGCCGAACAGGATGCAGGTGGAACGGTCCGTGTAGTCCGTTATTTTGGACAAGCTGTCGGCGCCTACGACCAGCACCTTGCGGTGGAGCCCGGCTTCAATCATGCCGCTGGCTGTGTGCAGCGCGTAAGTGAAGCCTGCACAGGTCGCATTCAAGTCATAAGCTCCCGTAGCAGGAATGCCGAAGTGAGCCTGAATCAGACACGCGACCGATGGAAAAGGAAGGTCAGGCGTATGGGTAGCTACGATGATCAGTTCAACGTCATCCAGGACTTTTTCATAACGGTCTACAAGATCCTGAACCGCCTTGATGCAAAGATGGCTGGTAAACTCATTCTCCTCTGCGATGCGCCGGGCTTTGATGCCTGTGCGCTGCACGATCCACTCATCGTTGGTATCTACCATAGCTGCCATATCTTCATTCGTTAATTGTTTATGGGGTACATAGCTGCCGATGGCGGTTATGGCTGCGTGTAAGAAAGTTGACTGGGTCAATGACCTCACTCCTTGATCGGTATATTAGAATCAAGTATTAGTACCTGGTACTAAATATAGTCTAACTAATTTAACAGTCCAAGTCAATGTTGTTTTGCTTATATAACTGGATTTGAAGCAGAATTTGCTGGATAGAAAATCGCATAATTTACTTGTATACATCGATATACATTCGTATACATTGTTATAAAATTGAGAAATTATATGGATCAATCTGAATCATTTCTGCCTTGGAAATAATAAAAGAACAATTTCTACGAACTTTTTGTTCTGAGAAATTGTTCTTTTATTTACTAGATACATTTAATTATTATTGGGACTTGGCAATTTAAGAGACAATCAATGTTTACTATGTATGCGTAAAATAGCCCACACCTAGCCATCAGGATGTGGGCTTTGCTATGCTCGAATTAGCTCTTAAATACGCGGCAACTCAGCGGAATCTTTGGTGACCATGGCATGAGATCGTCTAGCGCCTGCAGATCCTTCGGATTCTCAAGCTGCGGGAGCTGCTCGAACAGGTACTTCAAATATTGAAACGGGTTTAATCCGTTTTCCTTCGCTGTTTCAATCACACTGTAGATCGTTGCGCTCGCCTTCGCACCGCGTGGTGTGTTAGCGAACAGCCAGTTCTTACGTTTATGCTCTTAAGTACATAAACGTAAAAACTTCTTATTTAGCAACACGCCGCGAGGAGCCAAGGCAAGTGCTAAAGTTGCTGGTTTTTTAAGTGCGAATCAAAATGTTTATCAACTACTTTTTCAGGACAATTAATTTAATTTTCCAATAAAAGAGAAGTTTCATGGGGTGATCGCTGCAGAAATGTGGCAATTTTTTACGGTTATTTGGATATAACCCGAAATGAGGAGTATTAATGGGTGAGTTTTGTCGTTTACAATAGGTTAATAGACTTATATTTCGACAATTTATCCAAAGCGTTCGGGAGAATTTCCCTAGTAATTGGGATTAATGCACATGTATTATAAGTAATTTAGTAATTTTGCTGGATTTACTAACTTTTGGTAAATATATTAATATAATAGTGTCAGGCTTGACATAAAGTAAATTAACTTTGGTCGATTTCTCTTAATACTTGGTTTTACCAAAGAAAGTTTCAGATTATTAACCTATGCTTTTTGGTTTAAGCAATAACCATAATTTCCAAGAGTGAGTTTAACAAATGCATAGCAAATTATTAAAATATGGTTTTTAGGGGAGGAATAGTGTATGAAAGCAAAAAAAATAGTAACAGTAATTCTTACTACAGTTATTGGCTTAACTGTTGGGGTTAGCTCGGTTTGGGCTTATGGTACAATCTCCAGTGGTATTAGTAGTCCTCCACTCACATTTGCAAAGTGGAATGGTTTCGACCCAGCTACATATACTGCTTTTTCCAATGCCGCAGCGCCATGGAATGTAGTAAGTCAAGGGGAGATTGGTAAAGACATTATTGATCCAAATGGGTATACAACTTCTACTAATACATATCCAGTAAATGACTATACAAATTTAATAACTCAACTTTCGCACCTAATAAATCAGCGTAAGTCCAGGTGCGTACTGGATTTGTGATCGATAAGATACCCTGCTTGAAAATAGAAAAACACCGCTTCCTTTGGTAAAGTGAGAGTGTCGAAGTCACACTACTACCACACAGAAGAGGTGTCCTCTATATGATAGAGCAAAAGCTATCCATTGATCAACTGCCAGCAGAAATTAAGTTGGCTTTCCAGGAACTGAAGGTCATTAAACACTTGAATGACGCTGGCTTCAAAAAGAAGTTCGGCTTCACCTGTGCGACCTTGTTCCGAATCATATTTGTACTGTTGTTTCAGCAGAAAAATTGGTTTCGTCTGCTCGAAAGCCCTCAGGGCACAAATTATCCTGGGAAAGATGCGGTCTATCGTTTTCTCAATCACAGTGGATATGCTTGGCGACGCTTTTTAACACTACTAAGCCATGAGACCGTTCATCGCATGGAGCACCTTACCTCTGACAAGCGCGAAACGGCATTCATCTTCGATGATTCAATGTTTGAACGTAACCGAAGCAAGGCTGTCGAGATGCTCGCACGCTTTAAAGATCATGCCACAGGAGCGTACTATAAGGGTTTCCGCATGCTAACCATGGGATGGACAGATGGACATTCCTTCGTTCCAATTGACTTCGCGCTTCTCAGTTCGAACAACTCCAGCATCAATGGGATCGCCGACGGTATCGATAAACGCTCGTCAGGTTACAAGCGTCGGAAAGAAGCGCTGCAAAGTGCTCCAGATAACATCGCCGCTATGCTGGATCGCGCTATGGCTGCCGGTCTTTCCGCGTCCTATGTGCTCATGGATAGCTGGTTTACTCACGCGCCACTGATTCAAGAGATGCGTAATCGCGAATTACACGTCATTGGCATGGTGAAAAACGATAGAAAGCGATATCTAGTAGATGGGCATCGCATTTGCCTGAATTCACTATATTCACTTGCGGCTCGCATCGAGGGAAAGAACCGGCACATCCTTCGGCAGATTCGGACGGAGCTAGCTCCAGGGATCCCCGTCATGGTTGTGTTCGTCCGTCATCGATCCAAGAAGAAGGAATGGCTAGCTATCCTCTCTACCGATCTTACGTTATCTGCTTCAGACATCATTCGGATTTACAGAATGCGTTGGGAAATAGAAGTCTTCTTTAAGTGCGCCAAATCCTTGCTGCGCCTGCAGAAGGAGTTTCAAGGACGCTCTTACGATCTGCTTATTAGCCATACAACGATCGTATTCGCGCGCTATATCTTACTGGCTTGGCAGCATCGCCAAAGCACGGATCAGCGGACAATTGGCGGTCTGTTCTATTTGTTGTGTGACGAAGTTGGCACGATTGACTGGGTCGTTGCACTTCAACAACTGGTCGAACTGATGAACGAAGTTGCCACAAACGTTGGGAAGAGAATCTCAAAACTGATCCATCGTCAACTCCACGATTGGATAGCCGGTTTGCCTAGCTACATCAAGGTTTATTTGCCAATTTCAAGCTGCGAAAGTTGAGTTAATAACTAAGGGAAACAGGGGCTTAAATAAATATGTAGCGCAGACTACAACGTATAAATATATTTATCCTTGGATTGATAACCATACACTACATGCTGATATAGATATTAATGGATCATTTGCATGGTCAAATAATCTAACACCAAATACATACGATGTTTGGGATAACATGACGCACGAGTTCGGTCATGCTGCAGGGTTGGCTGATCAATATGGGTCTGGTGATTCGCAGAAAACGATGTGGGGATACTCCACATATGCTGATAGAACTCGTACAACACTTGATACTGATGATATTAATGGGATTAAAGCCTTATATTAATTGAGAGGGGATATGATAAAAAAAATGAAAAAGAAAATGATTGCATCTATATTTGCTGCATCCCTAGTTGTGGGAGCATTATCATTCCAGTTGATTCCAACCTTGTTGGGTAAGGAACTAATTCATTCAGATGGTTCTATTCCGTATAAGGATAAGACGACTTTAGTTGGTGAAGCTGATGTCATCGTTTCTGGTACGGTTTCTGAGGTTTTACCTAGTAAATGGAGTAATCCTGATGGTAGTAGAGGCGCGGATGTTAGTAACATTCTTCAAACAGACATAGTTGTGTCAGTAAACAAAACTTTTAAAGGAAATCCTACCAAAAGTGATTCTGTAGTGATCAGAATTGACTCAGGGGAAACTAAAGGTGTGAAAGTTATTTCAGAAGGATATCCAAGTTTTGAAAAAGGTGAAGAGGTTCTTGTCTTCCTCTCAAGAGATGATAGTGATGTTGCTAATACTAATGAAGATTACTATATCCTAACTGGTATGCTCCAAGGTAAATATAATCTAAAAGAAAAAAATGCTGATAAGAAGATTTTCAAAGGGGTAAGAGATGAGATAGATCCTTCAACTTTTACCAACGAAATACCAAAAGAGATAGAAAAATTCAAGGATAGACCTAAAATGAAAGATGCAAAATTATATCACATAGTATATTATTGAACCATCCTTTGGTGCTTCCAAGGATGGTTTTCTGCAAAAAAATAGAGTGAGGTGTTAATTGTTGAAAATTATTATCTATATGTTTATTTTCATTTCATTGTTTTCTGCATGTGATCAGTCCAGAGGTTCCTATCCTGCACAAGTCATGTGGGGCGATGTCATTTATTCTGAATCTGCTGAAACCGTGCCATCCAAAGATATTGGAGAGCAAATAGGTGAGACAAATAAAAGAGTGCATCCTTTGCCAAAAAATAATGGAGAAGCAAATTCAGCAGAAGTAGGGAGTAAATTATATAGAATAGTTGGCGAAGATCAACAGAAAGCGATTGCTATAAAGAAAGGTGATGTATATTTTAAAGCTACTCACTAGGCATTTTTAAGTTTTTTTTCATCTCCAATACCCCTTAACCCTAATGTCCACCATCGCCACATTCTCAAGATAACTCAGCGCATCCTTGATTTCCCTTAGCAGCTCGATTTCGTTTTTCACTTCTGGGATTTCGATCATACCGAGTTTACTCTGCTTATTTACTGTATAATCAACTTGGTAAATTGCCATTTGAATTCTCCAATCAATAAAGATAAAGCCCTCCACATTGGATGGGCTTATTTTTCGTTGTTGTATTGAATAAAACTAGCAAAATTTACATAGAATTATTAGTAGGGCGGTAAGCGTCAAATAGCCCTCATCATCACAGATCACAGCATGGTGGGGGCTATTTGACGCTTACGATTTTTAAGGGAAATATTGGCTTCGCCGCGCTCTAAACTTCCTATATATGAAAATTTAAACCCTGTCTTTTCTCCAAGCTGTTCTTCACTCAAACCGTGTTGCTTTCGGAGATCCCTGACTTTTGCACCTAATAGCACTTCCCGCGGTATGATCAGGATGCGGCCCAGACAATCGCCGAATAGCATAAGATCGGCCCCAATAAGTGCGGCGAGTGGTATAAGCCATTGGTGTCTGCTTCCGACAATGCGGCGGGAGATGTGCGGCGCAATCAAACCGACAAATCCGATAGCTCCAACCGCAGAAACAGATATGCCGGCCAGAGAGACTGCCAAAAGCAGAAGCCAGAAGCGCTGTCTTGCAATGCGTACGCCTAGCGAAGTGACTGTTTCGTCTCCAAGCTGTAAGATATCGAGCTTCGCATAATTCCGCCAAACGATGGGAAGGAGCACCGCCATCCATGGCAAAAGCGAAAGCACGTGATCCCATCTCCTGCCCCATAGGCTGCCGGCCATCCAGAGCAACGCCATGTTGATATCGGTCGGATGATTAACAATTAAGTATTGCGTGCCGGCTTGAAAGAGAGCACCGACAGCTACGCCAACAAGTGCAAGAGATGCAGGAGCTAAAGTCAATCTTCGGCTTACTAGCAGCAGTATGATAAAAGCCGCAAAAGCTCCAACGAAAGCAGCAGCGGGAAGCATATAGTTTGGCGCTTTGGGAAACAGAAAGATAACTGTCGCCGCTGTAAATCCAGCACCTTTGGTAATGCCGATGACGTCGGGGCTGGCAAGCGGATTTCGCACCAGGCTTTGCAAGATGACGCCACCTGCGGCTAGTCCAAACCCCGCTAATATTCCTGTGAACATTCTCGGCAGACGAATCTCATTGACAATAAACATGGATTTATTAGGTTCATGCAGTAAACTTGCCCAAATATCGCGAAATGATACGGAAACTGTTCCCAAGCGAATGGATGCAATGGCTAGAACCAGCAGCACTAGCAATGCTACTGCTAATGAGATTCCGTTTTTCATGACTTCGCCCCTCCTTTTTACGCGTCAAATAAATGAAGAAAGGAGCACCGATTGCAGATGTAATAATGCCTACGGGAGATTCGTAGGGAAAAGCGATGAACCGGCTGACGAAATCTGCATAAACGAGCAGCGCACCTCCAAGCAGCGCACCTCCAAGCAGCGCTGTAAACGGAACAAGAAGGGGCAGTTTATTTCCAACCAACGCACGAGCAATATGGGGTACGATCAAACAGATAAACCCGATCGGTCCGCATATGGCAACCGCCGATCCGGAGAGTACGATGACAATAAGAATGGCAATGGCCCGAACTACAGCTACCCGTTGGCCTAATCCGGCGGCAAATTCATCATCCATGGTGAGCAACCGGAAAGAGGGCAGCATGCACCCCAGAAGCAACAAGCCGCCGGCAAAGAACGGCAGGATCATCCGGACCTCCTTCCATCCCGCTTGGCTTACTGAGCCTACAAGCCAAAACATGATACTGTCCGATGAATGCTGGTTTAATAAAATGAAGCCTTCCGTCAACGAAGACAGCAAAAAATGAACGGTTATTCCTGCCAAGGCAAGTCTGACGTATTGATTAGGTCCGCCGCCTGCGAGCGACCCAATCAATAAGGCGCCGGCCGCTGCCCCAACAAAGGCGAATACGACCGAAGCGGTAGACGATACATGGTATACCACTACTATTCCGAATACAACGGCCAACGACGCTCCTGCGTTAATTCCGAATACGTGCGGAGAAGCGAGCGGATTTTTTGTCGACAAGCTGCGTCAGCAGCCTAGCCAGCGCCAATTGAATGCCGACCATGAATGCCGTTATGGTCCGCGGCAAACGAAGTGTCTGGATATATAAATGCGATTTTTCCTGCCCGTTATATGTTAAAGCCTCATACAAAGCCTGCCAGGAGATCGGAGCGGCTCCCCATTTCAAGCTGCAGAGAATGCCGACGACCAGTAATACAAAAGTTGCAGAAAATAGGAAGAGCAGTAGCCATGTTCGGCTCTGCTTCTCCAGACGATTATTTATGTGCATGTTCCGCTACTCTCCCAAATGGGCCACAATATCCTCGGCCATCTTCTCCGAGCCGATCAATCCGCGGGAAAGCGACCAATCGCGCCTTTCTACATAAAACACTTTGTTATTTGCAACCGCATCGATTTTTTTCCATAACGGATTGCTTTCCCATTGCTTTTCAATGTTTTCTTTCTCGATCGGCATTAGGATCAGCGCCTGCGGGTTCGCTTCGGCAAGCTGTTCCAGCGTTAACTGCGGGTAGGATGCATCATTTTTAACCGGATCCGTAAATCCGAGCATCGCCAAGAAAGATCCGGTATAGGAATGATCCGAATGAGCATAAAAGCCTTTCAGATTGACCACTGCAGGCAGAGCGCTCAGATTCGTATTCTGGAGCTTCTTTTTCGCCGCTTCTATCTTACTTTGATGTTTGGCCAATCGCTTCTTGCCGTCCTCTTCCATACCGACCGCTTTCGCGATAATCTCATAATTTTTCAGCATCTGATTATAATCGGCTTGATAGTCGTCCAATACAAGAAGAGGAGCAATCGTATTTAACTGTGGAATCGCATTTTTATGCTTATTCAAATCTACAATAATTAAATCGGGCTGAAGAGAACTGATCAATTCAATGTTCGGTTCGTAACGGGAGCCAACGGAGGTATAATCCTTGATTTGGCTGATTACCGCGTCCATGAATAGCTTCGGGTTGTTGTCGTCAGCAACTCCTACCGGCTTTATGCCTAATGTGACAAGAGCGTCCGTGAAGCTAAATTCCATGGCAACGATTCGTTCGGGTCTTTTAGGCAGCTCGACGGTTCCAACTGCATCTTGGACACTGATTATGCCCATAGTTTTTGTTTCCGTTGGGGGCTGGGTGGCTTGTGATTCTGCATTCGATTGGATATTCGACGTTTGACCGCAAGCGGTAAGGCTGGCAGCAAATACGATGATCACGAGCATGCAAAGTGTGCGCTTCATCATTTGAATCATTTGTGTATGTCCCTCCTGAAAATGATAATTATTCTCAGTTGTATTATAGCCGATTCCCATTTTCCGGAACATATACAATGTTAAGATGAAGCATGTCTAATTTTTAGATATTTGACTCGACTGAAGGAAGGTTGTAGGCGTACAGCCCATTATTTTTTTGAAGGTTTTACTGAAGTGAAAATAATCTGCAAATCGACTTTTTGCGCGATCTCTTTTGCAGACAGTCCAGCTTGCACAAACAGCGTCTTCGCTTTTTCAATCCGATAATGATGCAAATAATTGGTTAATGTCATTCCGGTATGTCGTTTGAATAGAACCGTGTAGTGTCCTTCGCTCATCTCGGCACGCCTTGCCAGCATGGGGAGTGTAAGCTTCATCATGTAATGTTCGTTGATATAGGAGATCGTTTCTTTGATCAAGTGATCCGACGTTTTCCCCACATGTCTGTTGCGGGATTCATACAGATAAATAAATAAAATCCGCTCCAGCATCAATCGCTTTCTGAACTGCTGCGCGGCTTCTTCCTCTTCTGAATTCGCTTGAATTTCAAAATGGGAGCGGATCAGTTCGTCCAACATGTAATGAATTTTGATTTCACTGATCGTACTTAGCAGCCCATGCAGCGCCCAAGAGCTGTTCTCAGGAAGTACGCGGTACGTGATGACCACATACTCAGCTTCTCTCGTTCTCGGTACCTGAATGTCGAAGGGTCCGCATTGCGGATGGCAAGCATAGGCTTGCGAGCAAACGACCGCCTCCTGATTCGGGGCGGAGATCGTAATATGTCCACTTCGGACGATGATCAAAGCGTGACATTCTTCCAAACAACGAATAGTTTGGGGCGTATGACGGGAAGTAATGTGAGTAAAGAACGGAATGATCTGTGGGAGTTGTTGAAAATTCATGAACGATAAGTTCCTCCAGTTTCGGCATTACCTGCTAATATGGACAGCTTCAATTGATAATGATTATCAATGTCGGACAGTATAAATATAGCTTATGCGTGGCTGCTTTCGCAATAGCCTCCATCAAATGTACCCCAAATGATACAATGTTTTGAACAATTACCTTAATGGACTTTTCCATCTGATGGTCTATGTTATATTAGTCCTAACTATTATCAACGAGGTGGCTGTATTGAAATCTAAATTATTTATTCTTATAACTGCTTTCTTACTAACACTTTCAGCATGCGGCTCTAAACAAGAAGCGTCCCACGATGAACATTCAACAAGTCAAGATCATGTTCATAATGACATTCAAGAAAAAACAGCATCCGCATACGCTTTACCTACCTTTCTAAACTCACAGAGGGATGAAATTCGGCTGGTTTATCAGCTTGCTGGAAATGCGACAGATATTATCAAATGGATCCCTTGCTATTGTGGTTGTGGAGAGAGTTCGAGACATAAAAGCAATTTAAATTGTTTTATCAAAGAAATGAACGCTGATGGCTCTGTTGTTTGGGATGATCACGGAACCCGTTGTGGTGTGTGCTTACAAATTGCAGTTGAATCCGTAAAGATGAAGCAAGAAGGTAAATCTCTTAAAGAAATACGAACAATTATAGATAACACATACAAGAAAGGTTATGCAAAACCAACGGATACGCCAATGCCTATATAAAGATCAAAGCCCCATCTTTAGAGGATGGGGTAATTGGTGATAATGGCAAACGTCGCCAAGCCGCCTAGCGCTGATATTTTTGAGGCTTGTGAAGATCATTCAAAGAAAATAATTGAGTTATTAAAAAGTGAGCCTAAACTGGAGCTTGTTACTCTTACTTTTTAATATATCGAAATAGCAAGTACCCCAACATTACGATAATGATTACAGAAATGATCTGATATATAGCTGTGGTTAGTTCGAAGTGCATCATAATCAACTCCCTTATTTTGAAGTTAACATAGAGGTAGGTTATCTTCAATATTTCGGAAACGGGCAGCTCATGATGAATGGTTTCGATGGGGAATTTGTCATAAAACATCAACAGCCGCATGCAGCAATTACCCTAATGAATAGAACAAATCTGTGTATCCAATCTTCACGGATGGAACAATTATGTGCAATTAGCTCCACCCGTTCGACCGCCTGCAGCATAGTGCTATAATAGAGCTATCCGGCATCTCGGGGGTTGTAAAGCATGATGAAATTGTCCACGCGGATTTGGCCGCAAAAGCTGAAATACAGGCTGACACTAGCCTTTTTATTATTAATCTTACTGCCCTTTGCTTTTCTCAATATCTATAATTATCAAAAGGTAGAGACGCTCGTCCAGCGTAAGATCAGCGAGCAGAGTCTAAGCCGGCTTGATCAAATCAAGCGCACGCTGGAAGATCAAATGAGTATTGCCTTCAAAACGCTCATCTTCCTGGAGCAGGATTCTTCTTTGGAAGAGATATTAAAGTCTCCCGGAGAGGACATTTTGACGGATAAGAGCCGTGTGGAGGAGAAATTTAAAAGCATTAATAACAGCTTTTTTCTCTATAATCCTTCCGTCTATTTTACTTTGTTGGATCTGCATGGTCATGTATATACATCCTATCAGCCCAAAGCTGCACTTGATTACAATCATTTGATAGCTGAAAAATATTATAAAGATATGTTAGCCGGGCAGGCCGCTTATCACTGGGTATCGGATGATACGAACGATGTTTCGCCTGACGTCTCTAAAAGCGCTGCGCTTGTTTCTTTATATGCCTTGCTGAAGGATCATGAAGTAAAGCCATACGCGGTAGCGCGAATCAGCATTGATTTTGTCCAGTGGTTCCAGTCGGTGCTCAAAAATTCGCAAGCCGATCAAGAGTATTCCATGATTACAGGAGACGGATTGCTCGTTGCGCAGCCTGAGTCGGAGAAGAAGATCCCGGAACCACTTATTCGCCAAATTACATCGGAGCAAGATGACGGTTATTTGATCGATAAGGAAACGGACAGCGTGCTTGTGTACAGCTATATGGAGACACTGGATTGGTATATCGTGAACCGGATTCCTTTGGACGTGTTGTTCAATGAAATTCAAGACCTCCAGCGCAACTATTTCGCAACGTTCATCCTGTTGACGTCAGCTTTTATTGTCCTCACTTTCATGATTTCTTCGACGGTGACTAGACCTTTGTCCCATTTACAGGTGAAGATGAGGAATGTAGTTCATAAGAGCCTAAAGACACGTCTGCCTGAAGGCAAATCCAAGGGTGAAGTGCTGGAACTGACTCGGGCTTTCAATAAAATGCTGGATGATATGAATGATTTGATTCAGCGGTTAAAAGTGGAAGAACGGCAAAAAGAAGCAGTGCATTTTCAAATGCTGCTTGCCCAGATGAATCCGCATTTTTTGATGAATACGCTCAATACGATGAAGTGGATTGCGATTCGGAACGGGCAGGACGAGATTGCCGAAATTTCAGTTTCTCTAGGCAAGCTGCTCGAAACGAGTTTGAACTCGGAGATTGAGATGATTCATTTTCGCGATGAGATCGAGCTGGTCAAAGCCTATATTTATATTCAGCAGATGCGGTATAAGCAAGTTTTTGAAGTCGACTATGAGTATGAACCTTCTATAGAATTTGCGCTTGTGCCCAAGCTAAGCTTACAGCCGATTGTTGAAAATGCGATTCAGCATGGGATCAGTACGCTTGATAGACGCAAGGGGAACATTCGCATTCACGCTTACGTGCTTAAGAAAAAGCTGATCGTTGATATCATCGACAATGGCATCGGCATGGAGAAAGCGGGCCAAATCGCTTCAACCCGGCAAAGGCGGGGGATCGGCATGGCTAACGTAAGGGAACGGCTGCGCTTACTTTTTAAAGAAGAGGGGACGCTAACGGTCATAGCCGCCGATGAGGGGACGCACATTCGGATGGAGCTTCCGGAATTGATATCCGCACCGTATGAGATGCCATAGGAGGAACCGAGTATGTGGAAAGTGCTGCTTGTGGAAGATGAGATATTCGTCAGAGAATCGGTACGAGAGATCATCAAGTGGGAGGAAATGGGTTTTACGGTTATAGGAGAAGCGGGAAACGGTGAAGAAGCGCTGGATATCATACTCAGTAACCGCCCTCATTTGGTCATCACGGATATTATCATGCCGAAGATGGACGGAGTGACCTTGCTGAAAAGAACCCGAGAGGCAGGATTGGATACCAAATTTGTGATGCTAACCTGTATGAGCGAATTTGAGTATGTCAGACAGGCGATGGAATACGGCGCCTCGAACTATATTCTAAAGCTTTCCATGAATGTGCAATCGCTGCGGGATACACTGGGCAAGGTCGGTGCGGAGCTATCTCGGTCGCGGGATTTGCAGGAGCACCAGGGTGCCAAGGAAACCAAGGAAGCCAAGGAAGCCAAGGAAGTGCCTTCCTCGGAGCCGGCGGCGACAGCTTCTGATCATCAGGTACCAGCCGCTGATTCTGTAGCTGCGGCAGATGCTGAGCCTATGCCATCCGTTATAGACGCTACCCGCCATCCCGAAGTGAAAAAAATTCTTCAATACATAGAAGAAAACTACGCGCAAGACATAACCGTCAAATCGCTGTCCCAGTATGTGATGATGGGTGAGAATTATGTTAGCGCTTTGTTTAAGAAAAAGACGGGGCAAACCATCATTCATTACCTGCATCAGGTCAGGGTAGAAAAGGCTGCTTATCATTTAATCCATACGGATTTGCCGGTCAGTGAGATTGGGCATCGAGTAGGGTTTAGCAACGATAATTATTTTATTAAAATTTTTAAAAGGCTGAAGCAGTCTACGCCGAGCCGCTTTCGTCAGCTGCATCGGCGCTAGGCGTTTTAGAACAAAACTACGATTGCTAGGCCGAGTTCCATCCTTATATTTGCATCATTTCGTTCCATAATTTCAATAGTTTTGTTCATTAAGTAAAGCGCTTACCTCCTGTTATGCTTAATTTGTGAGTCAGAAACAGCCAGAATCGAATATGGGAGGTCATCAGGATGAAGATGAGAAAATGGATACCAACACTTGCAGCGGCCGTCGTCGCGATGGGGGTAATGGCAGGATGTACCAATGGAGGAAGCGGGAATCAAGCGGAAACCAGTAAGCCGGGAGCATCAACTCCGCCTGCGACAACAACTACGAAGCCGGTTAAACTAACGATGTGGGGGGCTGTGCCGCCGGAGTCGGACCTAAAGCTGTCGTGGATTCCTGGAACAAGGATCATCCCGACATTCAAGTGGAATATGTAAGGTTCGTCAATGATGATGACGGTAACTTGAAGCTGGATACAGCGCTGATGACGGGACAGGACATTGATTTATTTGTCAATTACACCTTGTCCCAAGTGAATAAACGAATTCAGGCCGGTGCCGCGCTGGACCTCAGTGAATTTAAGGATTACAACATTGATGAGAAAATGGGTCCCGACGCCAAGCCGTGGCAGGTGGGCGGCAAGTACTACGGAATTCCTACGAAAAAGAATGCGTTCTTCGTGGCGCTGAATAAAGATGCACTGGATAAAGCTGGGCTCGCCGTTCCTAAGGAATGGACCTGGGATCAAATGAGAGAATACGCGATGAAGCTCAAAACCGACACGAGATACGGGCTGCTGCAGCATACAGAGCCATTTGTCGATCCGATCGACTCCGTGCTTGTGAAGGAAGGCTATGTAAAAGCGGACGGCAGCTCCAATCTGGATCATCCACTGGTCACCAAATGGCTGACTACACTGAATGCCATGATGCATGAAGATAAATCAACACCTCCTCTCGGTGAGCAGTTGACGAGTAAAATGCCGGTCGAGAATGAATTTTTGGGCGGAAAAGCCGCCATGCTGAACATCGGTGAGTGGCTGATCCGCAGCTCGAACGATACCAAAACGTTCCCGCGCGATTTCAAAATCGCCTTCGCCCCAGTACCGCGTCTAGAGGCAAATCAAGCGGACTTTATTAACCGCGGAGGACTTGGTGACTATATTTCCATCAATGCGAAATCAAAGAATAAGGATGCGGCCTGGAAGTTCTTAACTTGGTACGCAGACGGAGGCATGGCGCCTATGGCCGTCGGAGGCAGACTTCCGGCTTCCAAGGATGTTAACCAGGAAACGGCATTGAACAGCTTGCTTGGCGATAAAGCATCCACGTATGATGTGGAATCTCTGAAATATGTGCTCTATGGCGACAAAACGCCGACGTTCGTCCGCAGCGTGCCACAGCAGGTCATCGACTTGCGTTCTCAGGAGTATGAGAAGTATTTCTTGGGCTCAAGCAGTATCGATCAAGCAGTACAGAATATGGTGAAGCGTCATAATGACTTTTTGAAGCAGCAAAAATAAAGAGATGAGGCCGTTTCCTGTGGAGGAAGCGGTCTTTTTCAGTTGATAAGAAAGTATAAGTTTTATACTTTTGCTTCGCATCAACCTTGACAAACGCGCGGTCCCATAAGGACGACGAAGTCGATTATTCTTGTGCCCTCATCGTGGGAGGCGCCGATAGAACAAAACTACACAGCACTCCAATAATAAGGCTGCAGGGTTCACCCTTTTGTTCCATGTTTTCCGTGGATTTGTTCATTATAAGGGGGCCTGCTTGCCTGTTATGCTGAATGTATCAACAAGAAGACGAGGAGTGGGGTTCGTGGGTAACAATTGGATGAGGCGGCAGAGGATGCTGGGATACCTGTTCATTGGTCCAAATATGATCGGAGTGATTTTATTTTTTGTCATTCCAGCTGTCTATTCGTTTTTTTTAATGTTTACCGATTACAAGTTCATGAGTCCGGATGTGCATATGGTGGGACTCGATAATGTGAAACGTTTGTTTCACGATGAAATTTTTTACAAGGCCATCCAAAATACGCTGGTATTTCTTTTAGCCGTTCCTGCGAGCATCTTCTTGTCGTTTCTTGTGGCGCTTGTGCTCAATCAGTCGGTGTATATCAAAAGCACGCTTCGTGCACTGTTCTTTATGCCGTACATTACAAGCGGTGTCGCCATCGCCTTCGTATGGATGCTGCTGTTCCAGCCGAAGGAGGGACCGATCAATGCTTTTTTAAGAATGATTGGTATCGAACATCCGCCCGGCTGGTTGTCCACGACAGATACATCGATGTATGCCATCGATATTATCTGGGTCTGGTTCATGCTCGGCTATAACATGATTATTTATTTAGCGGCCTTGCAGGAAATTTCAACGGATCTTCTCGAAGCCGCCAAAATGGACGGCGCTAGAGGCTGGCGCGTGATCCGCCATATCGTCTGGCCGCTCGTAAGCCCTACGACATTCTTGCTGCTCATAACGGGACTCATCATGACGATTAAAACCTTCGGGATTATTCAAGCCATTACACAAGGCGGCCCCGGGAACAGCACGACTATATTATCGTTGTTTGTTTATCAGAACGCGTTCCGTTATTACGAGATGGGATATGCGGCTACGATTTCTTGGGCACTGTTCTTTATCATTTTGCTCATAACAGTTGTTCAATGGATCGGACAAAAACGCTGGGTTCATTACTAGGGGGAAGGAGCCAACTTCATGAGCACGAATCTTTCGGCTGAAACAAATGCAAAAGCCTCAAGCACGAGGTTTTCTATTACTAGTATGACTGTTACGAAAACGCTTGTTACCTTCATCATGCTGATCTTAGGGATATTGATGGTCGTTCCGTTTTTATGGATGATCAGCACTTCGTTCAAGACACCGGCTGAGGTGTTTGAGTATCCGATCCGGTGGATTCCCTCTACACTGCAATGGGATCATCACATCAAGGTTTGGACCGGGGATAAAAGCTTCGGCACGTATTATCTGAACTCGCTCAAAATCTCCATCATTAGCACGATAGGAGCTACATTTCTATCAGCGTTTGCCGCCTATGGGTTTTCGCGCATCGAGTTTAAGGGACGAAACGCGATGTTTCTCGTCTATATATCGATGATGATGGTTCCCCCTCAGGTGCTGTTCGTGCCGAAATTCATCATGTTCGAGTGGGCCGGCATCTATAACACACATTGGGCGTTAATCCTGCCGGGGATGTTTACGATATTTGGCGTGTTTATGCTAAGGCAATTTTTCCTTTCCGTACCCCATGAAATATCCGAGGCTGCTTTTATTGACGGTGCCGGACACTTGCGAATCTTTTTTAATCTGGTACTGCCCTTGGCTAAACCGGCACTCGCTACGCTGGCCATCATTGATTTCTCATGGCACTGGAACGATTACGAGAATGCGCTTGTCTTTCTGATCGATGAGAAGCTGTACACGGTACCGCTTGGTTTGCAAAATTTTATCTTAGAAAACAACGTGGACTATAACGGGATGATGGCGGCAGCAACGGCGGGGATTATCCCAATGATCATTGTTTTTCTTATCGGTCAACGATTCATCATTCAAGGCATATCTAGTGCGGCAGTAAAAGGGTAACTGGGTAAAACTCGATTATTAGCATTCATCTAACATTCATAAGCAGCGAGGTGTATTTCGGTTATGAAGCAAGAAATCGTAAAATCAGATATTACAGTAATCGGCGGAGGGCTGGCAGGTGTATGCGCTGCTATCGCTGCTGCGAGGCTGGGTCAAACCGTATCACTCGTACAGAATCGACCTGTCCTGGGAGGCAATTCAAGCAGTGAAGTTCGCGTCTGGGTATGCGGAGCAACGTCACATGGCGTCCATCGGTATGCGCGGGAGACAGGAATTATGGGTGAGCTGTTCGTAGAAAATCAATATCGGAATATAGATGGTAATCCGTATATTTGGGATCTCATCATATTGGAGAAAGTGAAAAATGAAAACAATATCACGCTCTTTTTGAATACGGATGTTCACGAAGTTGAGGCGGATGGCGATGAGCAGGAGCGTCAAATACGCTCGGTTACCGGATGGATGATGGGCTCAGAGCGTCGAATTCGCTTTGAAAGCAGCGTATTCCTTGATTGTACGGGGGATGGATTGATCGGCTTTCTGGCAGGGGCCAAGCATCGAATCGGACGCGAGGCGCAAAGAGAATTCAACGAAGAATGGGCGCCGCTTGTTGCTGACGACATTACGTTAGGGAGCACGCTGCTCTTTTATACGAAAGATGCAGGCCGCCCGGTCAAATACATCCCGCCCAGCTTCGCAAAGGATATTACGAAAACACTGATACCAATGAAACGTGTTATTCGAAGCGGGGATAATGGCTGTGCCTACTGGTGGATCGAATGGGGAGGGGAGTTGGATACCGTTCATGACAATGAGCGGATTCGGGACGAACTTTCCTCGGTTATCTATGGAATTTGGGACTATATTAAAAATTCAGGCCAATTTGATAGTGAGAATCTTACATTGGAATGGATCGGTTCCATCCCTGGTAAGCGGGAATACCGCCGGTTTGTAGGAGACTATGTGCTGAATCAGAACGATGTGATCGCTCAAAAGGAGTTTTCCGATCGCATCGCATTCGGCGGCTGGTCGATAGACCTTCATCCGCCACAAGGTATGTATGCCGAAGCCAAAGGCTCCAAACATATGCATATGGACGGCAGCTATCACATCCCTTTCCGGTCTTTATATTCCGCCAATGTGAGCAACATGCTGATGGCCGGCCGCAACATTAGCGCAACGCACGTTGCGTTCGGAACGACCCGCGTTATGGCTACATGCGCGGTGATTGGCGAGGCTGCCGGAACGGGTGCCGCGCTGTGCGTACAGAAAGGTGTTACGCCGCGAACGCTGCACGATGAGCATTTGAGCTGCCTCCAACAGACACTGCTGAGGCAGGATGCGTCCGTACTCGGTTTGAAGAACGCCGACCCAGATGATTTGGCCCGGCACGCGTCGGTCCAAGCGTCCAGTGAATTGACCAAGCTATCGCTCGAGCATTCGGCAGGGGTGATGCCGCTGACGAACAGCTTGGGTCTGATTGTACCTGTCTCGCCTCGGATCGAAGGATTGGAATTTCTGTTGGATTGCGTGCGGGATACAGAACTTACAGTTGAGCTGTGGAGCACAGGCAAGCCGCAGAACTATGTTCCTTACAAGCTGGAGTCATCGGCAAAGGCTAATGTGAAGGCAGGAGATCGGCAGTGGGTCAAAGTAGATGCGGTTTGGGCGCCTGGGCAGGAACAGAACGCTTTTGTCATTATTAGAAGCAACCCGGATTTGTCCGTGCATCTATCGGACCGTCCTCAGACCGGCGTACTTGCTTTCGAACATGGCGAAGATGCACAGCTTGCTAAAGATTTCGGCGATATGCACGACCACCAACCGGTAGTGGAATGGAGCGGCAGAGCGTTTTACCGGAAACCGATCTGCTTCCGCTTGTCGTCACCTACCAAGGCCTTTGCTGCAAACCGTGTTGTTGATGGTTATGTCAGACCCTATGCCGGACCGCATATGTGGTCTTCTGAAGCCATGTCGGTGGACAGTCCAGAATGGCTGGAATTCACTTGGCCGACCCCTGTTTCGATTAAGAACATCCATGTGACCTTGAACGATGACGTTCATGAGGATCTGATCAACCTACACCATCATCGAACGGAGTTCGAAGTGATCCCGGAGCTGATCCAAGCATACGAAGTGCAGGCCTTCATCCATGGAGAGTGGAAGCAAGTTGTATCGGTAACCGATAATCACACAAGAAGGCACGTACACCAGCTCGATGAAATCGTAAGCACGGAGAGGCTGCGAATTGTGGTGCACAGTACGAATGGAGCACCATCCGCAGAGATCGTTGAGGTCCGCTGCTACAGCTAGAAAGATAAAATAAAAAAGTCGCAAATCTCAATGCGACTTTTTTGTTTTGCATATATGATCAAATATGAATGGACAAGTTAAGATGTGTGATTCAGATTGTGGCATTTGCAAAAACCGACTTGCTGGCTCTTGGTCAATCTCAAGACACGTCCGAAGGTTTTTTATAGGGAGAAATGGCAAGAGAAGGTTCTTAAGGGATTCCAAGGGACGGGTCATAAAGGGAAATGTAATCGTTTACATCGATGCTTATTCTATGAATTCCTTCTTGATACGTTTTTTGAACATAGGTTAAAATTGAGCATATTACCGAATAATTATTCATCATGGAGGGAACAGAATTTGAAGATGATTCAAGGAAAAGCATTGCCCATTCTCTTGGCGCTTTCCATCGTCTCGCCTTTCTCGGCGATAGCGCACGCTGAGACGTCGAACGATCCAGCACCGTTTATTGCGGCTAAAGTCGTCAATGAGAATGCCGGTAAAAAAGTGTTATTTGACAACTCGCATGGTGAAACTTCTGGCGCAGCCGATTGGGTCATCGACGGAGGCTTCTCCGACTTCGGTAATGCACTCGCAGGGGCAGGCTTCTATGTAAAGGAGCTTCGCAAGAATTCATCGATTACCCTTTCGGACCTGCAGGGCTATGATGTGTTTGTCGTTGCAGAAGCGCAGTATCCTTTCAAACCGTCCGAACAGCAAGCGATTCTCGATTATGTCAGCCAAGGAGGATCCATTTTCTTTATCGCCGATCATTACAATGCGGACCGGAACAAGAACCGTTGGGACGGCTCGGAAGTATTCAACGGTTATCGCCGCGGCGCTTGGAATAATCCTGCTGCAGGGATGACTTCTGAAGAGGCAGCTTCTTCCATTATGGAAGGAGTGCAGAGCTCTGATTGGCTTGCCAACAATTTCGGGGTGCGTTTTCGCTACAACGCTTTAGGGGATATCAATGCCGACGGGATTGTTTCTCCGGATCAGGCATTCGGCATTACACAAGGGGTTTCCGCTGTCGCGATGCATGCAGGCTCAACCCTGGCGATCGTAGATCCGAATAAAGCCAAAGGCCTTGTGTATTTGCCTTCGACTAGTACAGCTTGGGCAAGTGCTGTTGACCAAGGTGTATACAATGGAGGCGGTCATGAGGAAGGGGCATTTTCCGCTATTGCCAAGATTGGGCTCGGCAAGGCTGCATTTATCGGCGATTCCTCACCTATTGAAGATGCGACGCCTAAGTACCTGAAAGAAGAGACGGGCGGAAGCAAAACGACTTACGATGGTTGGAAAGAAGTAGACGACGCTCTCTATGTAACTAATCTGGTTAATTGGCTGGCGAAGCAAGAAAGCTACACGTCGCTTTCGGAAGTTCCAGGCTTGGAGCTGGATCAGCCAACACCGCTGCTTTCTATGGAAGAACCTTCAACATCGACCGAGCCGCAAACCGAGCCTTGGGCTGCTCCAAGTGCCGGCTATAAATGGTGGGATTCCTCCACATATAAGGCTGGCTCTTATGGCTCTACTGCGGTTGTTGCGAATCCAACCTACGGCTCTGTCCATCAGGCAACACTGCCTAATGCAGAACCATTCCAGATTCGTGTGGAAGCGAATAATCTTACTCCGAATCAGACAGTATCGAATTTTAATATTGGTATTTATCTAGCAGGAGGAACTCAAGTCGGACAAGTTAAGAATGACGACGGAACATGGCCTTCATCTTATGGGTATAGTTCCGCTTTTTCGATGACCGCCGATTCGAACGGATATGCACACAAAGATTTGACAGTTCAAATCAAACCAGGCACGTCTGGTTCGGCAACGCTTCGGGTTCGTCAGGGAAGCACTGCACTTAAATCCGAGTCGGTTACCATTGACAATGTTCCCGCTGAATCGCTGCCTTCTGTTGATCAGCCTCAGCCTCAGCTTCCTGCTTTAAGCACCATTGCGGAAGTCCGGAATCAAGGAGCGAATCAATCAGTCACTGTAGAAGGCATTGTCACGACCGAGCCCGGCATCTTCGGAGGCCAAGCCTTTTATCTGCAGGATGGGACAGGCGGAATTTATGTCTACCAAAACACAGCGGGCTTCCATGCAGGAGATCGGGTGTCTGTTTCAGCTTCGACGAGTCTGTACAATTCAGAATTAGAATTAGCCAGTCCGCTTGATATTCATAAAACCGAGACGACGCAGGTTCCTGCTCCAAATGTAGTTACAGCTCTTAATGACAGCAACCAAGGGCAGCTAGTTACATTGAATGATGCAGAGATTACGAATATCGTCTCAGCAACACCACCGGGTTCATTTGAATTTGATGCTGATACGTCGGGCAGTATCGGCGGTACGATTACGCATGTTCGAGTGGATGCAAGAACAGGACTTACACAAACGGATTTTACGTACCAAGCTGGAGATAAGGTTACTATTACCGGAATTTCTGCCATATATAATGGTGTATACCAGCTTAAGCCTAGAGGCTTGAGTGACTTTGCCGCAGTAACGGTTGATCCTGATCCGGTTACTGCTCCAGCGCTATCCGATATTACCTTTGAGCAGCATCCATCTTCGTTAAGGGTTGGGGATTCTAAGCAAACGGTAGCTCAAGCTGTATATTCAGATTCCAGTAAGACGGACGTTACCGCTTATGCGACATGGGAGTCCGGTGATATGAATATAGCAACTGTTTCACAAGGTTTGGTTACTGCTGTTTCTGCAGGTTCTACTGTTATTGAAGCAACCTATCAAGGGATTACACGAAGCTTTCCCATTTACGTTTCCAAAAAGCATTCGGGTTCTTCCGCACCGGCTACTGCGCCTTCGGTTACATCCTCCTCCGATGAATCTGACAAGTCTGACAAGTCCGACAATCCGGCCGATTCGTCGAAGCCCGAGGATAAGCCAACATCTACGCGGCCTGACATTTTCCAAACGAAAGTTGTGAAAGCCGATACAGTCGTTCAACATGTGGAGCAGTTGATTAAGCAGGCTCGCGAATCAGCAGCACCTGCGGCTGAGCCGGCGGATACGAAGGGTCACTGGTCGGAACAAACCGTAGATACGTTCATGAAGCTTCATATTATTGAAGGATATAAAGACGGCAGCTTTAAGCCGGACAGTCCAATCACACGCGCTGAGTTCGCGGTTCTCATCTCTCGTGCTTTCCATATCACGGAAGACAACGCTTCGGCACCTGCTTTAAGCGATGTTGAAGATCATTGGGCGAAGGATGCAATCGAATCGCTTGCAGCGGTAGGCGTAGTAGGCGGATATGGTGACGGTACCTTCCAGCCTGATAAGACGATCTCGCGGGAAGAAATGGTGACGATCCTTTCACGCATTGTAAATCTGAAGAGCGTTCAAACTGATGCTAACACAGGCAGCTTTACGGATGTAGCAGACTCCTATGCAGCGCAAGCCATCGAAGAGGCTGCCAATGCGGGGATCATTGAAGGATCAGAAGACGGGGCATTCAATCCGAAGCAAAATTCTACCCGCGCAGAAGCGCTAACCGTCATTCTTCATGCACTCATTCTTAATCCTGAGGTTAAACAGCTTTTAGACTCACTTAAGTAAAGACAGCACTACTAACGGGCAGGCTTTCTCCAACTGGAGGAAGCCTGTTTTTTAGCAAAATCAGCGGGATCGTTCTCTCTTTATTTGGATAACTTTTGTCAAATAGGTCACTCTATAATCAGCGCCTTCTTCGTTATAAGGCGATAGATTCCTTCGAAGAAAAGAGGACCGATTGTTATGTTTCATGGCAAAAGAAAGCATGCCTGGATCGCGCTGGTTTGCGCCATTCTGCTGTTTACGTCTTCCACGACGGCATTCGCTTTTGGCAAAGGCTCCAAAGGACCTGACGTATATGCCGTGCAGGGGATGCTGAAATCCCTGGGCTACTACGGTGGGCCCATCACGGGATATTACGGCAGTCAGACGCAAGCCGGTGTCAAAGCCTTTCAAAACAAATACGGCCTGCCAGTGACCGGTAACATTGATGACCAAACGCTGCAATCCATTCTTTGGGCTTACGGCAATTTGAAAATTTCCAAGAAGCCTGCGCCAAACCCAACACCTGTGCCGCAGCCGTCAGCTCCGCCACAGCCGTCGGCTCCGCCGTCTGAGCCGAGCCCGCCTCCCGAAACGCCGATTGTATCCGGCTTGACAGAGGAAGAGCAGCAGATGCTGGATTTGGTTAACAAGGAACGTGCTGCTGCCGGTGTGCCGCCGCTTACCGCAGACCTCCAGCTGACCAAGACAGCCCGCTTGAAAAGTCAGGATATGGTCGACAATAATTATTTCTCACATGAATCGCCTACGTACGGATCGCCGTTTGATATGATGCAGAAGTTCGGCATCCAGTACAATACGGCAGGGGAAAACATTGCTTGCAATCAGAATGTGCAGGCAGCGCATCAAGCCCTTATGAATTCGCAGGGCCATCGCGAAAACATTCTAAACAAGGACTATACGCACATCGGCATCGGTATTGTGAACGGAGGCCCATGCGGTAAGATGTTCACACAGCAGTTTATCGGCAAATAAGCGCACTAGCACACAAAAAGCCGATCTTCCCGCGGTATTCCCGCATGAAGATCGGCTTTTGTCATGCTACAGCGTGGAAACAGGTTTAATTGCTTCCAACCATGCCTGGTAGGTTTGCAGCGCTTTTCCTTGCTCAATGGCATGCCGCGCCATGTAGATACCTTCCTCAATGGATCCGGCTTTTTTGGAAATCCAGAGCCTCATCGCACTGTTCAGCAGCACCATATTCAAGTAGGGAAGCTCGGCCTCTCCTTTCAACACAGACAAGGCGGTCTGTGCTTGCAACTCAGCAGTCCATTCCACTTCAGGCACCTCAACCATCAGCTCGTAAAGCTCTGGATCGACGATAAAGAGCTCGCTTGCTCCGTCCTGGATGAGATACGTACGTGTGCGCTTGTCGACGGCAAGATCCTCGGAGCCTTCCATTCCCTGTACGACAATACCTCTTGATACACCGAGGTCCATCAGCAAATTCGTGATTTTTTCGAACACGGTTCCGTGAAACACGCCGATCGCCATATATGGAGCATCGGTAAAGCGCATCAGCTTCTCCGCTGTATTAAAGACGGTACGGAGACCGAGTTCTTGCCGCAATCCTCTCAGCGCGGCGAGCGGAGGACACCAGGCCTCCGTTGGAACGAAGAGAAATCCGGTCCGCTGCGCAGCCGCAACCAAAGCATCCCGAGAGGAAGTAACAGCAGATACATTCATGGCTTGAAGGACGTCAGTAAGTGTAATCCCCCACTTCGGAGGCATACTTGGCGAGCCGTGCAGCGTATTTGGCAGGCCGCAAGCCGCTAGTACAAAAGCGGTAGGCAGCGTAGCGATAAATGTACGCGAGCGACCGTCGTACGGTCCTGCACAATCAAAGCTGCCCTCCATCGGAAAGGAGCTTCTGTGCTTTTTCAGCTCGTCAATGAATGCCTTCAGTTCATCCGGCGACTCCATTTTGATTCGCTCCGCCACAAGAAAAGCTCCGATTTGGGCAGGTGTAGCGGTTCCATTTATAATCTGCTCCGCAGCCTGCAGCGCTTCTTCGTAAGTCAAATCTCTTGCTCCGCGTTTGCCGCGGCCTACTTCTTTTAATAATGAAATCATCGTTTTCGACCTCCTTGATTCTGATCCTGCAGCAGCTGATACACTTTGACGATGGAGGTGGCGACGTCAACCATCCGTTTGCGTTCGTTCATGGCTTGTTTGCGCAGAAAATCGTAGGCCTCCGCCTCCGAGATATGCTTGATTTCACTAAGAATGCGTTTGGCCTGATCGATCCATTTGCGCTCCTCAAGCTTCGATAGAAGCTGTTCTCGTTCTTGATGCCACTCCGTCCGTTGAAAGTAATGATTGACACCAAGCAGTAGAGCACAGTGAATTTCAAGAGCGTTCATGGCGGAGCCGATTAGGCCGTCAATACCTGCATCAAGCTTGCATTCGTTGCTGGGAAACGTATGGTGATCACACCACCAGAAGACAGGAAGGCTTCGATGTTCAAGAACTCGGCTGCGCCAAGGCGCTACTTGCTCGGGGCTGACCGAAAGCAAAGCAGCATCCACTTTACCTATTATAAAGGAAAGCTCTTTGGGAGCAGAGGCTGTGTACACTCGAAATCCCAGATCTTTTAACGCAGCCTCTGGCATCGACTCTTTGACCAGAGATGCAGCGTCAGTCCGCGAATGCGAAGACGAGGTGGAGGAAGCTGAGCGAGTTGGAGAGAACTCGTCGATCAGTATAAATGATTGCAACATTCTTAATACCCTCCATCTTAGTTTAGCTTCATGGACATGGCAACTTCATGTCAGGTTACGTGCGGGGATGTGATTTTATATACCAATAAATATAGCACAGGGCCTTAAAATTTGTCGATAAAAACAGATCAACTTATTTTATGAAAAAACTATGTTAAGTTTATTGACACAATTTTAAAAGCGGACTATAATAAGATCATGAACCACACAAGATTACGGACACAATGGTGTGTCCAATCAACAGGCAATGGCGCCTATCCCCTTACAAATGCGTAATCGGATAGGCTTTTTCTGTTCTCTGTGTAATGAATGTTAACGTGTATGTCACAACGATGTGACTGCAGTGGCGACGAGGCCGATGAACATACCGCAATAGGTGCGGTTATGTCTGTCGGCCTTTTGTTATTGCAGCAGTGATGTAGCGTAACCTCGGAGAGCTTGCAGCTAGAGGGCAACCCAACACAAAAAAAGAGAAAAGAAAGATGCAGTCGGATGGGGAAGAAACAAAAAAAGGCGAAAAGCCGCATTTAAGGAGAGGATCCGGATGGTCGATCGGAAAAGTTTTCTACAAAGCGGGCACAAAGGTTCGCTGCTCAGCGCATTCTTGTATTTTGACATGAGCTTCATGGTATGGGTCATGCTCGGTCCGCTTGCTGTATTAATTGCGAATGACTTTCAGCTGGATGCGGCTCAGAAGGCAAACTTGGTGGCACTCCCAGCGCTTGGAGGTGCGATCCTAAGATTGGTGTTAGGTTATCTGACCGATCGGATCGGGCCCAAGAAAACAGGTATTCTGGGAATGATTTTAACGCTGGTGCCGCTCATTTTTGCTTGGCAGGTTGCTGACTCTCTAAATGATATGTATTTCGTAGCGTTGATGCTCGGAATTGCGGGAGCGAGCTTCGCAGCTGCTCTGCCGCTAGCGAGTCGCTGGTATCCACCGGAGCACCAAGGGCTAGCACTCGGCATCGCAGGTGCGGGTAACAGCGGGACGATATTCAGTACCATTTTCGCCAATCGTTTGGCACAGCATTTTGGGGATTGGCATGTTGTATTCGGTCTTGCACTTATTCCTTTAACTATCGTTTTCATTATTTTCTTATTTACTGCCAAAGACAGCCCGTCGCAGCCGGCTCCCGCAACTTTTCAAGATTACGGACGCTTGCTTAAACAAAGAGACACATGGTTGTTCTGCTTACTATATATGGTAACCTTCGGCGGATTCTCCGGTATGGCTAACTATTTAACGATTTTCTTCAATACTCAGTATAAATTAAGTGCTATTCAAGCGGCTGATTTTGCAACCATCTGTATTATTGCGGGAAGCTTCTTCCGTCCGGTTGGCGGCTGGCTGTCCGATAAAATGGGCGGTATTCGGATGCTGATGCTGCTGTATGGAGGTATTGGCGTTATGCTGGCAGGCGTCTCACTGCTGCCAAGTTTAGGTATTACAACGGTTCTCCTCTTCATTGCCATGCTGTGTATGGGAATGGGGAACGGTGCTGTGTTCCAGCTTGTGCCGCAGCGATTTGGCAACGAGGTCGGCATGATGACGGGGATCGTTGGGGCTGCGGGCGGTATTGGCGGATTTTTCCTTCCGAAAATTCTAGGCAACCTGAAGTTGTCCACAGGGTCCTTCACTCCTGGCTTCCTGGTGCTCAGCGGTATCGCAATTTGCTGCATTCTGCTCATCGCAATTGTCCAAGGTCAATGGAAGCGTTCCTGGATCGGGGAAGGCGGCAAAGTGAAGTCTTCTGGAGCAAGCGGCGTTCACGCTTAAACAATTGGGCTCTCCCGCTGGTTGAAGCAGCGGCCGGCGGGAAGAACCCCCAGTAAACGCTTTGCTCATGCAGCTTGGAATTGTTTCCAGCAAAGCAGGCTGTATGCGCAAAGACGTTTACGACCACTCGTCTTTGGTAGTTCAAATCGAACTACTCTAGCTCCATATCCCAACTATTGTCATAGGGAGGCTAATACCGCTTCCCATGACCCTTTTTTTAGAGGGATATGGTTTGAGTCACTAAGGGATATCGAGTTAGGCCATATAGAAAGGATGATTCGTAATGACACAGAAAGAGAAGTTGGTATTGGTCGGAAATGGTATGGCTGGGGTAAACGCAGTAGAGCATTTGCTGAAGCTGGCTCCAGGCAAATATGAAGTGACAATCTTTGGGAGTGAGCCGCATCCGAACTATAACAGGATCTTGTTATCCTACGTGCTCGCAGGCGACTCCAAGGTAGATGATATCGTGATCCATCCCTTTGAATGGTACACGACCAACGGCATTACCTTACACACCAATCAAACGGTTACCGATATCGATATAACGGCTCAAACCGTAACCAGCGATAAAGGCATAACGGTTTCTTACGATAAATTAATTCTGGCTACAGGCTCGAATCCGTTCATGATTCCTCTGCCAGGCGCTGATAAAGAAGGCGTGATGGCATACAGAACCATTCGTGACTGCGAAATCATGATTGATTCAGCAAAAAAATATAAAAAAGCCATCGTCATCGGCGGAGGGCTGCTAGGGCTTGAAGCGGCACGCGGCTTCCTCAACTTAGGCATGAAAGTGGATGTTGTTCATATTCTTGACACCATTATGGAACGGCAATTGGATCGCCCTGCCTCCAAAATGCTGCAGGAAGCTCTTGAAGATCAGGGAATGAACTTCTTGCTCGAGAAGCAGTCTGCGGAAATTATTGGAGATAAGCGGGTTACAGGTCTAAAGTTCAAAGACGGTACGGTTGCTGAGGCGGACCTGATCGTCATGGCAGTAGGGATTCGCCCGAATGTGGAGCTGGCCAAAAAGGCGGGGCTGGAGTGCAATCCGGGCATCATTGTCAACGATTACTTGCAAACAAGCGTGCCGAATGTGTATGCAGTAGGTGAGTGTGCGATGCACCGTGGTGTTGCTTACGGTCTGGTCGCTCCGCTTTACGAACAGGGGGCTGTGCTTGCCAAACATCTCGCAAGTGTAGAGACAGCGCCATACGAAGGTTCAGTTGTTTATACCAAATTAAAGGTTTCCGGCGTTGACGTCTTCTCAGGCGGTCAATTCGTAGATGCTGAGGGTACGAAGGCCATTCGTGTGCATGATGAATTTTCCGGTATTTATAAGAAGGTCGTCATCAAAGACAACAAAATCATCGGAGCCGTGCTGTTCGGAGATACGTCAGACGGAACACGTTTGATGCAGATGATCCGCGAAGAAACGGATATCAGCGGAATGGAGAAAACAGCTATTCTAAAGGACAACTCCGGTAGCGGTGCGGCTTCGGGCGTAGCGGATATGAGTGACGACACGATTATATGCGGATGTAATGGCGTGACCAAGGGGACGATCTGCTCGGCGATTAAAGAGCAAGGGCTCACCAGTGTGGAAGAAGTGAAGAACTGCACGACGGCTTCCCGTTCCTGCGGAGGTTGTAAGCCTCTTGTCAGCGACCTGCTCGCTTACACATTGGGTACCTCTTACGATAAAAACGCGGCAAAAGAAACGATCTGCAGCTGCACGGAACACTCTCGTGACGAAGTAGTTGAAGCGATTCGCTCCAAGGGCCTTACCCATGTTCGTGAAGTTATGAATGTGTTGGGCTGGAAGAATGAAGAAGGCTGCTCCAAATGCCGTCCTGCACTGAACTACTACTTGGGCATGGTGAATCCGGAGTCGTACCGTGATGACAGCACATCCCGATTTGTGAATGAACGGATGCATGCCAATATTCAAAAAGACGGAACGTATTCCGTCGTACCGCGGATGTACGGAGGGGTGACGAACCCAGCCGAGCTAAAGCGAATTGCGGAAGTTGCGGAGCGATTCAATGTTCCTACCGTTAAGCTGACAGGAGGTCAACGGATTGACCTGCTTGGTGTGAAAAAAGAGGACCTGACCGCCATGTGGGAAGAGCTCGATATGCCGTCTGGATATGCCTACGGGAAAGCACTTCGTACAGTAAAAACGTGCGTTGGTGAAGAGTTCTGCCGTTTCGGCACAGGTGATTCTATGGCAGTTGGTATAGCTATGGAAAAACGCTTCGAGCGTTTGAATACACCGGCCAAGGTGAAAATGGCGGTTTCCGGTTGTCCGCGTAACTGTGCGGAGTCCGGGATTAAGGATTTGGGTGTCGTTTCTGTAGACGGCGGCTGGGAGCTGTATGCCGGAGGAAACGGCGGTGTGAAAGTGCGGGTAGGCGATCTCTTAACCACGGTGAAGACGGAGCAAGAGATTATTGAATACACCGAAGCTTATTTACAGTATTACCGGGAGACAGGCAAATACGGTGAGCGTACCAGCGAGTGGGTGCACAGACTTGGCATTGACCATATCCGTGATGTTGTACAGGATGAAGCCAAGCGCAAGGAGCTCTGTGCGAGAATGGACACAGCCCTTTCTGTTACCAAAGATCCATGGAGAGCAGCAATTGACAGTAAAAAAATAAGGCAAGATCTCTACGAAGTGGTCGAATTAACATAGAAGATTTTTCTCGGTGGGAGGAGAGCGGAATATGAGCGTGAAAGAGGAGCAATTGGTTTGGGTAGAAGCCGTATCGTACGAGGAACTGGCTTTCAATACAGGGAAAACGATTCGCTATCAGGGCGAGGAAGTTGCTTTGTTTAAATTAAGCAGCGGCAAGCTTCAAGCGATTCAAAATCGTTGTCCGCATAAGGATGGCGTATTAGCGGAAGGAATCGTATGTGACGAGCATGTGTTCTGCCCGATGCATGACCGGAAAATTCACCTTCCTTCGGGATTGGTTCAGCTTCCGGATACCGGCTGTGTCAAGACGTATTCGACTAAGCTCCAGGATGGCATCGTCTATATCGGCTTCGCCAAAGCTGAAGAATTGGCCAGCTAATTCAACTTTATAGAAGCGGGGAGTGGGGAGCGATGATAGAAGCTTTGCGGACATTGCCAAAAGAACAAACCTCCTCCCACTGCTGCTTTTGCAGTATGCAGTGCGGGGTGGAACTAGTCCCCAGTGATAAAAATCCGGGCTTGGTTGTGAAACCAAGCCCTAATTTTCCTGTAGCGACAGGAAGGCTATGCCAGAAGGGACTCAATTCGCTGGAGCATGTGCTCCATCCGGAGCGGGTCACCGAACCGCTAGCCAGAATGAACAGCACATTTGGCGCTTGGAGCCCCGTAACCTGGGACGATGCGTTAGGGGATATTGCCAAGCAAATTCAAGAGCTTCAGCAAGAGTACGGCCATGATGCGGCAGCGGTATACGGCGGCGGTTCGTTAACCAATGAAGTCTGTTATTTGCTCGGTAAATTTACGAGAGTCGCTCTGCGCTCCAAGTATATTGACTACAATGGAAGATATTGCATGTCCTCCGCTGCGGCGGCAAGTAACCAGGCGTTTGGAATCGACAGGGGCATGACGATGCCCTTGTCTGAAATACCGAAGGCGAAGTATATCATTTTGGCCGGTACGAATATTGCTGAATGCCAGCCGACCATGATGCCATATTTACTAGAGGCTAAGAAGAATGGAGCTGTGATTGTGACGATCGATCCGCGTAATACGATGACGTCCAAGGTAGCGGACATTCATGTAAGACTGCAGCCTGGCTTCGATTCTGTATTTGTCAATGGGCTGCTTCACGTCATTGTGAATGAAAAGCTGTATGCAGACTCCTTTGTTCAAGAGCGTACGGTAGGATTTGAACAGCTCGCTGAGGCTGTTAAGTCATTTACGCCCGCTCGTGTGGAAGAAATAACAGGTGTGCTCGAGGGGATGGTACGAACCGTTGCCAGAGGCTTCGCCAAGGCGGAAACGGGAATCGTACTGACGGCGCGGGGGCTGGAACAACAAGTGAACGGTGTGGAGAACACCTTGAATTATATCAATCTATCTGTGCTTACTGGGAAAATAGGCCGACCAGGATGCGGATACGGAGCCGTGACGGGTCAAGCGAACGGTCAGGGAGGACGCGAGCACGGTCAAAAGGCTGATCAGCTTCCCGGCTACCGTTCCATTGAGGACCCCGCTGCACGCGAGCATGTTGCCAGCGTATGGGGAATTCGCCCGGAGGAGCTTCCCGGGAAAGGCGTTTCTGCCTATGAGCTGCTCAAAAAAGTAGATGAGGGCGAAATCAAGGCGCTCATCGTACTTGGTTCGAATCCGCTTGTTTCAAGCCCGAACAGTGGGATGGTCGAACGTGCGCTGCAAAAGCTAAAGCTGCTTGTGGTTATTGACATGTTTGAATCCGAAACTGCCCGATATGCTCATTATTTGCTGCCGGGCTCTTCTTTCCTTGAAGGGGAAGGTACGCTAACCAATTTGGAAGGAAGAGTGTTCCACCGTGGCAAAGTACTAGAGCTTCCTGGCAGCAGTAAGCTGGACTATGAGATTATCTGCGAGCTTGCAGATCGTTTGGGCAGAGGGGCGTATTTTCAATACAGCGGCATTGAGGATGTGTTCAACGAGCTGGCGCGAGCTAGCGCCGGCGGGAAGGCGGATTACAGCGGAATCACCTATGATCGACTCAAAAGTGAGAAAGGATTGTTCTGGCCCTGTCCGTCTGCCGATCATCCGGGCACGCCGTATATGTTCCAGAAGTCCTTTCATCATGCGGACGGCAAGGCCCGACTATTCGGTATCACTCCCAAAATGCCGGCTGAGCCGATAGACACTGACTACCCGTTCGTGTTAACGACGGGACGGCTGTCCAACCATTATTTGAGCGGGTACAGACGCGCAGAACGGAAGGTCTGCATAAGAAGGCTCCAGTACCGGTGGCGGAGATCCATCCGTGGTTAGCCGGTAAAATCGGATTAGGCTTGGACAGTAAAATCCGCATTACCTCAAGAAGAGGGTCGCTGGTGTTTCAGGTCAAAGTAACGGAAGGGATTCAGCCACGAACCGTCTTTGTCCCTTTTCATTGGGGCGAAGAATTGTCGATCAACAAGCTGACCATGGACGCTTTGGATCCGACAAGCCGGATGCCCGAGTTCAAAATATGCGCCGTTAAGGTAGAGAGAGCGGATTGAAGACCAATCAAGGGTTCAGCTTTGGCTGCTGTTCTCCGAGCGCAGTACTTTGAGGGCGCCCGCTAAGCTTCTTCGAGAACTACTGAGCCTCCATACTAACAGTGTCAACAGACTGAGAGCTGTACAGAGCAGAGGATCTGCTAGCTGTACAGCTCTTTTTGGCATTGTAGGCCGGGAACTTCATGATGTAGATGCTGCGGAGATTTGATACGGCTTTGAAGCTCAAGCACAGTATGTATTGCCAATTTTGTCAGTGAAGGCACTAAATTGAATAGGATTTCGACGTGTAGGCTTCAGATTTCATCCAAGAATCTGGCTCGGCCAAAGCACGTAGCTTGCACGGTCCCTCTCTGCCCCTAGCAGCTTCAGATAAGCGTGCTCAGGAGCATCCTCGATTCGGGCACCGTCCCAGCTGTCGATCACAATTTTACGAAGTTGGCTCGTTTGGAACATCAAACGGAAAATCTGTTTGAGCTGCTGGCTCATGCTAGATGCATCAACTTCAGACTTGGGGCCGTCCAAGCGATAGATCCTCTTTCCGTTATTTTCCATCCAAAGCAACCAGCGGCCATCCTGACATACTAAATAGTTGCCTGCCTTGCGGGAAAAGGAAACCCCCTGTTTCACAGGCCATGGCAGCAGCAGCCCGAATGGATTAGCTGGATCGACCGCGCCTATGAGGGTGAGCGATTCGTTATACGATCCGCCCGCAATTCGGTCGTTATCTGTATAGGGCTGTTGAAGCTGTGAAAGGAACGCTTTGGACGCGAATTGAAGCTGTGCCACGTCTTGAAGGAATAACCCCCGCACAACAAGTCCCCATTCTTCCAGCTGCCTCAGGAACGGTAGCAGTGTTTCCCAAGGATAGGGACAGAGGGAAGCGGCTAGATCTCTGGTTAAGATCCCGTACCTTTTTAATACATGCTGGATCCAGGCGGTTACCGATGCTTCCTTGTCATATTGGGGGTTGTGCAGCGAATCAAGCGCATACCATCTGCCTAGACCGGACTGGAATTTGTCCGGCTTCTTCCCTTTACTTTGCGCGTGAAGTCGCAGCGTGGCAAACTGGTCGTTGGCAGCCCGGCCGTCCCATACCAGGTCCAGTAAATCGGTGAGAAGAGATGAGGGCGTGCGACCTGTTTCGATTCCGAGCTTGCTTAGGAACGATGCCCCCTTCTCGCGCAGCAGCCGATGAAGCTCTGGATGGGATGCTGTCTTCCCCAATGCAGCCGATAGGTAGGGTTCATAGAGAGCACTGCTTTCCGAAGTGAAAAAGGCGATTTTTCCTTCTTTATCATCTGGCTCCTTGCTTCCGATCCAAAATACTTCTCCCGAAGAACAGAGCAGATCCAAATCCTGCTTTCGATAACGGGATTGGCGTGTCGGAAAGAGAAGAGACTCCCAGAGAGACACAGGCATAAAGAAGCCTTGCAAAGCCTCAATAATCTCGCGTAGTCCTTCCATTCCTGCAGCTCCCGATGGAGCAGGGACAGTCGCCATATGCCGAAGCGGCATATGCCGAAAGTAATGCAGCGCGGGCACAGCAGCTCCATTACGGCGATACATCTGCAGCGACGTGCGAATCAAGCGCGATGCGACCTTGCGGCTCGTCCAGATCTGCTCCTGCCCCGGTTCGGCAAAGGGAGCGGGTTCAACAGAGCCGGCCTCCCGTGCGGCTTGTATCCAGCTTTGAACCGATACCAGCGGAGCATCATATCTGGAAGCTGCATCTTCAGCAGTAAAGGAAAGCCGATGATCGGCAAAACGCTGGAAAATAAAGGCCTGTGCGCTCGCAGAATCGGCGAGCTCTTCATAGTACTCCGTTTCATCTGCGCATATCCAGTACGTCTGGTTGCCTAAGCGAATTTCTTTCAGTGAACCGCGGTCTTTCATATGGTTCAGCCATTCTACGATAGAAGCATCGGCTGCTAGACGCGCTTTTTTCAGCTCATCAAGAGAAGCTTCTCCGTGCTCCTTCAAATAGCGAAAAAGATCCTCCGCTTGTTCCAAAGCAACGCTCGTTTCGGATAACCGCTTCTCCTCAGCAGCTATCGCTTCGGGGCTAACTGCTTCCCTGACCGCGTCCATTCCAAACACTTCGGCGGCCATTTGACGGCTGAAGCTGAGCAGCTCAACCTGTACATCCTGTGCAAGAGCATCGGATTCGTACAAGCGGGTTTGCGCATAATCCGCATGAAATTGTCCGGCAAGAGGTGACGGGAACTGGTTGCGTTGAACGGAGAAGCGGATCTCTGCGCGAGCAATAGCTGTAAGTACCTCTCTCAAATGGGTAATGTCTACGTGTTCTTCGATACATTCGCGCATGGCTTCCTGAAAGAGGGGGAAGCGCTCTCGAAACGGCAGGGCTTCCTTGAGGAGCTCTTGTCCTCTGAGACGCTTTTTCCAAGCAGGCATTCGTGTGAAGCTTCGGCTTAGCAGCAGAGAGGTCTCCGCCATTCGCTGAAAGGCCGCTCCGAACATCGGGGATTGAGCGACTGCATCTGCAACTAGCGTCTCAGACTGCTCGGCAGTCAAAGACATGATCTCGTGTACGATAGCCTCGTCGTATTTCGGGAAAATCAGTTCAAGTCCTTGGTCCCTGGCGTTTGTGTAAAGTGGTGACAAACCGATCTGGGCCAATCTGCGGCATATGGCCATCAACCAGGTACGGTTGAATTTTCTCCCAAACAAGGAATGCAGGATGTAGTGGGTATGATTCTGTTCATCCGTAAAGCATTCGATGACGACATTTCGGTCCGTCGGAACGGCAGCAACCGCCATTTGATTACGGATCATGGCGATCAAGCTGCTGCTGGAATCTGCATCCATATGAAACGTGGCCATCAGCCAGGCTTGAGTCTCTACATCTGCTGTAGTCCTTGTTGGCAGGCTATGAGCGGATTCTCCCGCGGCCTGGAGACGGTTATGGAGCTCGCGCCATAGCGATCCTGTCTGGACGCCAATTTCGAAAGATTTACCCCCGGCCTCGCCGCGCCAGAAGGGAATCTCGCTGTAGCGGTTTTCCGCTTCGCGCACATAGATCCGTTCAGGCCGGATACGGACAATCCGCCACGAAGCGGTGCCAAGCTGGAAGACGTCGCCTACCGACGACTCTTGGATATATTCTTCATCGAGCTCGCCGAGATGGAGTCCGGTTTCACTGTGATGCACGGGGTAGGCCGTGCTTTGGGGAATGGTGCCGGCGCCAATCAGCGCCGCCATCGGTGTAACGGCTAGGCGCGTAAGCTGCCCTGAATCGCGGTTCCATTCAAGGAGCGGCCGCACGAATGGGTAGAAGCCAGACAGCACCTCAAGCATTTGCAGCAGCTTATCGCGGGTCACCCAGCGGAAGCTATCGCTGCGCGCGAGCAGCTTCGCGAGCGACTGCACGTCCCAGTCGTCGCCGAGACTGACGATGGCGACGATCTGCTGCGCCAGCACATCGAGTCCGCCCCGCGGGATGCGGATGGACTCGATGTCCCGCGCAGCGATGCGCCGGCTGAGCACAGCCAGCTCCGGCAGCAGGGTGCGGCTGCGCGCAAGCAACACGCCGCGGCTGACATCGCCGACAGCGTGCCCGGCGCGGCCGATGCGCTGGATGCCGGCGGCCGCGCTGAACGGCGAGTCGATCTGGATCACCAGATCGACATGGCCCACGTCGATGCCGAGCTCCATCGACGAAGTTGCGACGAGGCAGCGCAGCTCGCCGTCCTTCAGCATGCGCTCGACTTCGAGGCGCTTCTCGCGGGCAACGCTGCCGTGGTGGCTTCTGGCCATCTCGTAGCCGACGTGGTCGTTCAGCCGCAGCGTCAGCCGTTCACACAGCCTGCGGCTGTTGGCGAAAATAAGCGTCGAGGTGCAGCCTTCCATCAGCTGCAGCAGCCGCACAACTAGCGGCGTCCATAGCGCTTCCTTATCGGCGCTAGGGCGGGCAGGTTCCGGCATCGTCACTTGCAGGGAATAGAGCTTCTCGGCTTTACTCTCAATAATCTCCACGTGTCGCGGGGTATCGTTCTCCCAACCGCCGAGAAATTGTGCAACACGTTCAATCGGCTTCTGTGTAGCAGAGACGCCGATTCGCTGAACAGCTCGTCTGCACCACGCTTCTAGCCGCTCCAGCGTCAGGGACAAGTGCATGCCGCGCTTGTCCGCCGCAAGATCATGAATTTCATCGACGACAATGTGCCGCACCGTTCTCAAAATCTCTCTCGCTCTCGGAGAGGTTAGCAGCAGATATAGCGATTCCGGAGTTGTAACTAACAGATCCGGGGGAGTCCTGAGCATGGAAGCGCGAGTGCTTTGCTTCGTATCTCCTGTGCGAACCCCCGCTTGCAGTCCGGGCCACCGGATGTCTTGCCGTTCGTCCGATCGTTTTTGTATTTCTTCTATATATAAGAGCAGGTGATGGTGAATATCGTTATTCAAAGCCTTCAAAGGAGTGACAACCAGCGTTCTCACACCAGGCGTATAGCTCACGCCCTGCTCCAGCTTTTCTGCAGCAATTTCATGCAAGCATGGTAGGAGAGCCGCCAGTGTCTTACCGGAACCAGTAGGTGAGGAAATAAGGGTATTCGCGCCTTTTGTAATTTGGAGCCAGGCTAGACGTTGTACTTCTGTGGGCTGACCATATTTGGAGCTGAACCATCCCGTTAGTACGGGATGAAAACCGAATTCCCGCCGCAAACTCTCTTCTAAGCTCTCCAAGTATCCGTACACCTCCCGTTTCACATTTTCTTCCAAGATATCATATTCACTTTGCCGTTGCCATCAAGAGCTTGATCTCCACATAAAAAGCCCTCGACACCTCAAAAAGGATGAGGCGCGAAGGCTCGCATGGATCCATATGCTGACGGAATCAGATCTTCAATTCCCCAAGCTTGATCAGTTCTACAACCGCTTGTGAACGACCTTTTACGTTCAATTTTTGCATAACATTGGATATATGGTTGCGAACAGTTTTTTCGCTGATAAAAAGCTGCTGCGCGATATCCTTGGTTGTTTTGTCCTGAACTAAGAGCTCGAATACTTCACGTTCACGGTTGGTAAGTAGGAATTTGTTTTTGTGGTCGTTGGTCATGGATGTGTGTCACCCCTCCTTGCTCGGGTATTGGGAAATACAAGGTATAGGGATACAGTCAAAGTTAGTTTATGAAGGGCTGCTATCAATGGTGCCGTGAACCGGGAAAAATGGGCATAAGCCGCTTTTGAGTTTCCAACGGAGCCGTGTTAAGCTGAAAAGGGACCATCTGGCCCGAAAGGAGACGGCATTCATGTTCAGGCGGGATTATTTTATGCGGCAGATTGAGCAGTTGACTGTAACGCTCCATCGTATTCTTTTTCATAAAGATCAGCTTCAAATTGCAGAAGCCCAGCGGCTTTTGGAGGAAGCGAGCCGCCATGTGCTAGGGCTTAATGTTCACTCCTTGTATGCCTTGTCCAGTAAAGATATTCTTGAGTTTTTAACGTATCAGGGGAGCTTAGATTCGGGCAAAGCGCTCATCGTGGCAGACTTGTTCAGGGAACAAGGAGACTTATATGTGACAAGCGGGGAGCCGGAGGAGGCTTACGCCTATCATCTGAAATCACTGGAATTGCTGTTTGAGCTGTACAACCTTGATGATGAAGATCAGACGGAGATTCGTCAGGAGTCCTGCCCTCGGATTGAAGCCGTTATCGAAAGATTATCCGGTTGGTTTATTCCGGCACCTATCAAGTTGTCGCTCTTTGCCTTTTACGAGAGTAGGGGCCGTTACTCGAAAGCGGAAGATGTTTTGTTTCATTACATAGAAGATGCAGGGGAAAAGGAATCGGTGCTTCAGGAGGCGATTATGTTTTATAAAAGGCTTCTTGCCAAGGATGAAAAGGATCTTCAAGCGGGGAACTTTACCGCCGAAGAAGCAGTGACGGGCTTGGAGCAGCTGAAACAAAAGTATCATGCAGAGGAAAACCCCTCGGTTTAACGTAATCAGTAATCATAAATCCTTCCTTTATCCGGTTATAATTCCTTTAATACATAGAAGTAGGTGCGAGAGATGGCTTGGTATCAAGAAAGCTTTGGGAATGATTATTTAGTTGTATATAAGCATCGTGATTTACAGGGGGCTTATCATGAAGTTAAGAAAATGATCGATTGGCTTCAGTTGGAGCAGGGGGCGGAGGTGCTTGATCTTTGCTGCGGAATGGGAAGACACTCGATGGCGCTTGCCGAGTTTGGCTACAAGGTTACGGGGGTGGATTTGTCGGAGGTGCTGCTGCAGGAAGCGGTAAAGCTGGATACGGACAGTCACGTAGAGTGGCTGCGCGGGGATATGCGCGAGGTGCCGCTCGAACGTCAATTTGACGCTGTTGTGAATCTATTTACTTCCTTTGGCTATTTTGATGAGGATGAACAAAATGAGCGTGTGTTTCATGAAATACACCGTTTGCTCAAGCCTGGCGGGAAGTACATTGTCGATTTTATGAATCCGGCTTATGTCAAAGTTCATCTGGTTCCGCAGTCGGAACGAACGGAAGAAGGGATGACGATTCGCGAAAGCCGCAGCATTGAAGATGGCTGTGTACGGAAACGTATTGTGATCTCCGAGCAAGGTAAGCCTGAGCGTCACTATGTTGAGCAGGTTAAGCTTTACGGCCGTGAAGCGTTCGAAGCCATGCTGACCTCTGCAGGCTTGCAGCTGGATCATGTATACGGGGGCTATGATGGACAGGCTTATGATGAGGCGAATTCCAGCAGAATGATTTTTGTAGGACAACGGAAAGGATGAACAGCGGCACATGCTAACCACGATTGAACATTCAGATGATATTCTTCAAGTTAAAGTACCGCTGCCCTTTCCACTGCGGTGGGTCAACAGCTACCTCGTACGGGGTAGCGCGGGCTGGACCTTGATTGATCCGGGACTCCGTACCCCGGAAGCGGAGGCGCTCTGGCATGCGGTGCTGCAGGAGCGCGGAATTGCTTTTGAGCACATTGAACAAGTTGTGCTCACTCACCACCATCCCGACCATTACGGGCTGGCCGGGTGGTTCCAGGAGCGCACGGGCGCCCCGGTTCTCCTCTCGGAGACCGGATGGCGGCAGGTGCAGCTCATGTGGCAGGGGAGCTGCCGATGTCCCGGCTGCTCCTGGATTTGTTCGCTCGCCACGGGCTGCCGGCCGGCGAGCTGGAAGAGATGGAGCGGCACATGGCAGGCTTCGTGCCGCTTGTGTCCCCGCAGCCGCAGGTGACGCTGCTGGGAGAAGGGCCGGTCCGCCTCGGGGAGCGGATGTATGAAGCCATCGAGACCCCCGGCCATGCCGCGGGTCATCTTGTCTTCTACGACGCCGAGTCGGAGGTCATCTTTTGCGGCGACCACGTCCTGCCGCAAATATCGCCGAACGTCAGCTTCCTCCCGCAGGTGGAAGCGAATCCGCTCGGCGCGTACCTGCACAGCCTGCAGGAAATCGGCAGGCTGCAGGTCCGCATGGCTTACCCGGGACACCGGGAGCCATGGGCGGGGTTCAGCGCACGCGCAGCGGAGCTGGTGCGCCATCATCATGAGCGGCTTGCGCTCATGGAGGAGAAACTGCGCGAGCCGCTCAGCGCGTATGCACTGTGCCGGGCCATGTTTGGCCATCGGCTGTCCGTGCATCAACTGCGCTTCGCGCTCTCGGAGACGATCGCGCATCTCGTCCTGCTCGAAGCGGAGGGGCGGATCCGAGCGGTTTCGTGCGCGGATGACTCCGACAAGGTTCTATATCAGACAGTTGTGTAATCAATGCCTAGGACTGCTGTGGTTCGGGAAGCGGCGTTTTTGGTTTTTGCCCGATTCGGTCACCCTAATTATGAGTTGGCCAAGTCCAAGAGCTGAGGTGAATATCCCTGCTATTATTAACCTATAAGCCTCACCCTTCCATAAGTCACTGTGTGGATAGCATCCTTGTGCAGGAAGACTTCAACCCGAGTAATTATGCGAATCGGAACCCTGTAAAAGTACTGCCTTCCACGTTAGCTGTCATTGGCATTCAATACGGTCAGCGAATGAGATGCATCGGAGAGCAGGGGGCTGAATTACTTGGCAGCAGTGGCATTACAGGGCTGCAAACCTCCAGTAAGCAATATGTCAGCACAGGTAGCATTGGAACGATTATCATTACGTTTAAGCCTGGAGGACTCAAATCCTTTACACCTTACCCGATTCATGAATTTCAGGATGCTAATGTCGACCTGGATCTCGTCTTTCCCATTTTTATTATCTCTATACGAGCAAACGGTTCACTATACGCTAACCCTGGAGGCGGCCAAGCATATTCAGCTTTTAAAGGGGGATGTGTCCGTGGAACAGCTCGCAAGCAGGTTATTTGTCAGCAAGCGGACATTAGAACGAAAATTCAACGCGGAAATCGGAATTGGGCCAAAGAAGTTCGCCAACATTGTTCGATTTCAGCATGCGATTCAGCTTCGAAAATCAGGTCTCGATTATTTTGATATTATGGCAGGCTGCCATTTTAGCGATCAGGCCCATTTTACACACGATTTTAAAAGATTAGCCGGATGCAGCCCGGAACAGTTTTTCCGTGAAACCCTGCAGCCTGAGCTCGCGGCGCAATATAATGAAATCAAAGCGGACTCACCAGTTTCACATACGATGTACCAATAAAAGGCATTTCCTTCCTACAAACCATGCATGGAGGCGAATGCTTTTTTCTTTACGCCCCAGCCTCCTCATATCAGCTAACTTCCATAAATGTTGGTAGGTGAGCGCATCTTGTCGCATTTTTACAATGAGGTTCTCGGAGAAACTGGTAGAATGACCTTAAATCATTTCATAAAGGAGCTGCGTCTCATGTCCGATTTGGAGCACACAAATATTGGCATAGAATTTCCGTTTGAAGCCCGTTATCAGGAGGTGAACGGACATAGACTCCATTACATTGATGAGGGCGTCGGTCCAACGATCCTCATGCTTCACGGTAACCCTACCTGGTCTTATATGTACCGCAACATCATCCCGTATTTGAAAGATTTCTCACGATGTATCGCCGTTGATTTACTCGGAATGGGGCGGTCGGACAAGCCAGATAGCCTTTATACATTTTTGGAGCATGTAACGTACATTCGGCAATTTGTTGATGCTTTGGGACTGAAGGATTTCATTCTGGTAGGGCATGACTGGGGAATGGCTATTGGTTTGCATGTTGCCATGAGTCATCCTCATCCAATAAAGGGGATTGCAATGCTCGAACCGCAAGCTTTGTATCCTTGCCCAAGTTGGTCTGAATTTACCCCATCTGAGTCCAAGGATCTCTTCCAAACCCTGCGAAACCCTGATATGGGATGGACGTTTATGCGCGAGAATAATGTTTTCGTTGAAGGAATGCCGCATATCATCATCAATCGCAGCTTTACACAGGCTGAACATGATCATTACAGAGAGCCTTTCCAAGATCCGGATCAACGCAAGCCTTCATGGGTATTCCCGAATCAGCTTCCCATTGACGGAACGCCTAGTGAAGTCGTACAAGCCGTTGAGCAGCGGAATCAATGGCTGTACCAAACGACGATTCCTAAGCTGCTCTTTCATGCAAGCCCAGGATGCACAATCAGAGAGCCCCAAATACAGTGGTGTCTGTCACATATGAAAAATTTGACGCTTTGCGATATCGGCAGAGGCTTTCATCATTTAACGGAGGAGAACCCGCACAAGATCGGGCAGAAATTGCGTCAATGGGTCAAAGAAATAACGGCAAACATAGAATAAGCGGACAAAGCAAAGAAGCTAAGCGTATACAGGGCGCTTAGCTTCTTTGCTTTGTTTTCTTAATCTTCTATTCCACCGGTTTCCTCTAAACGGCTGCTCACTTCACCGGCTTGCTAAAGGTCGGCGTATTGTTATGCGCCAAGCGCCCGCATGCGGCCGCCACGATGCCGCAGACGATATCGTCGATGAACGTATTGCATTTGCCCTCGCCGTGATCGCTGTCCAGCTCTTTAATGATCCCGATTTTTTCCTTATCCAAATAGCCGAAATTCGTAAGGGCAATTGTACCGTACATAAGTGGAACTGCAGTAGCAATGCTTTCATCGACGCCAAACAGTCCTTCGTCACGACCCACGATGTGATTGTATTGCTCGCTGAATTCCTTGTTTTCAACAGCTGTATCGATTTTGACGCCCATTTGTATGGCGTGGAAGGTTTGCTGTTTTCTTAAAACGGCTAGAATGTGTTCCTCACATAAACTCCGCTCCATATCCGGATTGTAAGGACGCTGCAGCTGATCTAGGATATCCACCATATCTTCGAGCTGAACGCCTCTAGAAAGCAGCAGATCCAGATTTTTTTTCGTGTAATCCTCTTTGACGTTATCGGAAATCACCACACTGGCAACCGAAGCAACAATCGCACAGATCCCTTTGGAAATGAAGGACTTGGGCCGTTTGGTCGGAAAGAAGAATCGGAATTTGCAATCTACAAAACCGAACAGCGAAATGGCTCCGCTTCCATATAGTCCGCAGATGGACATGGCGATCGTTCTGTGCACGTTATAGGAAGGATCCTTCATACTGGCCAACAGCTCGGAATCGTGCTTCACTTTTTCTCAAGCTCCAGCAAAGTACTCATGACATTGTAAGTTTCGGTTTTGCTCAGTACCCCGAGCAATGTGCTTGTGATGGTTTCGTAGGGAATCTTTCGAATACCTTTTATTTCAACCAAGAGGCGTGCCACGGCTTCCTCGATGATCGCTTGCGGATAATGACTGAACACTTCCTCCCGAAATTCATTGAAAATCACCGCTTTTTCTTTAAGAAACGTTCTCATGCAGGACACCTCCAAGTGAAATCCATCTGACACTAGTAAGTATAACATATCATGCAAGCAATCCCATTGCTTTTGCGAAAGACTGGAAAAAGCAGCAACCAGACTGTTGATAAAGGAAAGTGGAGGAATTGACTCGGGTTTATCAACAAAGACGCTTCGTCCAAATTTTTGGACAAAAAGTAGTTATATTTCGGACAAAGCCCCGTATACATAGTAGTACCAAATACCAGAGTACATGCTAGGGTCACTGAGCCTACGTACTATTCTAAGGAGGAGACAGGCTTATGAAACAACAACATTGGATTCGTTCAGCTGCTATGGCGGGGGTAATTGCACTACTGACAACTGGTTGCTCCATTATGGGGTCAGGAGAGAAGAAGGATATTGACGCTCCGCCTCAAGCGGGTACGGAAGCTGATGCCCAGACGACCTCGGGAGCTGTGACGATTGACATGGCTGCCGACAATTCGTCGCAGATGACGGTGTATGTCAAAGATGCCAAAGGTTTTGTAGCACCGGTAAGTCTGGGGCTGCCCAAATCACCTTCCGTTGCGCGTACGACCCTGGAATACATGGTGAATGGCGGTCCGGTATCGAGCCTTCTGCCAGCCGGTTTCCAAGCGCTCCTGCCTCAGGATACGAAGATTCTTGGCGTCAATGTGCAGGCCGAGAAAAAACAGGCTGTCGTAGACTTCTCCAAGGAGTTCTTGAACTACGATCAACAGGATGAACGCAAAATTTTAGAAGCGATTACTTGGGCATTGACCAGCTTTCCTACAGTAGAGAAAGTTCAGCTTCGCGTGGAGGGCAAAGAATTGAAGGAGATGCCGAAGGGCAAAACGCCTCTCGAAGAGCCGATGTCCCGGATGATGGGCATTAACATCGAAAAAGCGGATGATGCCGAGTTCGGTCAATCCACGCCGGTTACCCTGTACTTCTTAAACCAAAACGATCAAAATTATAAATATTATGTCCCGGTTACACGCTTGGTAAAAAGAACCGATGATGTAGCGAAGGCTGTTGTAGATCAATTAATTAAAGGACCGGATCAAAAGAAAGGTCTGACTGCCGTCATGAACGCAACAACGGAAGTGAAGAGCGTGACCAAAGCGAACGATTTGATTACGGTCGATTTCTCCGATAAGCTGCTCGGCGCCGATCAAAAGGCATCCGCAGACGCGCTTCAATCGGTCATCCTTTCCCTGACAGAGAATACAGGCATTAACAAAGTGCAAATCAAGGTAGACGGTGCCGTAAAGATTACGTCGTCCGATGACCAATCCTACAGCAAGCCCGTTTCACGTCCTGCTCATGTGAATCCGGTGAAATTATAAATAGCTTGACCACGACCTCTGTGCGGACGCTCACTTGATGGGTGCCCTCACAGAGGTATTTTTTTCGTTTTAGAGCTTTTAGGTTATGCAGATTTTTTCCTTTCTCATGGAAATAGTATAATGGAGGACGAGAAGCGTCTTGCGCAAGTTTTTTTACAAAAGTCGTGTACTCCATTACAATGGGGCATATGGATGAAGCGGCTTCCTTCGGAAGTCAACAGGAGGAGAAACAATATGAGAAGTAACGGAAGAACGAATTCGCAGCTGCGCCCTATGAAAATTACGCCTCACTATAATAAGCACGCCGAAGGCTCTGTATTGATTGAAGTTGGCGACACCAAAGTTATTTGCACCGCTACCGTTGAGGATAGAGTGCCACCCTTTATGAAGGGACAGGGTAAAGGGTGGGTGACAGCGGAATACTCGATGCTGCCGCGTGCCACTCAAGTCAGAAATCAGAGGGAGTCGGCCAAAGGGAAATTGGGCGGTCGTACCATGGAGATACAGCGTCTGATCGGGCGTGCGCTCCGTTCGGTAGTGAATCTGGAGGCGCTTGGTGAGAGATCCATCACACTCGATTGCGACGTCATCCAGGCGGACGGTGGGACAAGGACAACCTCTATTACAGGTGCCTTTGTTGCGATGGCATTCGCGCTCGATAAATTGTCTAGAGAGAAAAATCTTAAACAGTTTCCCATCAACGACTTTCTCGCATCCGTCAGTGTCGGTGTTATTAAAGATACCCCTCGTCTGGATCTGAATTATGAGGAGGACTCTCAGGCGAAGGTTGATATGAATGTCGTAATGACCGGGTCGGGTCAATTCGTAGAAATTCAGGGGACCGGCGAAGACGCACCATTCTCGCGGAAGGAGCTGGACGAGCTTCTTGCCTTGGCGGAAACGGGCATTCGCACAATGATTGAAGAGCAGCGCGAGGTCCGTGGGCCTATCGCAAATCGTATTCGAGGTGTGGAACATGCGGCTGCAGAGTAATTTTGTCGTGATTGCGACGAGGAATGAAGGGAAGGTCAGGGAATTCGCCAAGCTTTTTGAGCCTAGCGGTTATAAAGTTCGCAGCTTGGCCGATTATACGGACCTTCCGGAGATTGTAGAGAGCGGCGAGACCTTTGCGGAGAATGCCCGAATTAAGGCGGAAATCATTTCCAAGCATTTACACGTGCCGGTGCTTGCCGACGACTCAGGTCTTTGCGTCGCGGCGCTAGGCGGTGACCCGGGCGTCTACTCTGCACGATTTGCCGGAGCAGACGCCTCAGATGCAGACAATAATGCCAAGCTGCTCAGCGAACTGAAGCTGCTGGGGGCGAAGGACAAGCCTGCCGTCCAGGGGGATCACCCTGAGCTGTTGAGTGAAGCTTCGTTTGTTTGCGCGCTTGCTTTGATTGATCCTGTGGCTAACGAAACCATTGAAGCGGAAGCAAGCTGCGAAGGATATATTCTCAGCGAGCCGCGGGGACAAGGCGGTTTCGGTTACGATCCGCTGTTCTATATTCCTGCTTTACATAAAACGATGGCAGAGGTCACCGTTGAGGAGAAAAATGAAATCAGCCACAGAGCCAAGGCGCTTCGCTGCTTTTTGGACAGGCTGGAAGCTAAATAAGCTGTTAACCTAAAAACCTGCTCCGCCTTCGATATGGAAGGATGGAAGCAGGTTTTTGTTCGTATCAACCTTGACAAACGCGCCCGTCCTTAAGGATGACGAAGCCGTTTATCCTAGGTCATCCGCTGTTAACGGATGGAGATTTTATAGGTTCGCAGCCACGTATCAACCTGGGCTAAATAAGCGAACATCTGAGGTCCTGACATTAACTGTCCGAACCAAGGGAGGTTAAAGTCGTTCCCCTCCGCTTTTGCAAGCTCGCGGACCTTCTTCACGTCAATAAATGGAAGAAGCGGGGAGGAGGAATCGTCAAGAATCTCAAGCACCCATTTTCTGACGGCGGCTAAATAGTTCGGATTGTGGGTTTTCGGATATGGACTCTTCTTGCGAGTAAGTACATCCTCAGGCAGAACGCCTTTCAGTGCTTTGCGCAGAATGCCTTTCTCCCGATCGCCCGAGGTTTTGATTTCCCACGGAATGTTCCATACATATTCCACCAACCGATGATCGCAGAAAGGAACGCGAACCTCTAACCCTACGGCCATGCTCATGCGGTCCTTGCGGTCGAGGAGCGTCGGCATGAAGCGAGTGATGTTCAGATACGACATTTCCCGCATCCGATTTTGCTGCTGGGTTTCTCCTGCGAGTCTAGGCACCTCGGCCAGCGCTTGCTGGTATCGGTTGCTGACGTACTCGAAAGGCTTAATCCAATCCACCAGATCGGGCGCGAGCAGGTCTACGCGGTTGTTCAGCTTAAGCGACCAAGGGAACGTATTGGCTTCCAGGGATTCGTCTCGGTGAAACCAAGGGTAACCGCCGAATATTTCATCGGCCGCTTCGCCGGAGATCGCAACAGTCGCTTCTTTCTTAATTTCGCGGCAGAACAGGAAGAGAGAGCCGTCTACATCGGCCATACCCGGAGTATCTCGTGCAAGCACGCCGGCTTTTAACGATTCTACGAGCTCCGGCGTATCAAACTCAATGTTGTGATGAATGGTACCAAGGAAATCCGACATTCGTTTGATCCAAGGCGCATCCGCATTCGGCTGGAAAACACTTTCCTTGAAATGTTTGTCGTTATCGACATAATCCACGGAAAATGTATGGAGCGCTCCTTTACCGCTTTCCTTATAGTGATTGGCGGCAAGAGTCGTCAAAGCGCTCGAATCGAGTCCTCCGGATAGCAGAGTACAAATGGGAACGTCGGATATTAATTGGCGCTCAGCCGTATCTCGAAGCAGCTCGCCGATACGGGCCGCGGTAGCGTCTACGTCATCGGGATGCGGATTGCTTTCCAGCTTCCAATAGGCTCGTATGGACAAGCCATTGCGGTCAAACACGGCGCAATGCCCCGGTTTGAGCTCAGACATATTCCGGTAGATGCCGTGTCCGGGCGTCCGGGCAGGACCTACGGCGAATATTTCTGCCAAGCCCTCCGCTCCTACCTCAGCCTTGAAATCAGGATGCGCTAGTATTGCCTTTGGCTCGGAGCCGAATAGAAGCACACCATTCTGATGAGAATAAAAAAGCGGCTTTACGCCGAGCCGGTCTCTAACCAAATATAACGTTTGCTCCTGGTCGTTCCAAGCGGCAAAAGCGAAAATCCCGTTAAGCCGGTCTACGCAAGCGCGTCCCCATTCGATGAAGGAGACCAGCAAAACCTCCGTATCGCATGTCGTTCGGAATACGTGACCGCGGGATTCCAGCTCCCTTTTCAGCTCGGGGGCATTATACAGCTCACCGTTATATACAATCGTGTAGGTGTAATCGCCTTGCTTCCGGATCATCGGCTGGGCGCCGTTTTCCGGGTCCATGACGCTGAGACGGCGATGGCCGAGCGCGCAGTGCTGCGAGATCCATGTGCCGGAAGCATCCGGTCCACGCAGGTTTAATGTTTCCGTCATATTCTCAAGAATGGACGGGTACTGAGTCAAGTCTTTCCGCCAATCTATCCAACCCGTGATTCCGCACATAGACGTTCATTCCTTTCCCTGAGTAAGCATGATGATAAAGGGTATGCGCCGCGCATAGGGAAAATGTCTGTCCGATTTCGGCGAAACTTGGCCCATTCAGTACTTTTGTAATTTACAACAAGTACTGTTACAATGGTTGAAATTGACTTGTTACTAAATGACAAAGGTGAGGACTATGAAAAAAAACATTCCAAAGCGCAAATTGACTATTTGGCAGCTAGAGAGCATTTTCTACAAATCAGTAAACAGGCCGATAAGCGAATTGAGCAGCTGAAGGAGCAAGGCAGAGAAGTTGGGCAAGCGGAAATGGAAGAGATTGTGGAACGTGTAGGGCTGCATCGCGCCTTCAATGAACTGACCCAAGCTGAGAACGTACTCATTAATTGGTCTCATACCGCTATAAAAACGGAGCCGGCGTTTATTGAAAATCGCGCTACGTTCGAGGAGTTGTTTGAAAAGGTAAAAACGAATGCAGAAGCTAGAGGAGCAATATTAAATCTTGCCATGCGTTTAAATTTAGAGCTTGTGTGAGATTCTATAGAGGTAGTGCCATTATTTCTTCAGGAGGCGAATGCTCATGGATAGCCATTTCATTAGCAAGCTGCATGACAAGCAGAGAAAAGCCGAGAAGAACCTTAGGACACAAGGCCACAACCGACCAGGCGATAAACTGCCGAATCACAAGCATTGATGTCTCAATGGCACCAACAAAGAACCTGCGGGATGTAAATCCTTCGGGTTCTTTTCATTTGATGTTGCCTGAGTATTCATTTGATGTTACTGAGTATCAAGTGGATGTTACCCGAGTATCAAGCCGCTGGGATACCTTCCTTAATGTAACAGAGTGACGGACTCCGAAATATATCATACTAGTTGAGCAGTCATCATCAAGAATTCTTAGAATTCTTAAGGAGGTCATCAATATGGGCAAAAAGAAAAGCATGAATGAGAAAATTCAAAGCACCATCGACAACTCCAAGCAAGCAGCGCGCGTTCAACAAAATCTGTGGTCGACAGAACCGGGACATCTGCCTCCTAACCGTCCACACGTGTAAGTAAGCTTACAACCGTAATTCCGTCTGCCAAACGGCTCCCGTAAACCGTCAGCTGCTTTGGCGGGCAGATTTCTTAATGAGCGTAAGCAAACTTTCCCTGAAACAGCAAAAAGACCGCGCAATTCGGCGGTCTCTTTGCTTATACATATGACGTCCCAGGAGGGATTCGAACCCCCGACCGTACGCTTAGAAGGCGTATGCTCTATCCTGCTGAGCTACTGGGACAAGCTTAATCCATTTACGATTGAAAACCGTTTTGGAGAAGCAAGAGTTATACTATCATAAGGAATATGAAGAGTCAACCCTTGACCAAAAATATTTTGCTTTCCTGTGTCTAATCAAGTAAACTGACTCCAACAATAGGAAGGAGTGGTTGAGGTGATGAGGTATATCTGGACATTCCAAGGATAATGTGATCCTGTTTCCGAAAACGGAACAATTTTACGAAGAAGAACTGACAAAATGTCTTCAGAAGGAGCAATACGGTGAAGCCGTATCCATGTTAACGTTCCTGCTGCAATTTCCATCGGCAGACCAGCAAAAGACGGAACAATGGCAGGCTCTGCTGAACTGGCTGCAAACGATGCAGCCCGAGACCGTTTTTCCTGCTCTCTCCTCTCAAGTGGATGAGGAAGAGGAGGAAGAGGATCTGCTTCGGCAGATGGTCGAAGAAAAAAGCACGGTAGACGCGGCTTTTGTGGAAAAGCTGCTGGGCATGCTGCGGGCAGGCTCCATGGACCAGCAGCTAGCAGCGCTCGAACAGCTGGCTTTTGTGCAGCGTGGACCGGTTGCTGAAATCAGGTCCTGGCTCCGGCAAGGTCCAAGACATCCCCACTTGCAGTTTAAGGCGCTTCAAGCCCTGAAGCATATGGGTGAAACAGGATCAATAGATTTTGTCAAAAACGGAAATCATATTGTTGTGGACATCGAAGAAACGCCTCTTAGTTCGGAGGAATTTCCGGGACAAATTCGGGATATGATCCGAAGAGTGGAAGAAATCAGCGAGATGCGACAACCCGATTTCGCTTTTTTTGCCAAACAGACGTGGCAGGAGTTTTTGTCATACGCATATGGGACACCAATATATGTAGAACTTCTCACACAAGAAGATGGTGTGATAGATATATGGGCTTCAGCTCTGCATACGGCCTTACAGGAGCAGTTGTTTGGAACGGCGAACCGTGAGGAGCTTCAGGATATCTACGGAATCGTAGACTCCATGGAAGGCTCATGGAATAACGCTTATAAGGTCCTCCGCAGGCATTTGGATACCATCTTGCTTGGTGGCAGATAGGCTCTTAAAGCCCGCCTTGAAATGAAAAAGTAATATGTTATAATAGAATGGTTATAATGGCAAGTAGAGAAGTTTGGTAGCCAAACTCCGCTAGCCAGAACGTGAAAATATGTCATGGTACATTTTTGGAGGGGAAGGCATAAAATGAAAGCAAGTTGGGAAAAAATAGAGAAGAACGTAGGAGTTCTTGAAGTGGAAGTTGGCGCGGAGCGCGTCGCAGAAGCACTTGATAAAGCATTTAAAAAAGTATCCGCGAAGGTGAACGTTCCAGGCTTCCGCAAAGGTAAAGTTCCTCGTTCAATCTTTGAAGCTAAATTTGGTGTAGAAAGCCTGTATCAAGATGCTCTGGACATTATTCTTCCTGAAGTTTATGTACAAGCTGTCGAAGAAGCGGGTATCTCCCCGGTTGACCGTCCGGAAGTGGATGTAGAACAATTCGCAAAAGGACAAGTTTTGAAGTTCAAAGCGAAAGTAACCGTTAAGCCAGAAGTAACGCTTGGCGAGTACAAAGGTTTGGAAGTTGAAGCGGCTGATGCTAATGTAACGGACGAAGAAGTAAACGAAGAACTGAAGCGTCTGCAACAGCGTCATGCTGAACTCGTTGTTCTTGAAGAAGGACAAGCTGCTAACGGCGACGTAGTGGTTCTGGATTTCGAAGGATTCGTTGACGGTGAAGCGTTCCAAGGCGGCAAAGCTGAGAAGTATTCCTTAGAGCTTGGTTCCAACAGCTTCATCCCGGGCTTTGAAGAGCAGCTGGTAGGTCTTGCGAAAGACGAAGAGAAGGAAGTAGAAGTTACGTTCCCTGAAAACTACCATTCCGAAGATCTTAAAGGTAAAGCAGCTGTGTTCAAAGTGAAAATTCACGACATCAAGCGCAAAAACCTGCCTGAGCTCGATGATGAGTTCGCTAAAGATGTGAGCGAATTTGACACGTTGGAAGAGTACAAAGAAGACATCAAAAAGCGTCTTCAAGACCGTAAGGAAAACGATGCTGAAGTTGCGAAGGAAACAGCGGTTGTCGAAAAAGCGGCTGCTAATGCAGAAGTAGAAATTCCTGCAGCGATGGTTGAGTCAGAGCTTGATGTTATGGTGAAGGAATTCGAAAGACGTCTTCGTTCCCAAGGCATGACGCTTGAAATCTACTTCCAGTTCTCCGGTCAAAACGAAAGCGTTCTGAAAGACCAAATGAGAGAAGATGCTGAGAAGCGTGTTCGCAACAATCTGGTTCTGGAAGCGATCGCTGCAGCCGAGAACGTTACTGTAACTGATGAAGAAGTTGATGCGGAATTGGAAAAATACGCTCAATCTTACCAAAGATCGGTTGAAGAGCTTCGCACTCTGTTTGCTTCCAATGGAAGCCTGGAAGGTCTGCAAAGCGATCTCGTCGTAAGAAAAACAGTAGATTTCCTTCTTGAAAATAGCAAGAATGTTTCCGCAGCAGTGTAAATAAGGTAAGTAAAGGCGCGTACGTAAAGCAACGTGCCTTTCTTTTACCCAATTTTACCCCGCTATTTTCTCAATTACATAAGCTTTACCCCTATTACATAGGCCTCACCTGAAAAAATGACTTTGCCGCTGAAACGTGTTAAACTGTAACTACGATTGGATGGAAGGGCATAACAACCGCTTACACCTTCATAACATCTTAATCTGGATGAACTTGGCTATTGCCGTCAAAGGAGTTGGTACAATGAATCTTATTCCTATGGTTGTTGAACAAGAAGCTCGTGGGGAACGTTCCTACGACATCTACTCTCGCCTGCTCAAGGACCGCATTATCTTCATCGGAAGCGCCATCGATGACGATGTGGCAAATCTGGTCATTGCCCAGCTGCTATTTTTATCCGCTCAGGATCCTGAGAAGGATATCCACCTATATATCAACTCGCCGGGGGATCGGTTACGGCCGGCATGGGTATCTTCGATACGATGCAGTTTATCAAGCCGGACGTTTCTACGATCTGTGTAGGAATGGCTGCAAGCATGGGTTCTTTATTGCTTACTGCAGGGGCCAAGGGCAAACGATTCGCGTTGCCGAATGCCGAAGTTATGATTCATCAGCCGCTCGGTGGTGTTAGAGGTCAAGCGACCGACATCAAAATTCATGCGGATTGGATTATCAAAACCAAGCAGAAGCTCAATCAGATTTATGTGGAGCGTACTGGACAACCGCTGGAAAAGATTGAAAGAGACACCGATCGCGATAACTTTATGAGCGCTGAGGAAGCGAAGGCATACGGTTTAATCGACGAGGTTATCACTCGAAACGACTTGAAATAAAGGAGTGATCCCATGTTTAAATTTAACGATGAAAAAGGTCAACTTAAGTGCTCCTTCTGCGGAAAATCCCAGGATCAAGTGCGTAAGCTGGTTGCTGGTCCTGGTGTTTATATCTGCGATGAATGTATAGAGCTTTGCACGGAAATTGTGGAAGAAGAACTGGGCCATGAGGAAGAGCTTGATCTGAAGGACGTTCCGAAGCCGAAAGAAATTCGCGCGATTTTGGATCAATATGTCATAGGCCAGGATCAAGCGAAGAAATCCATGGCGGTAGCGGTGTATAACCACTACAAGCGTATCAATTCCCAAAACAAGCTTGAAGATGTGGAACTGCAAAAGAGTAATATCGTATTGCTTGGACCAACAGGCAGCGGTAAAACCTTGCTTGCACAAACGCTTGCAAAAATTTTGAATGTACCTTTCGCCATTGCGGATGCGACTTCCTTGACGGAAGCCGGATATGTCGGTGAAGACGTTGAGAACATTTTGCTTAAGCTGATTCAAGCTGCGGATTACGATGTGGAGAAAGCGGAGCGCGGCATTATTTATATCGATGAGATTGATAAAGTAGCCCGCAAATCCGAGAATCCGTCTATCACTAGAGACGTATCTGGTGAAGGCGTTCAACAAGCGCTGCTCAAAATTCTGGAAGGCACGGTTGCTTCGGTTCCACCACAAGGCGGGCGCAAGCATCCTCACCAAGAATTCATCCAGATCGATACGACCAACATTCTGTTCATTTGCGGCGGAGCCTTTGATGGTCTGGAGCAAATTATTAAACGCAGAATCGGTAAAAAAGTCATCGGCTTCAGCACCGATGGCACCAAAACAGACTTGAAACCAGGCGAATACTTGTCTATGGTGCTTCCTGAAGACCTGTTGAAATTCGGTTTGATACCGGAATTCGTAGGCCGCTTACCAGTGATTTCTACATTGGAGCCGCTTGATGAAGAAGCTTTGGTTAGGATTCTATCCGAGCCTAAGAATGCTCTGGTGAAGCAGTATCAGAAGCTGCTAGATATGGATAACGTCAGCCTTGAATTTAACACTGAGGCGCTTGAGGCTATCGCCAAAGAAGCGATCAAGCGCAATACAGGAGCGCGCGGACTAAGAGCGATTATCGAAAGTATCATGCTTGATGTGATGTTTGAAGTTCCTTCCAGAACGGATATCACCTCTTGCATGGTAACCAAGGAAACCGTTCAAGATAAGCTTAGCCCTGTTCTGACGACGAAAGACGGTCAAACGACATCGGGCAAGAAAAAAGAAGAAAGCGCGTAACCCTATAATTTCACATTCAATCAAACAACCTCCAATCCGTTTCCCCTCAGGGGATTCGGAGCGGAGGATGTTTGGTGTCATGGGGAGAGAAACCGAAGATGTTTCACAGAAAAGATACCAGACCTGTCAAAGTCGGTAACCTGACGATTGGCGGCAGCGACGAGGTCATCATCCAGAGTATGTGTACGACCAAGACAGCGGACGTGAAAGCGACCGTTGCCGAAATTCTTCGATTGGAAGAAGCCGGATGTCAGATCGTCCGTGTGACGGTGAACAACAAGGAAGCGGCGGAAGCTATCAAAGAAATCAAGAAACACATTCATATTCCGTTGGTAGCCGATATTCATTTTGACCATCGACTTGCACTGGCGGCTATTGAGAATGGCATCGATAAAGTTCGAATCAATCCAGGGAACATTGGCCGCAGAGAGAAAGTGGAAGCTGTTGTGAAGGCTTGTAAAGAACGCGGAATTCCTATCCGTATCGGTGTGAACGCAGGATCGCTTGAGAACCATCTTTTGGAGAAATACGGCTATCCGACTCCGGAAGCAATGGTGGAAAGTGCTTTATTCCATATTAACATCCTAGAAGAGCTTGATTTTCATGATATTATTGTGTCACTCAAAGCATCTGATGTTCCAATGGCTATTGCTGCTTATACGAAAGCCGCTCAAACTTTCAACTATCCGCTTCACCTTGGTATTACGGAAGCCGGTACATTATTCTCCGGCTCTGTTAAGAGTGCTGCTGGAATCGGTGCGCTGCTCAGTATGGGGATCGGTAATACGGTAAGGATTTCTTTGAGTACAGATCCGGTAGAGGAAGTTAAGGTTGCACGAGAGCTTTTGAAAACATTCGGTTTAATCACCAATGCGGCTACGTTGGTTTCCTGTCCGACTTGTGGAAGGCTGGATATTGATCTGTTCTCAATCGCCAATGAAGTTGAGGAATATATTTCGAAGATTAAGGTTCCTATCAAAGTGTCCGTGCTTGGCTGCGCCGTCAATGGTCCGGGAGAAGCAAGGGAAGCTGATATCGGTATTGCTGGAGCACGAGGAGAAGGCATGCTGTTCCGATACGGGGAGATGGTACGCAAGGTGCCTGAAGCCGAGTTGTTGAATGAACTGAAAAAAGAGATCGATATCATCGTAGATGCTTATGAGAAAACGGGTGTTATTCCGGGTAGAAAACATTAGAAAACAAGTAGAGCTGTTCCTTAGGCAATGACCTATAGGGAGTAGCTCTTTTTTCATGGATTCAAGCGAATATTCCTTATCATCCAGACGCATACTGAGTAAATCTGGAAGCTTGACATGAATAAAGCTCCAGATAAGAAATAATACTGTCAAGGAGATAAGGATGTTATGCGCAAACGAGTATTACGATTTCAACTTATAGCAAGCGTAGGGATGCTAGTTCTTATGCTGCTCCTGTATCCATCGGAGTTAGGCGCAGCAGATGAGCCGGCAGCATCCCCACAGCCGTCACCCAACTCGCAAGCTCTGAAAAAGATAGCAATCGTGATTGACGATTTCGGTAACAATATGGATGGTACCGAGCAAATGATGAATATGCCGGTACCTTTGACAATTGCTGTGATGCCGTTTTTGCCGAGTAGTAAGCAGGATGCTGAAACAGCCCATGCCAAAGGGCATGAAGTCATCTTACATTTGCCCATGGAGCCTGTACGCGGGAAGAAAAGCTGGCTGGGTCCCGGTGCGATTACAACGGATTTATCCAATGATGAAATAAGGAAACGCGTTTTAGCCGCACTGGATAACGTGCCGTACGTAGTTGGCATCAATAACCATATGGGCTCCAAAGCTACCTCCGACCCTCGTGTTATGCAGGTTATCGTCGATATAGCTAAGGAGAAGGGTCTCTTTCTATTGGATAGCCGCACTTCACCTAGAAGTGTTGTTGTGAAGCTTGCCAAGGAGAATGGTGTTTCCTATGCTGAGAATTCATTGTTCTTTGATGATATTTACACTTATGGACACATTAGCAAGCAAATGACCAGATTCCAGAAGCTGATCAAAGACAACGAGCAATTAATTGCAATAGGACACGTCGGACCACCCGGCAAGAAAACGGCTCAAGTTATTAAAGAAGCAATTCCTGCGCTTCAAAAGAAAGCCCAATTCGTAACCGTCTCACAGCTGCTCACCGTGCCTCCTGCGAAGTTGGACGTACCATAGAAAAATACTGCTCAACCGCGCTGCTGATAGCTTCCGCGATTTTTGCTTGATGGTGGAGTCTCTCAGCAGTTTGCGGTCTTTTTTGTTAGATATAAAGCCCATTTCAATAATTACAGCCGGACACTTCGTATACCGCAAGACAAAATATTTATTGCTGGTAACGGGTTCTTCATGAGTCCCGTACAGTTCATTTAAAGAATGCTGTAGAAGGTTTGCCAACAGGATGCTTTCTGATTGATTTTGACTGATAACCAGCGGGCCATGACGATCGGGCTTACCTGACCAATTCACATGCATACTAAGCATCATACCGGGCTTAATCGTATTGGCAATTCCAGAGCGCTGTGCCAAATCCTTGCGATGCCTTCCCCCATAAGACCATGTATTCTCGTCACTTAAAGCATAGTCTGTGGTTCGGTTTATTGCTGTGCGGAAGCCCATTTTTCTGAGTAGTTTGTAGGTTTTTTTGGAAACCGCCAAGTTAATTTCTTTTTCTTCGTACTTGCCAAACATCGTTCCGCTGTCGATGCCACCATGACCAACATCGATGAGCACATCTGCAGTAGGAAGGAGCGGATTCAGCGCTTGTGTCGCTTGTGCGTTTGTTACTCCAGTCCAACAACATAATCCTGCAAACAGCAATACGGCTGCGGCTCCAACCTTCATGAAGTCACTTCCTTATCAAGTTCCTTAATGCAAGCATAATCTTCTCGTAATTGAAATGAATATCCTTATTTTCTTCGAAAAATGGTTCAGCATTCATCCTGCAAAAGTTTACATACTTTGGATTAACCTTCATCCCTGAGGGAATAATGGAGGATATCAGGATGGATTTGGCAATTTTTAAATTTGGGAGGTATGTAAGATGAGCTTGAGTATTATACTCATGGTAATTCAAGTTTTTTTTGCTGTTGTAATCGGCCTGTATTTCTGGAATTTACTTCGTAATCAGCAGACAAATCGTTCTGCTGTTGATAGAGAATCGAAGAAAGAACTGGAAAAGCTGAGAAAGCTGCGCTCCATTTCATTAACGAAGCCTTTATCGGAGAAGACCAGACCTTCAGCCATGCAGGATATTGTAGGCCAGAAGGAAGGATTGAAGGCGCTTAAGGCAGCTCTTTGCGGTCCGAATCCCCAGCATGTCATCATTTATGGTCCTCCTGGTGTAGGAAAGACGGCAGCAGCTCGTGTGGTTCTGGAAGAAGCAAAGAAGAATCAAGAATCTCCGTTTCGCCCTGAATCCAAATTTACAGAGATTGATGCGACAACCGCACGTTTTGATGAAAGAGGCATTGCGGACCCATTAATCGGCTCTGTCCATGACCCGATTTATCAAGGAGCCGGAGCCATGGGCGTAGCAGGCATTCCTCAGCCCAAACCGGGTGCAGTGACCAAAGCTCATGGGGGAATTTTGTTTATCGATGAAATCGGCGAATTGCACCCTGTACAAATGAACAAGTTATTAAAGGTGCTCGAAGATCGCAAAGTGTTTTTGGAAAGTGCATATTATAGCTCAGAGGATACCAATATACCGAACTATATCCATGATATTTTCCAAAACGGACTTCCGGCTGATTTTCGTTTAGTAGGAGCGACTACTCGTACGCCTAGCGAAATTCCTCCCGCTATTCGTTCACGGTGCTTAGAAATCTTCTTTCGCCCTTTGCTTCCCGAGGAAATTGGAGAAATTGCAGAAAAAGCACTGCAAAAAATCGGCTTCAAAGAAAGCCCTAATGCCATCAATGTCATTACGAAATATGCAACAAATGGCCGCGAAGCGGTTAATATCATTCAACTCGCAGCAGGTATAGCTCTAACTGATAAGCGGGAAGAAATTACGGCTGCCGATATTGAATGGGTAGTGAACAGCTCACAAATTCCTCCTCGGCCCGAGAAGAAGATACCGTCTCAACCTCAAGTAGGGTTTGTGAATGGTTTAGCTGTATACGGTCCGAATCAAGGAACCCTGCTCGAAATTGAAGTGATTGCGATACCGACATCCATGCCGGGAATTGGGAAATTCAATATAACCGGTGTTGTGGATGAGGAGGAAATGGGCGGGGGTTCACGCACGATTCGAAGAAAGAGTATGGCCCGCGGCTCTGTTGAGAATGTATTAACTGTACTTCGTAAGCTCGGGATGAACACAGAAGACTACGATCTTCATATTAATTTCCCAGGCGGCGTTCCGATTGACGGCCCTTCAGCAGGAATTTCCATGGCAACGGCGATCGCTTCTGCGATACATAAGATCCCTGTAGACAATAAGCTGGCTATGACAGGTGAAATGAGTATCCATGGCAAGGTAAAGCCGGTAGGCGGTGTTGTAGCCAAGGTTGAAGCGGCCTTCCAAGCAGGTGCCACAAGAGTGCTGATTCCCAAAGAAAACTGGCAGGAATTGTTTGCTGATTTGCCTGGAGTAGAAGTTACGGCTGTTGATTCAATAGAAGAAGTGCTGAGATCAGCGCTTGGAATTGAAATTCAAGACAACGTGGTTCCGATTCCGCTTACTCAGGAGCGTTCGATTTCGGGGTCAACGCTTCCTATTCTTCATGCGAAATCATCCAACACCATCGATACGTAGGATTAACCTGACATCAATTGTTAGAGTGGCGATTGGTGTTTTGATTTCGATTTTGATAAAATGGTAAAGCGTTAAAGGGATACATTTTTTAGGAGGTGCAGAGGATGGGACCTGGGAAAAATAAAGTGCGCAGACTGCCGCTTTTGCCCTTAAGGGGATTGTTAGTCTATCCGAGTATGGTGCTTCATCTGGATGTGGGACGAGAGAAATCGGTGAAAGCCCTCGAACGGGCGATGGTCGATGACAGCATGATTCTCCTCTGCTCTCAGTCTGAGATCAACATAGAAGAACCCTCCAAAGAGGATATTTATCGTGTAGGGACGATTGCCAGAGTACGGCAAATGCTGAAGCTGCCTAACGGAACCATACGTGTTCTGGTAGAGGGTGTTCTCCGTGCTGAAATCAGCGAATATCTGGTGAATGACGAATATTATGAAGTCACGGTCAAGGAACTGCCTGAGCAAGAAATTACAGATCCCGAAATCGATGCGCTTATGCGTACGGTGCTGAGTCAATTCGAGCATTATATTAACCTTTCCAAGAAAGTGACTCCGGAGACCCTTGCGGCTGTATCGGATATTGATGAGCCAGGGCGGCTTGCCGATGTGATTTGCAGTCACTTATCCTTAAAAATCAAAGACAAGCAGGAGATCCTGGAAACAGTAGATGTTCGTGAACGTCTGGAGAAGATGCTCGCCATCTTGAATAATGAGCGCGAAGTGCTGGAATTGGAACGCAAAATCAGCCAACGTGTCAAAAAACAGATGGAAAAGACTCAAAAGGAATACTATCTCCGGGAGCAGATGAAAGCCATTCAGAAGGAGCTCGGCGACAAGGAAGGAAGAGCTGGCGAGGTCGAAGATTTACGAAACCAGCTAACGGAAGCAGAGGTCCCGGACAAGGTCAGAGAGAAGATCGAAAAGGAAATCGACCGTCTTGAGAAAATGCCTGCTACTTCTGCCGAAGGCGGAGTCATCCGCAACTACATTGATTGGCTCTTGGGTCTGCCTTGGTCCAAATCAACGGAAGATGATCTCGATCTGGCTCGCGCCGAGGAGATTCTGAATGAAGATCATTACGGCTTGGAGAAGCCGAAGGAACGTGTGCTTGAATATTTAGCTGTACAGAAGCTGGTTCAGCAGTTAAAAGGACCAATCCTCTGTTTGGTAGGTCCTCCGGGAGTAGGGAAAACCTCTATAGCTAGGTCTATCGCGAGATCGCTTAATCGTCAATTTATCCGTATTTCTCTAGGCGGAGTGAGAGACGAAGCGGAAATCCGCGGCCACCGCCGCACTTATGTCGGAGCGATGCCAGGTCGTATCATCCAAGGCATGAAAAATGCGGGATCCAACAATCCGGTTTTTTTGCTGGATGAAATCGACAAGATGGCTATGGATTTTCGCGGTGACCCGGCTTCAGCTCTTTTGGAAGTACTGGACCCTGAACAAAACAGCACTTTTAGCGATCATTTTATCGAAGTTCCTTTTGACTTATCCAGCGTGATGTTCGTTACCACGGCCAATGCCGTGCATAATATTCCCAGACCGCTGCTAGACAGGATGGAAGTTCTTTATATTCCGGGCTATACGGAGATCGAGAAGCTGCAGATATCGAAAAAATACTTGCTGCCTAAGCAAAGAAAAGATCATGGCCTACAGGAAGACCAGCTTGTTGTTGATGAAGCGGCTTTAATGAAGACGATTCGTGAATATACCCGAGAGTCAGGTGTCAGGAATCTGGAGCAGCAGGTCGCAAGCATCTGCCGGAAGGCTGCAAAACAAATCGTATCTCATGACACAGAGAAGGTGCATGTCACAGAGGATACGCTCAAAGATATCCTGGGTCCGGCTAAGTTCCGTTACAATATGGCGGAGGAGAAGGATCAGGTTGGAGCCGTAACAGGTCTTGCGTGGACGGAAGTTGGCGGAGATACGCTTGTGATCGAAGTGACGGTTATGCCAGGGTCCGGCAAGCTTACGTTAACAGGTAAGCTGGGAGATGTAATGAAGGAATCGGCTCAAGCCGCCTTCAGTTATACTCGTACCAGGGCGGAGCACTTCGGTATCCCTGCGGATTTCCATGAGAAGAACGATATTCATATTCACATTCCCGAAGGTGCCATTCCTAAGGATGGACCGTCGGCAGGATCACGATGGGAACAGCGCTTATATCTGCGCTAACTAACATACCAGTATCCCGACAGGTCGCAATGACAGGTGAAATTACGCTCCGCGGAAGGGTACTTCCGATTGGAGGTCTGAAAGAAAAATCACTTGCCGCACATCGCGCAGGAATCCGCAAAATTCTTCTTCCGAAAGATAATGAGAAGGACATTGTAGAGATTCCGGAAAGCGTACGCAATGAAATTACATTTGTACCGGTGAGCCACATGGACGAAGTGCTGGAGCACGCGCTCGTGGGCAACAAGCCGCCGGCGACGGTCGGAAATTAACGAAAGTAGTGAGTTATTATGAAGGTCAATCAAGCTGAATTTGTTATCAGTGCGGTTGGACCTGGCCAATATCCACAGGATGCCTTGCCGGAAATTGCTCTGGCAGGGCGTTCTAATGTCGGAAAATCATCACTCATTAATCGAATGATCAACCGTAAAAATTTGGCCAGAACCAGCTCGCAGCCCGGAAAAACACAAACATTAAATTATTATCGAATTAATCAGGACTTATATTTCGTAGATCTTCCCGGTTACGGTTATGCCAAGGTATCCAAGACGAAGCGGGCCGAGTGGGGCAAATTTATTGAAAGCTACCTGTTGGAGCGTGAACCGCTGAAGCTGGTTATGCAGTTAGTTGATGTGCGGCATGCCCCGTCCAAGGACGACCAAGCGATGTATGAGTGGCTGCTTCATCATGGAGTGCCTGTAATTGTAGTCGCGACGAAGGCTGATAAGGTTCCCAAGACCCAGCTGCCAAAGCATCTCAAGGTCATCCGTGAGACGTTAGAAATGCCTAAGGGGCAGCAGCCGCTTCTTTTCTCCTCGGAGCTTGGACTCGGTAAGGACGAGCTTTGGGCATTGATTATGCAGCATTTGGACTTCGTTCAAACAGATCCTCAATCGGAAGAAAATACATCAAATGTGTAAAGCTTCCAAGCATGGCTAAATAGACAGCATTTCAGCATTTCTGCCTAAATCCGAAGGGATAGGTGGAAATGCTGTTTGTGCTGCTAGCTGATTGACATAAGGAAGAAAATCGACTACTATAAATTTAAACATTTAGATAATTATCTAAATATCTAAAAAGAAAGGTGCACACATATGAATGAATCATTTAAAGCACTATCCGATCCTACTCGAAGGGCAATCATCAAGCTTCTTCGAGAAAAAGATCGAACAGCGGGTGAAATTGCCGACCACTTTCAAATGACAAAGCCGAGTATCTCTCATCACTTGAATACCTTAAAAGCCGCGCGCCTCATTGTAGACGAACGTCAGGGACAGAATATTATGTACTCGCTCAATACGACCGTAGTTCAAGAAGTCATGGGATGGTTTATGAAAATTATACAAAAGGGAGAGGACGAACAATGAATAAACATACAAAATCATTTTGGGGCTGGAAGGATACTATTCTCTTGTTCATAGCGCTCATTCCGCTTATTGTTGGTTTCGTTGTATACGATAAATTACCTGTACAGATGGCATCACACTATGATTTAAGCGGTCATGTTAATGGTTACATGAATAAAACTGGATTTTTTATTATGATGGCTTGCGTTAATTTATTTTTGATGTTTACTTTAAAAGTGGTTCCACAAATAGATCCGCGGGCGAACAATTATGCGAAATTTACGGATGTTTATGAATTATTTAGATTTGTAATTTCCTTGTTTATGAGCAGCATTTTTATTATGGTCCTTTTAAATAATGTAGGTTACGATATTTCGATGAATACTGTTTTGCTCATGAGTCTGGGCATTCTATGGACGGTATTCGGCAATTACTTGGGCAGAATTCGTTCTAACTTTACACTCGGTATCCGAACTCCATGGACACTTGCTAATCAGGAAGTTTGGAACCGAACTCACAGGTTCGCTGCTCCGCTATGGGTGATCTGCGGAGTTATCATGATCGTCAGCGCTTTTATGGATAGTGGCTATACCCTATATATTCTTCTGGCTGCTCTTGTCTTATCTGTTCTGCTTCCGATTGTTTATTCCTACAGCCTTTTCCACAAGCTTGAACGGGGGAAAGATCAATAAATCGAGCAGGATCGTGTGGGAAGTTAGTAGGAAACGAAGGGATTGCGAGTTATTTTCATAAAATTCATACATCTTCATGTCTCAGGCAGTAATTTACCCGAAAACTCTTGAAATTTACGGATTGTCACGCAGGAATATTCATCCCTCATGTAGTATAATAATAAACAAAGACAACACAATGGCTTGAAAACAAAGAATCGAGGGATTTTTATGGCACAAAGGTTAGCGACTGAATATGTCAAAACCTGCCTCCAGTTAACAGAAGCCGAGATGTTCAAGTTTTTTCAAATGTTCGTGGATCATCAAGTGACGCTGCAAGTCAAGGTTTTGGAAAACGGCAATCAAGAGGTTGTCTTTCAAGACGGAGAGGGTCAAGAGATCGTCCTGTCATTTGAACAGAAATCAGGCCTATATGAATGCACGGGATCCTGTCGATTAAGCAACACGCTTCTGGCTAATTTGATGCGCAAAGCGGTTTCCGAATTTAAAGGAAGCGCAATTGTCAATCGAATTTATACCGGCTATACAATGGTGTATTACTATGAACACGGCACGGTTGTTAAGATCGTGGAGCAAAAAGGCTCCGTCACATCAGTTATCTATGAGTATAAGGATACGATCGGACAACTGGAACAACTGTTCAAAAAAAATGAAGTAGAGCGCGAGATTGAAGGGATTTATAACGAAATCAATCATCTATTGGATCTGCGCAATGCAATGCAGGACCGGCTTATCGAGCAGCAAATAGACGCACGTCTCGAAAAATTAACACATCGACTGTTCTTATTAGAAGCTTAATTCAACATAGACGAAAAATCAGGATAAAGGCCCTTTTTCAGGGTCTTTTTTGTTTGAAAGGAACTCTTTCTGTCATGGGTTCATAATGTAATAATCGTGTCGGAGCTCTTTCCTATCTCTGGCAAAAAAAAACTATTGCATTTATAGTCGATAGATGTTATTTTTATTTTCGTTGACAACAATATAGGAACCAGGATTCACTCAGGACATTGAATGTTGCGAGAGATTATTCCCTCGGGAAGTGAATGACGTAGGTCCTAGCGGATGAAATTTTTACAAACATTTTATTCCTAGGAAGGGGGAACCGAAAGATGGAAATGGAATACTCAACTTTCGGAAGACACGTTGCTGTAGATACTTGGGGGTAGAATTCGAGCTTCTGAACAATGCAGAATGGCTGCAGGCTCAGATGGTAGAAGCTGCCGAGGTATGCGGAGCAACCGTATTATCTGTACAATCCAAGCAATTTGAACCACAAGGAGCAACAGTGCTAGTCATGTTGTCCGAGAGTCATCTCTCCATTCATACTTATCCTGAGAGAGGTTTTGCCGCGCTTGACTGTTATACTTGCGGTGAAACAGTTGACCCTCAATTAGCAATTGACTTCATGGTATCCGTATTGAAACCAGATACTGTGTATGCGAAGAAATTAGTACGCGGCGTCGGTGAGTTGCAAGTAGAAAATCCAGTCATTAAGCAAGCGGAGCTTGTAAAATAAGAATCTGTATTGTGATAGCCACGGAGAAATCCGTGGTTATTTGTTTTCATTCCGTCCCATACAATGATACTGCTGTACATGTCCTTGTCATGGGAGGGGATTAAGGGATGAAGAAAAAGCTTTTGCCCAAAGCACTATTCTACGTATTGGTGCTGTTCCTGATTGGATGGCCTTTGTACCAAATCTTTCACACATTCGGTGAGCCCAAGGAAGAGCATAATGCGGAGCATCTGCTTTATCAGGTATCGTTGTTTCAAATAGAGCTTCTAAATAGCTATCTGGGTCAAGCTGGCAGTCTGAAGGATACATCAGAACTTGATGCGTGCAAGCAAGCCTTATACTCCGCGGGTTATACGCATGAGAGGCTGGTGCTGGCGGCTGGAGGAAGCGAAAAGCTAGACTCGCTGGAAAGTATCCCGCAGTTGATGCAGTACATACAGAGACTGCAAATTGGCGGAGAGCGGAAACTGAAAACGGAAGAAATAGCGACACTGCAAGAAACGGCAGAAAAGTTTAAACGTATCTATGAGGTTTATGAAAAACTAATGTCCTCGGACGGACAGATCATTACTTCGCAAAATGAAGAATTGACCAAAGCTGACCAAGATCTTTCGGAGACGATCAGGAAAAAGCTCCTTGAGTAACCAGTACTTGCACACAATTTGGTATAACCAAGCAATTTCGTGTGAAAACTAACGAGCAGCGGGAAGCATTCATAAATTAGTCAAAAAAAATGTCGGAATGCTTGTTTTGCTGTGCTATAATGAGTCTTAGAATTTAAGGGAAGGGCAGGTGGATCACATGCATATTATCACAGTAGGGCTGAACTATCGCACAGCGCCGGTAGAGATCAGAGAGAAGTTTACGTTCTCTGCAGAAGAGCTCTCGTTGGCACTTACAGAGCTTAAAGACACCAAAAGCATACTGGAATGTGTGATTGTGGCTACCTGCAACCGCACGGAAATCTATGCAGTCGTCGATCGATCGCATTTGTGCAGTCACTATTTGATGAGCTTCATCGAAAAATGGTTTAACGTGCCGAAGGATCAATTCCAAAAGCATTTATATACGTATGAAAACGATAAGGCGATTGAACATCTATTCCGGGTAACTAGCGGACTTGATTCGATGGTAATCGGCGAAACACAGATCCTCGGCCAAGTGCGGGATGCTTTTTTATTATCGCAACAAATGAAAGCGACCGGAACTTTTTTCAATACACTCTTCAAGCAGGCTGTGACGCTCGCCAAGAAGGCTCATTCCGAAACTGGGATTAATGATAATCCGGTGTCTGTTAGTTACGCGGCCGTAGAGCTGGGTAAGAGAATTTTCGGATCCTACACGAATAAAACGGTTATGATTATTGGCGCTGGTAAAATGAGTGAGCTAACGGTTAAGCATCTGTATGCTAACGGAGCGAACAAAGTGATCGTTGTGAACCGGACGTATGAGCGGGCCGTAGAGCTGGCAGCCAAGTTTAACGGAATTCCGTGCGCGGCTGATCAAATGCTTGAACGCTTGTCGGATGTAGATATTATTATTAGCTCGACCGGAGCGCCGGGGTATGTGCTTACAAAGCCGGATCTTCAAGCGGTATTAACGAAAAGAAAGTCCCGTCCGCTCTTCATGATGGATATTGCGGTGCCGCGCGACTTGGACCCACAGATTAGTGAACTCGCTAATGTGTTCCTCTATGACATTGACGATTTGGAAATGATCGTCGATAAGCATTTGCAGGAGAGGAAGAAGGAAGCGGCCAAAATCGAAACTATGATATCCGCGGAGATTGCTGCTTTTGAGCAGTGGACCCGAACGCTTGGCGTGAGCCCGGTCATTCAGGCTCTGCAATTGAAAGCAAACCAGGTCCATGAAGAAACCATGGAAAGCATGCTGAAGAAGCTTCCTGATCTCGAGGAGAGGGAAGTAAAAGTAATTCGCAAGTTAACAAAAAGTATTGTGAATCAAATGCTGCGGGATCCAATCCTTCGCATTAAAGAGATGGCTGGAGAACGTCATGGCGAAGAAGCGCTTGATATGTTCACCAAGCTGTTTGCTCTGGAAGAAGTGCTGGAACAACAAGATAAAGCTAACGAGCTTGCACAAGAAGCGCAGAGGAAAGAGATTGAAGCGGAAATGCTTCGCATGCAAGAAGAGAAGCTGCTTGCAATCGGACTAAAGACCGCTGACCCTTTGGCGCGTTCCTAAGGGGTTCAGCGACCACATTCGCCTAGGAGAGGTGCCATGGTCACACGTAGCTTGCTGCTCGATGCGATGATTTATATATATGCCCTGAGCCTGCTGTTTTACTTTTCGGACTTCGCTAGCGCGAATAAGAAGGCAAAACGGATGGGGACGGGGCTCCTTTTGTTTGTATGGGTTTTGCAAACCGCCTATCTCGCTTTCAGCTTATATACGCATTCATCGGAATTGGCGTTCTCGAGGTCGGATATTTTATACTTCTTCACTTGGCTATTGATTACGATGTCGCTGATTATCAACCGGTTTATCCGGATTGAACTTTTCGTCTTCTTCATCAACGTATTCGGTTTCGCGCTGCTCGCGCTCAATGTGTTCGGTAACCCGCAGATGATGCCGGTATCCAGTAACTGGGATGTAAACAGCGAACTGCTATTCATACATATCACCATGGCCGTGGGCAGCTACGCTGCATTTACAGCGGCTGCAATATTCTCAGGGATGTACATATTTTTGCATCGTAAATTGAAAGTAAAACAATTCTCGGATACTGTTATGCGTCTGCCATCCTTGGAGAAGATGGAGCAGTACAGCTATAGGTCGGTCATCATCGGAGGACCTTTGCTGCTGCTTGCACTCTGTTTGGGGATTGTGTGGATCTCCCTTCAAGGTGATGGGAATTTGTTTTACGATCCGAAGGTCGTTAATTCCGTTTTCGTTTTGGCTGCTTATGGGTTTTATTTGTTCCAGCGTCTGTCCATGAGGATTTCCGGTAACCGGTTGGCGCTTTGGAATATAGCAGCATTTATTATTGTCATGCTCAATTTTGTAGTATCCAATTTCTTCTCCGGCTTTCACAGTTGGATTTGGAGCTAAAGGGAGTTACGCTCATGAGGCATCCTTATCCGATTTTGCTAGATGTAAGGAATCAGCACGTTCTGATTGTTGGCGGTGGAGCCGTTGCTCTGCGTAAGGTACGTGCTTTACTAGAGGCAGGAGCCAAGATTACCGTCATTAGCCCGACATTGACTAGTGAACTTGAAGATCTGGAAGTACGCGGTGAGATCGTCTTGTTCAGGCAGAACTATCAGGCGGAATTACTAAGCAGCGTAGTATCCAGCCGTACACCGAGGTTTTTGCTAGCCATTGCAGCGACCAATGATCAAGCGGTGAACCATCTTGTGTATGAAGATATGGCTGCGCTCGGGATTCCGGTTAATATTGTCGATCAGCCGGAGCTCAGCCGCTTTATTGTTCCTTCTGTCGTGCGACGAGGCAAGCTGCTGATCGCCGTTTCGACTGGAGGGGCTAGCCCCTCCGCAGCAAGACGAATTGCAAAAGAAATCGAGCTCTCTTATGGGGATGAGTACGAAATGTATCTTGATTTTTTAAGCGAGGTTCGTCAATACGTGCAGCAGCGGGTTGATGACAAAACGATGAGACAGAGAATGTTTAAAGAGATGCTGGAGTGGGATGTGCTTGATAAAATTCGCTCCGGCTCTTTTGGGATATGGAAGCAAGAGATGTTCGCTGCACTTGCAAGAAAGCCGGATATAGAAACGATACAGGCTTTCAGTGGTCGCTAAAAGAGAGGCGGGTAAATAGATGAGAACCATAATTGTAGGAACCAGACAAAGCGCATTGGCGTTAACGCAAACCGGTCAAGCTGTGGAAAAGTTGAAAAAGCTTGCCGCTGAGCACGGTATCGAATGTGAATTTGAAATCAAGAAAATTGTGACCAAGGGAGACCGAATCCTGGATGTCACGCTGTCCAAGGTTGGCGGTAAAGGTTTGTTCGTAAAAGAAATTGAGCAGGCTTTGCTAGACGGTGACATCGATATGGCTGTTCACAGTATGAAGGATATGCCCTTCGAGCTTCCTGAAGGGCTGGTCATCGGAGCTGTGCCGAAGCGGGAAGATGCGCGCGATGCGCTTATCACGCGCGGCCCTGCTTCACTGGACGAGCTGCCGCAGGGCGCGCTCGTCGGAACAAGCTCGCTGCGCCGCGCCAGCCAGCTGCAGCACGCGCGCCCGGACCTGCGGGTCGAGTCGATCCGCGGCAACATTGATTCGAGGCTGCGCAAGCTCGAAGAGGGCAACTTCGATGCGATATTGCTGGCGTCCGCCGGTTTACACCGGATCGGTTGGCAGGATCGCATCACGGCGTACTTGCCGCCCGAGACCTGCCTCCCTGCCGTAGGGCAGGGAGCGCTGTGCATCGAGTGCCGGGGCGGCGACGACTTTGTGCTGGAATTGCTCGGCAAGTTCCAGCATGAGCCTACCGCGCTGGCGGTGCGCGCGGAACGAAGCTTTCTCGGCAGACTCAACGGAGGCTGCCAGGTGCCGATCGGCGCTTACGCGACGGTAAGCACTGATAACGGTGACAGCGGCGACGGACAGCCGCTGCTGACGCTCACCGGCATGGTCGGCACGCCGGACGGTACGACGCTCTTGAAGGAATCGGCGAGCGGAAGCGATCCAGAGGCGCTGGGACTTCTCATCGCCGAGAAGCTGGTCGCGCAAGGCGCTGACCGCATACTTGCGGAAGTGAAGGAGTGATCCGCGTATGACGACTAAAGGCAAAGGCAGGGTATACCTGGTGGGCGCCGGCCCCGGAGATCCGAAGCTCATCACGATCCGCGGCATGGAGGCGCTCCAAAAAGCGGATGTGATCGTGTATGATCGGCTGGCGAGTCCAAGATTATTAAAGCATCGGAAGCCTGGCACAGAGCTTATATTTGTAGGCAAGCTGCCGGATAAACATATGTTGAAGCAAGAAGAAATCAATCAGCTCTTGGTTGATTTGGCACTGCAAGGCAAGGTCGTCACCAGGCTCAAAGGCGGCGATCCAAGTGTCTTCGGGCGTGTTGGTGAAGAAGCGGAGCTGCTCGCCGAGAACGGCATTACTTATGACATTATTCCAGGAATTACTTCATCCATTGCTGTTCCGGCCTATGCAGGAATTCCCGTGACACATCGGGATTTCACCTCATCGGTTGCCATCGTGACCGGCCATGAGTATCCGAATAAAACATATTCAAGCCTCAATTGGGAGCATCTGGCCAAGGCCATCGGGACCATGGTGTTCTTGATGGGAGTAGCCAATCTAGAGCAGATTTGCCGGGAGTTGATCCGTTGCGGTAAGCCTCCGCAGATGCCTGTTGCATTGGTACGCTGGGGAACCTGGACGGACCAGAGGACGATCACCGGTACCCTTGAAGATATTGCCGAAAAGGTTAAACAAGCCAATTTTCAATCGCCAGCGGTTATTATCGTCGGCGAGGTGGTGAAGCTCCGGGAGAAGCTGGCGTGGATTGAAAAAAGCCTTTGTTCGGACGTAGAGTGCTGGTCACACGCGCCAGAAGTCAAGCCAGCGAGCTGGTTGACCTTATTGACGAAATGGGCGGGGAACCTATAGAGTTCCCGGTTATTCGCATGCAGCCGACAAGTACTCCGGAATCGGTTATGGAGCTTGAGGAGGCTATGGGCCGTCTAGAGGGATTTGATTGGCTGCTCTTCACAAGTGTCAACGGAGTAGACTATTTCTTCCGCAAGCTCCGCGAAATGCGATTGGATATTAGACGCTTGGGCCATGCGCGGATTGCGGCTGTCGGTCCGAAAACAGCGGAAGCATTGGCAGAACGCGGATTGCTAGCGGACGTGCTGCCGACAAAATTCCAGGGAGACGGCCTGCTGGATGCCATTCAAGACGAACTGAAGACCGGTCAGCGCGTACTGCTGCCTACTGCCGACATTGCGAAGGAGTATGTACCGGCGAGACTAAAGGAGCTTGGACTTCAAGTCACAGAAGTGGATGTGTACGAGAATGTGCTCGAAGCCGAAGGCGGCGAAGAGATCATTGATCTTTTGAACCAAAAAGGCATTCATATCGTTACTTTTACCAGTTCATCAACGGTTACTAATTTGTTAGAAGCTTTACGCCTCTCAGGAGCGGAAAACCCTGTTAGCTTGCTTGAGGGCGTAGAAATTGCATGCATCGGTCCCAAAACAGCCGAAACGGTACGGCAATACGGCCTGCCGATAACATATATGGCGGATGAAGCAACGGTTGCTTCGTTAGCTAATAGCCTTTGTGGCAGTAAGACAGAATAAAGTGAACAGATTTTCCATCAAGGAGGAGCAGCTTCATGAGTTTTCCTATCGTAAGAAACCGCCGTCTGCGCGGAACCGCAGCGATTCGTAATTTAGTCCGTGAGAATCAAGTTACGGTTCATGATTTGGTTCAACCGGTATTTGTGACCGAAGGGTCTGATGTGAAATCGGAGATTTCTTCGATGCCGGGCGTGTTCCATCTCTCGTTGGATCACAGACTGGAAGAGGAAATTAAAGAAATTACAGAGCTTGGCATTCAAGCGATTCTGTTGTTCGGTGTGCCGGACCACAAAGATTCGGTTGGTACTTCGGCTTTTGAAGAGAACGGAATCGTTCAACGTGCGACGAAACGGATTAAAGAGCTGAATCCGAATTTATTGATCATCGCGGATACGTGTTTGTGCCAATTTACCGATACCGGTCATTGCGGGATTATCCATCACCACCCGATTACCGGACAAGCTGATGTAGCTAACGATCCATCTTTGGAGCTTTTGGCTAAAGCAGCGGTATCCCAAGCTAAAGCAGGAGCGGACATCATCGCGCCTTCCAATATGATGGATGGCTACGTACATGCAATCCGTACGGCTTTGGATGAGGAAGGCTATGAGCACGTGCCAATCATGGCATACTCCGTGAAGTACGCATCGGCGTACTATGGTCCATTCCGTGATGCCGCTCATTCGGCTCCGCAGTTTGGAGACCGCAAGACCTATCAGATGGATCCGGCCAACGGACGCGAAGCGCTGCGCGAGGCGGAGAGCGATGTGATCGAAGGAGCCGATTTCCTTATGGTGAAGCCGGCGCTTGCTTATATGGACGTCATTCGTATGCTGAAGGACAACTTTGACCTTCCTGTTGTAGCGTACAATGTGAGTGCTGAGTATTCCATGATCAAGGCTGCAGCTATCCAAGGCTGGGTAGACGAGAAGGCGATTGTCATGGAGACGATGACCAGCTTTAAACGTGCGGGAGCTGATATCATTCTCACTTATTTTGCCAAAGATATCGCAAGATGGCTCCGCGGCGGAAACTAGAATTGGAGAACCATTCACCCTAGAGCGTCTAGGCGCTGGATGGTTCTTTTGTCATACATTTGTCGGAAAGCGAAAGCTAACATCAGTTGTGACAGGGGTATAATTAGGGCATAATGATGGAATAGCAGGAAACATTATGGATGGTATAAAGAGGAAGGTGCCTCGTGAGTTATAACGATAATTTTATTAAAGCTTGCCGGAAGGAGCAGGTCGATACGCTGCCTGTCTGGTATATGCGCCAGGCAGGGCGCTATGACCCCGATTACCGGAAAATTAAAGAAAAATATTCGCTGCTCGAAATCTGCAAGCAGCCTGAGTTAGCAGCCGAAGTGACGATGATGCCGATCAAGAAGCTAGGCGTAGATGCGGCCATTTTGTATTCGGATATTATGAATCCGGTAGCTTCACTTGGAATCGATTTTGATATTGTAAAAAATATTGGGCCTGTGATTCATAACCCGATTCGAACCGCTCAGGACGTTGAAGCGCTCCGTCCTATCGATGTAGAGAAGGACTTGTCTCATATTATTGAAACGATCCGCATCTTGGATAAGCAATTGGAGGTGCCTCTGATTTCTTTTGCCGGAGCGCCATTCACGATTGCCAGCTATCTGATTGAAGGAAAGCCCTCCAAGAGCTATATTCGTACGAAGCAGCTGATGTACAGCGAGCCTAAGGTGTGGTATGCCTTGATGGATAAGCTAGGCGATATGGTCATTACGTACTTAAGATCTCATATTGCTGCGGGAGCTAAGGCTGTTCAAGTATTTGACAGCTGGGTGGGAGCACTTTCGCCCTCTGATTTTCAGATCTATGTGCTTCCTACGATGAAGCGGATTTTTAAAGAACTGGCGGATCTAAAGGAGCCGAAGATTTATTTTCCAGGTGTTAGCTCTGGTGAGCTTCTCCCTTATCTGAGCGATCTGCAAGCAGATGTGATTGGACTCGACTGGAGAATTCCGATCTCCGAGGGTAGACGGAGGGTCGGTGAAAAGTTTGCCGTTCAGGGCAATTTGGACCCTTATGTGCTTACTGCGCCTATGAGTGTTATTGAAAGACAGGCGAAGGCCATCATAGACGAAGGTACGCAGCAGCCTGGATATATTTTCAATCTCGGCCATGGTTTATTCCCAGAGGCATCTCTGGAGAAGTTGAAAGAATTGACTGTCTTCATTCATGAGTATTCACATTCCTTGCTCACCAAGCAAACAGAAAAGAGTGGTGTTTAAGATGACAAAGCGCCGTATTGGTGTATTGGTAATGTCATACGGAACTCCGGAGAGTCTTGATCAGGTGGAGGCGTATTACACGCATATCAGACGAGGCAATCCTCCGACTCCTGAACAGCTGCATGAGCTGACCTCACGTTATGAGGCTATTGTTGGTGGTTTCTTTCCGCTGCGTGAGAACACGAACAAGCAAGTGCAGGGCTTAGAGCAAACGCTCAATCAGGAGCACACTGACATGGAATTTGTTTGCTATCAGGGCTTGAAGCATGCACAGCCTTACGTAGAAGACGGTGTTGAACAAATGGTGAAGGACGGCATTCAGGAAGCGATCGGCATCGTCCTCGCGCCTCATTACTCCACCATGAGTGTAGGCGGTTATGTCAAAAGAGCCAAGGATAAGGCAGCTGAGCTTGGACTGAAGATTGACTTTGTACTTAGCTACCATCTGCATCCGCTGCTTCTTCAAGCATTGACGGAACGGGTAGAAAAAGCGCTTGGCAAGTTTGCAGGTGTGGATAAAAATGATGTCCGCGTAATTTTCACGGCACACAGCCTGCCTGAGAAAATTCTCGAGATGAAAGACCCGTATCCGGATCAGCTATTGGCGACATCCAAAGCGATTGCGGAACAAGTGGGTCTGACCAACTGGCAGTTCGGCTGGCAGAGTGCGGGACAAACCGCTATGCCATGGCTAGGACCGGACATTCTGGATGTTCTGCAAACCATACGCAAGGAAGAGAATGTTGCCAATGTGCTGCTCTGCCCAATCGGATTCGTTTCCGACCATTTGGAAGTGCTGTACGACATTGATATCGAGGCTCAGGCACTGGCTAAAGAGCTGGGTATCCACCTGGAACGCACGGAATCACTAAACACCGATCCGCTCTACATGCGTACGCTTAGCGATGTAGTATATGAGAAAGTGAAAGAAGTCACGAACGGGTAAAACTCAAGTCTAGTGAGCTAACAAGAGGGGGAGATTTTCCATGAAGGCAAATCGGCCGCATATCATGATTATCGGTGGAGGCATTACAGGACTCAGCGCTGCATATTACGCCAAGAAGAAGCTGGCTGCCGAGGGGATTGACGCGCGGTTGACCATCGTGGAGAAATCCCCCTCTTTCGGCGGTAAAATTCATACAATTGAACGTGATGGCTTTGTGATTGAAAAGGGACCCGATTCCGTGTTAGCGCGAAAGCGTCCCACTATTGATTTGGCTAAAGAGCTTGGGCTGGAAAATGAGTTGACGGGCCTAAATCCGGAGGCGAAGAAGACGTATATCGTGCGCAAAGGAAAGATGCACCGGATGCCGCAGGGACTAGTGCTCGGCATCCCTACGCAAATCACGCCTTTCATGAAGACGGGTCTCATTAGCCCAATGGGGAAAGTGCGCGCGGCCATGGACCTATTACTGCCTAAGCGTGAGGCTTCCTCTGACGAATCGCTAGGACGTTTTCTGCAGCGGAGATTGGGGAAAGAGGTGCTCGACAATGTCGTTGAGCCTTTGCTTGCAGGTATCTACGCTGGAGATACATTTCATCTAAGTTTAAAAGCGACTTTTCCGCAGTTTCAAGCCATGGAGCAGAAGTATAAGAGCTTGATTCTCGGCATGATGGCGAGTAGAAAAAACGCCACGACGGAGAACGCCCATGTGCCTGATCGGTTGAAATCCTCGGCATTTGTGACCTTTAAAAAAGGGCTCCAAACGGTGGTGGATGCGCTAGTGGAGCATTTGTCGGGGGAAGATCTCCGGACTGGAGTTGGCGCCGTATCGATTCTAAAGACTGCGGAAGGTAGAACCGAGGTCGTTTTGGATAATGGAGACAGAGAGATTGTAGACGGCGTGGTTATTACCACACCTACCTATCAGGCTGCCGAATGCCTGGGACGTTTGCCAGTAGCAGCAGATTTAGGGAAGATTGAATATATATCGGTAGCTAATGTCATTATGGGATTTCATAAAAGGACATTCCATTTGCATTGGATGCATCCGGGTTCCTCGTACCGCGCAACGAAGGAAGAACGATAACCGCTTGTACGTTGACTTCAGCCAAGTGGCTGCATACAGCACCGGAGGACAAAGTGCTGCTGCGCTGCTACATTGGCCGTTCCGGTGAACAGGAGTGGCTTGGCTGGTCTGATGAGCAGCTCGTGCAAAAAGCCCGCCATGATCTTGGCGAGCTGCTTGGGCTGCATGCGGAACCTCTATTTACGGAAATTACGAGAATGCCCAAATCTATGCCGCAATATCCGGTTCATCATTTGGAGAAGCTGAAGCTGCTGCGTATGCAGATGACCGAGCAGCTGCCTGGAGTCTATCTCGCGGGGGCAGGATTGCTTGGCGTGGGTATTCCCGATTGTATCAAGCAAGGGCAGGATGCCGGCGAGCAAGTGGCGCAGCATGTTAAGGAGCAAATACTGCAGGCTGTGACTGTCGTATAGCTATCTTAGCTTGGCAAGGTCTAGCTTAAAGTCACTTGGGGAGATGCTGAGGATTTCCTTCTCCTCCAAATCTCGGATAACTTGCATGAGTGTGACCTTCTGGACACCTGCAAGCTGGGAGATTTCATCAAAGTTAAGGACAAGCTTGATCGTGATGATGTTGCCGCTGCGCATGCCGTGCTTGTTCGCCATTTTGATGAGGCTCTTAATGACTCTAGTTCTGGCGTCGAGAAAGGTAAGGTCGTAGACATGCTGGTTCGTGTCCCGAAGCCTATTACTTAGCTCTCGCATGATTCCGAGCGTCATATCGAAATGGCTGCGCAGCAGCTCAAGAAAGTTTTGCCCGGTAAGCGTAATGAGGACGCTATCCTCGAGTGTCTGTGCTGAGGCCGAGCGAGGCTTGCCGTCGATTAAAGAGAGCTCGCCGAAGCTTTCTCCGGCTTTGCAAATGGACAATATTTTTTCTTCACCGGTGTTGCTTGTTGTATAGATTTTGACGGAACCGCTGAGAACGATATAGAATACGGAGCCCATGTCTTTTTCAGCAAACAATACGGTGTTAGCTTTGTAGGTTCTTTTCGAGCAGATTTGAGCAACTGCTTGGAGCTGAGCTTCCGTAAGCTGAGAAAATAAAGGGACACGTTTGACGAATTCGATCATGTTGGACCGCCTTTTTCTATGTTTTATCAAGTATGGTTTCGGATTTATTTTACCATATATCCCCTTTGTGGAGGTAAGAAAAAAATGAATAATTCGAGCAGAATCGACAAAAAATCCGCTGCCGCGTTCAGCGAGGCAAAGAAGATTATTCCTGGCGGTGTCAACAGTCCTGTAAGGGCGTTTAAATCGGTTGGCCTGACTCCGTTATTTATCGACAGAGGGGCTGGCTCCCGGGTTACGGATATTGACGGAAATACCTTTATTGACTATGTAGGATCATGGGGACCGCTAATTGTAGGGCACGCGCATCCAGCTGTATTAGAAGCTATCCGTACAACCGCGGAAAAGGGCACAAGCTTTGGCGCTCCTACCGAGCTGGAAACGGAAATGGCACGTCTCGTTATTGAAAGGGTGCCGTCTGTTGAGATGGTTCGCATGGTCAACTCAGGTACAGAAGCGACCATGAGTGCGCTCCGACTGGCCCGCGGCTACACCAAACGCAACAAAATCGTCAAGTTCGAAGGCAGCTATCACGGACATGCGGATTCGCTGCTGATTAAAGCAGGCTCAGGTGTCGCTACACTAGGGCTTCCTGACAGTCCTGGCGTTCCTGAGAGCGTCGCTGTGAATACGATAACGGTTCCATATAACGATTTAGAATCAATTCGCGTCGTTTTTGAGAAATTCGGAGAGGATATCGCAGCAGTGATTGTAGAGCCTGTAGCCGGAAATATGGGCGTCGTGCCGCCTGCGGAAGGCTTCTTGCAAGGACTAAGAGACGTAACGAAGCAGTACGGAAGCTTGCTTATTTTTGACGAGGTGATGACGGGCTTCCGTGTACATAAGAATTGCGCACAAGGGCTATATGGTGTTACTCCAGATCTTACTTGCATGGGAAAGGTAATTGGCGGTGGACTTCCGGTCGGCGCTTATGGCGGTAGACTGGATATTATGGAACATATCGCACCTGCGGGATCGATTTATCAAGCCGGCACATTGTCGGGAAATCCTCTTGCTATGGCTGCTGGATATACGACTTTGAAGCTTCTTGGCGAGCCTGGGGTATATGAGGAGCTTGAACGTAAGTCTGCTAGGTTGGAGGAAGGCTTCAAGAAGAACGCTGCTGAATTTGGCATTCCCAGCACGATTAATCGTGTAGGCTCCATGCTATGCCCATTCTTTACTGAGCAGCAGGTGGTTAACTATGAAACAGCCAAAACATCCGACTTAGGCCGATTTAACGCATATTTTGGTCATTTGCTGGATTTAGGCGTCTCGGTTGCTCCATCTCAATTCGAAGGTATGTTCATATCAACAGTTCACACGAACGAGGATATCGAGGAGACGATTGCAGCTCACCGCGAAGCTTTGAAACGATTATAAGCTTGTATAAAGATGAGAGGGGATATCCTTCGCTGCCCAGGCAGCGGAGGATATCCCCTTTTATGTAGACATTATTTATTATTTGACTGAGCAGCAGAAGCTGGAGCTTGCTCTTGTTCGGACGCTGTCCCAGTAGGTGCTGCTGCGCCGCCAGCCGCTTGGCTTGCTGCACCTGCAGGCTTCGGGGCAGGATCTGTCACTGCAGCAGGCGTATCCGACTGCTTCGGTGCTGTTGATTGCATGGGAGCCGTGCCGGCACTGCCTGTGCCAGCAGCAGGATCGGCCGCTTGGCCGGTCCCTGCTGCTGGTGCAGCGCTTGACGTTGCCCCTGCCTTCGGTGTGGTTTGAGGAACAGGTGACTCGCCTGGTTTAGCCGATGCGCCGGGCTGAACGGAAGCTGCTGGTGTACTGCCCGGAGCGTTCGATGCACTAGGCTTCACTGAGCCATCCGGGTTCACGGACGCCGAAGGACTTGGTGATACAGTCGCTTTCGGTTTAGCAGTAGGCGCAGGTGTCGCTTTCGCCTGATTGGCTTTTTTCAGCGCTTGTTCTCTCAAATAATCGGGATGATCATAGGCGCCACCCGGGTCAATCTCTGTAAGGCCTGCCCACACATTATCGACTTGAATTTCGTCCGGATGATCGAAGACAAGGAAAGCGGATGGTAATCGGCGTTCCCCGTAACGGCTGGAAGGACTGGTGACTAATTGATCGTCCACAACCATCTCGGAGGATGCCCCACCGTCAAGGAAACCGGCATTAATGACACCTTCAGCAAGAAATAAATCCTGTACTTCTTTCAGCGTAGCTCCGACACTTTGTGCCTGTCGGCCGTCGATCACGATAAAGATGACCGTTCCGTCCGCTTTTTGACCGACTGCTGTTCTAGGGGCTCTACCCCAGCCACCGTCACCGCTTGTGATGAGTCCTTTGCCGTTAGCAATGACCCGCGGATAGAAGGAAACCGCTTCGGTTACATTAAGCTTTAACAATTCATTAATGCTGTATTTGCCAATAATGAGTGTGCCCTCTTTGGTAAAGCCGACGATCTGCTGAGGAATGGAACCTTCCTGGTCGGTGTATAGGATGTTTCCGCCAGACATAATAGCTCCAATTGGGGCAAAGCCGTTGCCCAATCCGTCTGGGTCATTGAATCCTCCGCCGTTCACGCCTGCGACAGCCCCGGTCCGTTGGACCATCGATGTAATACGCTCGCCTTCACCTTGCTTGGCCGGAACGACGACCCGAATAGTTGTCGGATCGTAAACATACATTTTTTTACCTTTCCAGAACTGTCCCGAGATATCCTCGACTTTAATAAGACTTTCCATAGAGCGGTTTTTCTCGTACTTAACAGCTTGCAGATCCTGTTTTTCCATTGAATTGATCTCGGTAAGATCCTGTACTTCCTTAACAAGCTGATCCCTCCGCTGAGCTCCGACAAAAATCCAAGCCCAATCACGGTGCTGAGTAGTGATGACGGTCTTCGCCAAGTATACGCGAATGGATTCGCCTATGGGAGTCAGAAACAGAAAGCTTGAACATAGAAATGTAAGCGCGGCAATAAGAAGCAGCAGCCGTTTCATCCAGCCCCAACTTCGTAGATGGTTCATAAATGCAGTACTCAATGAGTTCCTCTCCTGATCTCTTTTTATCTCTATATAAAATTTGTCGAAAAAAACACAATACAAGAGTTATAGTATCATATTTTTGTGTGCAACGGTTATTGGTAATTGTTAAAATAAAGTGTACTTTATTCCGCTTGATAAGGAGCTTTGGACGTGAAACGTTACTACTTTTTTGACTTTCCCATAGATTTGATGGCAGTTGTGTTTGTCTTCTTACTGGTGCTTGCTTGGATTATTTATGCTCATAGAGGCAGGCGCTCATGAAGCATTGGATTCGCAAAGGTGAATGGATGGAACTTCCTGCTCCGCATGAGGATTGGAAGCCTTTGGCTCCAGGTGCAATCGATGCCCTGAGTGTGCTGATTCCTGTGCCTAGGAAGCTTTTTTTGCGCCTTGCGTCTCAGGGAGCTGTGAAGGTTCAGGGGAGCAGTATCTTGATAAAACTGTTTCCGGAAGAAAAAACCGGTATCGAACCTGAGTACCAAGAAATCGAAATTCTTTACGAGGATGACTTTTGTCTGGTTGTGAATAAACCTGCAGGGATGTCGATCCATCCTTCGGAGCATGGACAGAAGGGCAGCCTTGCCGCTGCCGTAGCACACTATTATGCCTCCTCCGGACAAGCGCATGCTATTCGGCATATACACCGTTTGGACAAGGAAACGACCGGAGCGGTGCTGTACGCAAAGAATGAATGGGCTCATGTGCTTCTCGATGAGGCCATGCGGGAGAAGCGGATTGATCGGAGATACGTAGCGGTTGCACAAGGCGTTTTACGAGCGCGGCAGGGAACGATCAAGCAGCCAATTGGCAAAGACCGCCATCATTCCGGCAAAAGAAGGGTTTCGCCCGGAGGAGATGACGCTGTCACTCATTATAAGGTCCTAGAAGCTCTGAAGAATGCCACCATGGTAGGACTGAGACTCGAAACCGGCAGGACGCATCAGATAAGGGTACATCTAAGCTACATGGGGCATCCGCTTGCCGGCGACACGCTGTATGGAGGCTCCTCCGCTTTGTTTCACAGACAAGCACTGCACGGAGAACAGCTTCTGTTTGAACATCCTGTAACTTTGGAAAAGCTTGACATCCATGCTCCGCTACCAAAAGATTTGCAGCTTTTCATAGAGAAGCTTAGACGAACTTAAAAATGTAGTCATGCCGTCTCTCTTTCACCCATATACTTTAGAGACAGATCAAGGTATTGGTTAAACATCCTTATCGGCTTACAGCGGGGATGGAGGAAGGGAGGATTTAGTCAGTGACTGAACAACAACCAGGTTTAAGGTTTGATATTTATGAGCGTGTTCATCTGCAGGAGCAGCTCGCAGGCATTCAGGAGCTCAATGATATAGAGCTGGTGCCGCATATCCAAGTGCTGACGTTAGAGGACCAAGCGATTTTAAAAGGTAACCTGATGTTAACGGGGAGTTATTCCACAGAGCAAGAAGAGAATAGGACGCTGGAGCATCTAATTCCCGTTGAAATCACGCTTCCGCTAAACCGAATTCATCGGGTTGAAGACATTTTAGTCGAGATTGAGAATTTTGATGTTGATCTACTGTCAGCCAGAAGCTTGAATGTCACTGGAGTACTGTCCCTTCAAGGTGTTGAAATGGTATCAACGCCTGCTGACGATTGGAAAGACGACGAGGAATTGACATTCGTTCATGAAGCTGAGACTTACCGCAACGAAGTACCTCCTCCAGCCGTTGAAGCGGCTCCGGAGCCGGCAGCGGAGGTTCCTGCTGAGCCTGTACCCGTTGAACCTGCCGTACCAGCACCAGTACAGCCACCCGTGCAGGGAGAGCAGCCCGTATATGAGGCTCCAGATGTTCAAGAGCAGCCGATCGCGGAACCATCGCCGGTAAGCATGGAGCCCATGCACGATACGGATGCTGTAGGCTTGGAATCGATCCAAGCAGAGATCACCGAATTGAAGGTGACTCCCCATCCGGATAGCACGGTCGTTACGGAGGAAAAGAAGGAGCTCAAGGTCGCATTCGGCAAAAAAGCGAACGAGGCTGTGGATATCCAACCGTACGGCATTAAGTCGCTCATTTCGAAGGCAGGTTCTTTCTTTCAGGATAAGAGAGACCCTGAAACCAAAGCGGCGCCGCAGGAAGAAACGAAAATTGACGCTGTAGAGTGGAAACGATTGTTCCTCAATTCGGAATCGGGTTCTCAAGAATTCCGCAAAGTAAGAATGTGCATTGTGCAGCGGGAGGAAACGCTCGAGACGATTGCTAAGCGTTACGAGCTAAATCCACGAGAACTCCAGCTGTTTAACCGCCTTGGTGAGCAAGAGCTTACTACCGGGCAAGTGATTTATCTCCCGTAAAGCAAGGTGTACATAGATGTAAGCTACAAGGGCCTCCGGCTGCTGAGTGAAGCAGTCGGGGGTTCTTTTTTTGTTTTCACTTGACTTAGAGTCAGCTCTAAGGAGTACTGTGTTTTCAAAGGAGCTGATGTAGGATGAAAGATAAACAATCGAATGAAAGAGTAGTCGTCACGCAGTATGGAGGCCCGGGTGTGTTGAAGCTGATCGAAGAAGCTATGCCACAGCCCCTTGCAGGGGAGGTACGCATCAAAGTGCAAGCCGCTGGAGTCGCACTAGCTGATGCCATGAGGAGAGAAGGCCGATACCCTGGTTCGCCTTCCACACCATTTACACCGGGATATGATATAGTAGGAATCATAGATGCCATCGGTATTCAGGTAGACCCGCGGATCGGGCTTGGCACGAAAGCTGCAGCTTTTTTCCTGGCGTAGGCGGATACAGCCGGTATGTATGTGTGCCGGTAGAAGAGGTCATTCTTGTGCCTGAGGTGGTTCCTGCTATTGATGCGGCCGCAGTTATTCTGAATTACGTAACGGCCTATCAGCTGCTGTGCCGATGCGCTAGTTTGGTCGCAGGAGACACTGTCCTGATCCATGGCGCATCAGGCGGTGTTGGCACAGCCTTGCTTGATTTGGGCAGATTGTTCGAGCTTCGTATGTTTGGCACGGCTTCTTCGCGCAAACATGCCGCGTTGGAGTGTTACGGGGTCAGACTCATCGATTATCATAAAGAGGACTTTGTAGAACATATGCGGGAGCACGTGCCGAAGGGCGTTAAAGCAGTATTTGATCCTATTGGTTATGAAAATTGGGGACGCTCGCTACAAGTTCTTGGGCCTGATGGCGTGCTGGTCGGCTACGGATTTACCTCCATTTTGCAAGCGTCAGAAGCAGAGTCGCATAAATACGTGGAAGGCTGGAAGGCGCTAGATGGATCGGTGGAATCCGGCGCGGTTCAGCGCAAGGCTGTGACCTACAGCATAACCGGAGGCAAACAGCAGGATCCGGAAGCTTTCAGGACCGATTTGGAAGCTGTGTTTCAATTACTTGCAGATGGACAGATTCACCCGCAGATTGCACGATGCTTTTCGCTTGAGGACATTGAACAAGCCCACGTTTATTTGCACAGCCACGATAGCGTCGGCAAAATTATTTTAACCTTCTAAAAGGAGGTATTGTCTATGTTTATACGAGATGTGGAGGAGTTGACGGGACTCTCGTCCCATACGATCCGATATTATGAAAAATTAGGGTTGCTGCCTGCTGTCTCTCGCTCTGCTAGCGGCGTTCGGCAGTTTACTGAAGCGGATGTGCGCTTCTTGACCTTCGTTGCGTCTTTGAAGAAAACAGGAATGACCCTTGAGAACATCATCCTGTTTTTGCAGGAGGGCTGTCTTGTGGAGCGAGCCAAGAATGGCAAAATTCCTGCAAGAATTGTGAAGGAGCGTATTGAGCTGCTTGACCATCATAAAAAACAGCTGCTTCAGCAGCAAAAAGAGCTTGAGGCATTACTTGCAGCCGTCGACGTGAAGACGGAATATTATGAAAAGCTTCTTCAAGACCCCATGATCTTCGCGGATGAAGCATAAAGAGCAAATATTCGGTTATACTGGAAAATACGAAAAGATAGGCAACTATCGCGGTGTATATTGACTCTATTGAAAATGTTCGTTATCATATGGTGTAAATCATTTTGAGCAATATTGGAAACGTTGAAAGGGAGTAGTAAGCGGTATGCCCTTCAGAGAGTGGAACTGCAGCGCTGAAAGGTTCCATAGGTAACAGCCGATTGAAGTCGCCCTGGAGTTGTGAACGTGATTGGACCGTACGGCTTTCAGCCGCAGCGTCTTCAGCGTTTGCCGGCCACAGCCGTTATCTGTTTGAGAGCCATGTAACGCTTTTCGAGGTGACATGGAATGAAGGTGGTACCACGGAAGCAAGCCTTTCGTCCTTTGCGGCGAAAGGCTTATTTGTATTTTCACCTCCCAAACCCTCCTAATAGGAGGGCCCCAGGGGTTTCGCCCCCTGGACCACGAGCGATTGGAGCAGGGGGATAGGTAGGTGCTTGTTGGTGAATAGCGGCTGCTAGGAGCGCTTTCGTCCTGCGGAGGAGTGTCCAAGGACACTTCCTCCGCAGGACACGCTTGCACGCTAGACGCAAGAGCCGGAAGCGGAAGTTTTCCTACGGAAAACAGGGGAGCCCGTTCCTACGGGAACGAAGCTTGCAAGGGCAAAGAGCGCAAGAGCCGGAAGCGGAAGTTTTCCTACGGAAAACGTGGGAGCCCGTTCCCTACGGGAACGAAGCTCATAAGTGCCAAGCCCGTTCCCTGAAGGGAACGAAGCTCATAAGTGCCAAGCTCGTTCCCTGAAGGGAACGAAGCTCATAAGTGCCAAGCTCGTTCCCTGAAGGGAACGAAGCTCATAAGTGCCAAGCTCGTTCCCTGACGGGAATGAAGCTCGTAGAAGCGGAGAACAAATACATTAAAATACAGGTTTTGCGGCGTGCTGCAAAACCACGGAGGTAAACATATGAGCGAAACGAATCAAGCAGAGCAATTACAAATGCCTACCACCTACGACCCGAAGGAAGCGGAGCGCAAGTGGTACGACTACTGGATCAAGAATGAGTTCTTTAAAGCAGGCAACCGTCCTGACGCGGAGCCGTACACGATTGTCATTCCTCCTCCTAACGTAACAGGAATGCTGCACATCGGGCATGCCCTGGATTTTACGCTGCAGGATATTCTGGTCCGCACGAAGCGGATGCAAGGCTATGACACGCTATGGCTGCCTGGTTCGGACCACGCGGGGATTGCAACCCAAACTAAAGTGGAGCAAAAGCTGCGCGAGGAAGGCCAGTCTCGCTATGACCTGGGGCGCGAGAAGTTCCTGGAAAAAGTCTGGGAGTGGAAAGAGCATTATGCTGGCACGATCCGCGAGCAATGGGCGAAAATGGGCTTCTCGCTTGACTATTCACGCGAGCGTTTTACTTTGGACGAAGGGCTGTCCAAAGCAGTACGCGAAGTGTTCGTCAGTCTCTATGAAAAAGGCCTGATCTATCGCGGCAATTACATTATTAACTGGGACCCGGCGGCACGCACGGCGCTCTCCGATATTGAAGTGGAGTACAAAGAGGTTCAAGGGAATCTCTATCATTTGGAATATAAAACTACGGACGGCACAGGCTCCATCGTGGTAGCTACGACGCGTCCGGAAACAATGCTCGGTGATACAGCGGTTGCTGTTCATCCGGAGGATGAGCGTTACAAGCACCTCATCGGTAAGATGCTGCTGCTTCCGGTCGTAAATCGTGAAATTCCTATTATTGGCGACGAGTATGTAGAAAAAGAATTCGGGACCGGTGCGGTGAAGATTACGCCTGCTCATGATCCGAACGACTTTGAAGTGGGTAAGCGCCACGATCTGCCGCAGGTTCTTGTCATGGACGAATCAGGCACGATGAATGCCAACGCAGGGCCATACCAAGGGCTGGACCGTTTTGATTGCCGTAAGAAGCTTGTTAGTGACCTGAAGGAGCAGGGCGTTCTTCTGAAAATCGAAGAGCACGTGCATCAAGTCGGACACAGTGAGCGCAGCGGTGCGGTTATCGAGCCATATCTGTCCACGCAGTGGTTTGTGAAGATGCAGCCGCTTGCCGACAAAGCGATCGAAGCACAAAAATCCGGCAAAGGCGTGAACTTTGTGCCGGACCGTTTTGAAAGAACGTACTTGAACTGGATCGAAAATGTGCGCGACTGGTGTATTTCCCGTCAATTGTGGTGGGGACACCGAATTCCGGCATGGCACTGCTCGGATTGCGGTCAAGTGACGGTTTCTCGTGAAGATGCTGCAGTGTGCTCGCACTGCCAAAGCGCGAATATTAATCAAGATAATGATGTTCTAGATACGTGGTTCAGCTCCGGTTTGTGGCCGTTCTCGACGCTCGGCTGGCCGGAAAAAACAGCGGACTTGCAGCGTTTCTACCCAACGAACGTTCTGGTTACCGGCTACGACATCATCTATTTCTGGGTTGCTCGAATGATTTTCACGGCGCTTGAGTTTACGGAGCAAATTCCGTTTAAAGATGTGTTGATGCACGGTCTTGTGCGTGATTCTGAAGGACGCAAAATGTCCAAATCGCTCGGCAACGGCGTCGATCCGCTGGAAGTCATTGAGAAATACGGCGCAGATGCGATGAGATATATGATTTCTACAAGCAGCACGCCGGGGCAGGATTTGCGTTTCCGCTGGGAGCGCGTAGAGCAGGCGAGGAATTTTGCCAATAAGATCTGGAATGCGTCGCGCTTTGCTTTGATGAATTTGACGGATGTAACAGCAGCCGATATTGATTTGTCCGGTAAATTGGGTACAGCAGATCGTTGGATCTTGCACCGCTTAAATGAGACGGTTCGCGAAGTAACTCGCTTGATCGACAGCTATGAGTTCGGGGAAACGGGACGCCTGCTGTATAACTTTATTTGGGATGACCTGTGTGACTGGTATATCGAGTTCAGCAAGCTGAGCCTCTACGGTACGGATACTGAAGCTAAGAAGAAGACGCAGTCCGTTCTTGCCTATGTGCTTGATCAAACACAGCGCCTGATCCATCCGTTTATGCCATTCATTAGTGAAGAAATTTGGCAGCATCTGCCTCATGAAGGCGAGACGATTACGCTTGCTCCATGGCCGAAAGAGAACCCAGACTTCGCGGCGCCTGACGCGGTTCGTGAGATGGAACTGCTCATGGATGCGATCCGTTCCGTGCGTAATATTCGTGCTGAAGTGAATGTGCCGATGAGCAAAAAAATCGAACTGCTTGTTAAACCAGCTAGTGCGGAGACGCAAGCGATTTTACGCAGCAACGAAGAATACTTGAGACGCTTCTGCAACACATCCTTGCTGGAAATCGACACAGAGCTGTCCGCTCCTGAGAAAGCTATGACCGCTGTCGTAACCGGCGCAGAGCTGTATCTGCCGCTTGCAGGTCTCATTGACATCACGCAGGAGCTGGCCAGACTGGATAAGGAGCTGCAAACTCTACATGGCGAAGTAGCCCGAATTGAGAAAAAGCTCGCTAACGAAGGCTTTGTTGCCAAAGCGCCTGCCAAGGTGATTGAGGAAGAGAAGGCGAAGCTAGCAGATTATGCGGATAAGAGAGATAAAGTGATAGCTCGTTTAGCGGAATTAAAAGGATAAAGATGGAAAAATGTACGGTTGCCTAGTTGCATCAGCACGGCGATTCATATAGTAAATGAGGATGAGAAATGATGAAAGAAGATACTGTGGCGCGTGGGGCTTTCGAAAGCGCTCAAGAGGCGATTGATTGGATCGTCGGTCGAATGGAAAAGCTGGGAATCAAGCCGGGTCTTTCACGGATGCAGCTTCTTATGGAGAAGCTTGGTCATCCCGAGCGGAGACTGAAGTTTATCCATGTAGCCGGGACGAATGGTAAAGGCTCTACATGTGCCTACTTGGCATCGGTACTTCAGACTTGTGGATACGATGTCGGAACGTTTACTTCTCCATATTTGGAGAAATATACAAATCGTATTCAGGTCAACGGTACGGATATTGACGATGCTTCGCTGCTGAAGCTGGTGAATGAGATGAAGCCGATTGTGGACGAAATTGCAGAGACGGAGCTTGGCGCTCCGTCCATGTTTGAAATTTCCACGGCTCTGGCGATCCTCTATTTTGCCAAAGTGACTTACCCGGATTATGTGGTGTGGGAGACAGGACTAGGCGGAAGATTGGACTGCACGAATATCGTGAATCCTGTTGTTTCCGTCATTACCAATGTTGGACACGACCACATGGAGATTTTGGGAGATACGCTTGAACAAGTGGCGGCGGAGAAGGCTGGAATTATTAAAGCCGGAGTGCCTGTCATTACAGCTGTTCATCAGCCGGAAGTCTGGAAGGTTATTGAACAAGCTGCGAAGGAAAAGAAAGCTACACTGTACACACTAGGAACCCAATTTCGCTATTCCGTTGTCACAAGTAGGCTCGATCGCCAAACATTCGATTTCGAAGGTCCTTTCCGAGCGCTGAAGGAAGTTCCAATATCGCTAAACGGCGCCCACCAGGTAACGAACGCTGCTGTTGCTGTGATGACCCTTGAAGTGCTGCGCCAGTACTACGCTTGCATCGTTGACGACGAGGATTTATTCAAAGGCTTAGAGCAAACACGTTGGCCGGGGCGTCTGGAGATGGTTTCGAGTCATCCTCGGATTGTGCTTGACGGTGCGCATAACCCGGAAGGCGCCGAAACTTTAGCGGAAGCGCTTCGCAGCCTGTACTCGTACAAGCGGCTTCATTTTATGATGGGGATGCTATCTACTAAGAATCATACGGGCTATCTGAGGCATATACTACCATTGGTGGATACTCTCATCCTTACCGAACCAGATTTTCATAAAAAAGGGGATGCCTCCGAACTCGCAGACCTGGCGCGGGAACTCATGCATGATATGGACCGAAAGGTGGATATTGTGGTGGAGCGCGACTGGAAGCGTGCTTTGGAAGCCCTGACAAGCAGAACAGAGCAGGATGATCTGGCGGTCGTATCCGGCACGCTGTATTTAATCTCCGATGTTCGTTCTTGGATTACCAATCAAACCGATTCTGAAAAAGGATGGTGAGAACGACGTGAGTCAAGATCAACACGTACATTTTATCGGCATCGGCGGATACGGAATGAGTGCCATTGCCAAGGTAATGCTTGAAATGGGTTATCGAATTTCCGGTTCCGACTTAGCTGAGCAGGATTTAACTGCAAAGCTGAAAGCCAAAGGGGCTCAAGTATTCATCGGACATGAAGCGAGGAATGTATCCGGTGCGGATCTTGTAGTGTATTCTACGGCCTTATCGAAAGATAATGTAGAGATGCAGGCTGCTGAGGAGCTTAACATTCCCATTATTCACCGCTCACAGATGCTTGCAAGACTCATGAATGAACGCAAGGGCATCGCGGTTGCCGGGGCGCACGGCAAGACGACAACTTCTTCCATGATTGCGCTTGTTATGGAGAATACGGGACTAGACCCGACATACATTATTGGCGGAGAAATCATGAACGTCGGCAGTAACGCCAAGGCCGGCAAAGGGGAATTTGTCGTTGCCGAAGCGGATGAGAGCGACGGTACGTTCTTACAGTATCACCCTACGGTAGCTCTCGTGAACAACATTGAAGCAGATCACCTGGAGAATTACAACGGCGATTTTGAAAATTTAAAGAAGGCCTATGCGCAATTCTTGAGCCAGGTTCGTCCCGGTGGAAAGGCCGTTGTCTGCAATGACGATGGTTTCCTGCGTGAAATGATTCCGCAAATTCAAAGCGATGTGATTACCTATGGTATTCACACTGATTCCGATTATATGGCTTCTGACATCTCACTTGGTGACCGAAAAGTGACGTTCACTGTTCATTACCAAGGCAAAGAGCTTGGTCAGCTGGCTCTCTCGGTGCCAGGCAAGCATAATGTATATAATGCGCTTGCAACCTTGATCACTTGCTTGGAAGCAGGTTTAACGTTTGAGCAAGTCGCCGAAGCCATTCGCGAATTCCGTGGGGCTAAGCGCCGATTTCAGGTGCTCGGAGAAGTCAATAACATTCTTGTCATTGACGATTATGCGCACCACCCGACAGAAATTCAAGCGACGATAAGCGCGGCTAAGGCAACGGGCAAGCGAATTATTGCCGTGTTCCAGCCACAGCGGTATACGAGAACGTATTATTTATTCGAGCAGTTCAGCCGCTCGTTTGAAGAGGCTGACGAAGTCATCATAACCGATATTTATTCTCCTGCCGGAGAGAAACGGATCGAGGGCGTCGATTCCGCCAAATTGGTGGAGTTGATCCGCAGCAATAGTAACCCGAACGTGCAGCATATTCCGACGAGGGATGAAGTGCTCGAATATGTAATCGGCCACGTCGCACCTGGAGATTTGGTGCTGACTATGGGGGCAGGGGATATTTGGAAGGCTGCGGACGGATTAGCTAAAGTACTCCGCGGAAAGTATGAGACATAATGGATAGAGATATGCTGCAGGCATTAGGCTTGCAGCATTTTTTTGTCTGTATGCACATGAGTCAAACTATTGATAAATAGGAAGTAGGCTGCAAGATTTGCAAGTTTTATAGATTTGCCAGTCATAATTCAATTCTCTCTATCATATTTTAGTATCAAGATGATGTTGGACAAGGAGAGAAGATATGATGAATAAAGGAAGAATTACATATCGTTTTAATGAACAGGACCGTCAGGAGCCCACTCGAAGAGCATCTAAGAAAGAGGAAAAAGTGATTCCGCTTCATCAGGAGGAGTTTGAAGTTGTAGAAACACAAGTGGAAGATACTGCGGAACAGATCACTCATTTGCATAGAGCCGAGCGTGAACAGGTGGAGAGTATGTTTGAACCGCATGCACTCAACACCTTCACGACGGATTTTGGGAGTTGGAACAGCCCGATTGAGAGCGAAAGTGAACGAGTAGAGCGAATCATTCGAGATTCACAGGCAGAGCGAAGCAGAGAGGAACAACCTAAAGCGCCAATTCAAGGAGATTCTGATGACTGGGCCTCTTGGTCGCGCAAAGGGCCGTATATTGAGCCTGAAGTAGGGACTCGCTATGCGAAGACGACCGTTACGTCTTGGGGCCGAATCGCTACTTCTGTGGCGGGGGCCGTAATCACCGGTGTTGCTTTTGGATTTTTTGTTCTTTCCATGTTTTCGGACTCCACAGACGGACAGCCAGGTAAAATTGTTCAGTCGGCAGCCAATACACAAACAGCTGTACAAGACAAAGCGGTTGGTGCGTCTGCAGTTCCGGCTAACGCGAACGCTGCGGGGGATGCTGCTGTGCCAGTTTCGGCGGGCATTGCAGTAACACCTGTTCAACTTTCTGCCAAATCCTACGCTTTCCTGCAAAACGGCGTGTTCAGCACGAAACAGAGCGCAGTTTCCGCACAAGACGGCTTGAAGAAGCTTGGACTAGCCTCCGCATTGGATGAGAGTGATAAGCTTACTGTCTTCGTAGGCTTCGCTCCGAGCCGCGACGATGCGCTGGCATTAAGTCAGCAACTGCAAGATAAACAAGTGGAGGTTTATGTGAAAAGTATGGATATCCCGGCCGTATCCGGCATTCGTTGGAGCGGGTCTAAGCCAGACTCGGTAGCACCGTTTTTGACTGAAGGGGATAAGCTGGTCCAAACGATAAGCGGACTGACGGTAGTGCATCTGCCGGAAGCCAAGCTTACTTCCTTAAGCGATACTTCGCTGCAAGCGATTCGAACCAGCCACCAGACGATGACAGGTCTTGCGGCATCAATGAATGAAGGTCTGGCTGATCCATTGAAGCCATATGTGCAAAAAATGATTACAGCTGCTAACAGCGCCGTGCAATCCATGGAAGAGTATAAGAAAGCACCATCAACCGCTATGCTGTGGCAGGCTCAGACATCCATGATGCAATATATCATCGCAGAGAAGGCCTTACTGAAAGAAATTGCTGCTTCTTAAATCGTAGAAAAAGATGAAACTCAGCATTTTAATGGAAAACACAGTGATCGGAGAAATGCTGCTAAAGCTCGTAACGGACCCAGCCTGATCAGCAAACTAAAGAAGCATTCAATTCCCTCGCAACGGAATTGAATGCTTCTTTTTCTTTTAAACCTCATGCTCCCATGTACATAAGGCTAAGCTATTTGGCGCTAAGCGTGCTGAAATAACGATCCATCATGACAGCCGTTTCAGCTCTGCTGATAGGGAGATCCGGTTTAAAATCTCGGTCTGTCACACCGTTAATGATACCTTGCTTCTTCAGAGAATAAATGGCGTCCGCGCTCCAAAGCGAGGCAGGCACATCTGAAAAAGAAGGAGTTATTACAGCTTTTGTTATAGAAGCTGATTTTCCAACCTGTAGTAAACGGTTGAAAAGGACAGCTACCTCGGCTCTTGAGATCGGTTTATCCGGCCCAATCGTTCCATCCGAATATCCCTGCAGTAAGCCTAGCTGAGCTGCTTTTCGCATCGTGGTGCTTGCCCAATGCGTTGCAGGCAGGTCTTTGTACGATGCTGCTTGGCTTGTCCTTGTCCCGCTAGTCGCTGGTTTGCAACCATACACGGAGGATGTCACGGATACAGTGCTTGAGCAAGCTTGCAAAAGCTTGGAGAAGTCAAAGGCACGGTCCATAATGGTTACAAATTCCGCTCGGGTCAATGCGCGATTAGGCTCATATAGATTCCCGATGCCTTCTACCAATCCCTTATCCTTCATTCTTAGGATCGCTTCCCGGGCCCAATGTCCGATCGTGTCGGTGAAGACAGGAGGAGCGTAGGCTTCGATTCCTTTCTCAATGTGTTCCGCCATAGCGGCCGGATCGATGGATCGGCAAGTAAAGCCGAATCGGTGTAGCTGCTCAAGAATGCAGTTTCCACAAGAATACTAGGAATCTTCCCCATTCTCGCCACATAGACTGCGCTGGGAACTAGTCCAAGATTCTTGGTTCCGGCTGCGGTTACAAGAGAGTTCAGCACTTTTTGCGCCAGATCCTTGCTATAAGGGGTCATGATTTTCATTTCTTCGCTTGCCGGATAATCCTCCTGCGGATAATCCTTGTCGTAGTAGAGAACCATAGTCCCGTTAGTTTTCGAATTATTAATAGAATTCGCATGGACAGATACGAAAAGATCGGCATTCTGCTGATTGGTAAAAGCAACGCGATCCGCAAGAGAGATATACCGGTCGTCGGTACGTGTCATCGCTACTTCATAGCCGCTGCGAGCAAGATCGTCTCGCAGTCGTTGCGCAATATCGAGAGTCACATCTTTTTCTTGCAGGCCATTAACGCCTATCGCTCCAGGATCAGAGCCGCCATGTCCGGCGTCGACAACAACTTTGTAGGCGAATGCCTGATAAGGAAATGAAAGCATAAATACGGATGACAAAATGAGCAGTTTTTTTCGCAGGTTCATCTTAGGCTGTCCCTCCACACACTATCTTACTAGGATCAGCTCTCTGTGTAAGCAGGTAAGATACGGTATTGGGCTAACGGGCTGTGCAGTTTCGTTTGATCCATATAAGAACTTGCAAGTATAATAGGCTTGTACCTTCTGGAGAGGATGCCATTCATGAAAAAAACACGCTAACCCTTATACTGTTTTTGGTAATCGGACTTATTACAGGAATTATCGTCGGGCAGTTGCTCATGCCGGTTTCCGCGCTTTCTTTCCTGACTAAGTCTGCGCAAATCACGTGGGAGCCCAAAGCGGATTTGCAAGTGTTAAAGTACGAGCTGCACCTTCAGATTAAACTCAATTTGTGCAGTATCCTTGGGTTGACAGGCGGTTTCTTTTTATTCCGCAAGCTGTAAGTCTGGGCAAAAATAGAATGAGAACATAAAACGGATAGGAGATGTTATACATATGAGTGCTGCTAAGCTTCCCACCCTTATACTTGCTTCATCCTCGCCGCGTAGGCAGGAGCTGATCCAATCGCTCGGACTTCCTTATATCATTCGTGTCAGTGACGCGGATGAGTCCGTGGAGGGTCAAATAACTCCCGCGGAAATGGTAGAAATGCTATCGGTTCGCAAAGCGTCCACAGTTCGGGAGATGATCCAGAGTGAGGATATAGAAGGCGTGATTATCGGATCGGATACCGTTGTGGTGCATCAAGGCGAAGTACTTGGCAAGCCGGTCAACGAGGAGGATTCCTTCCGAATGCTAAAGGGCCTCCAGGGCGCAGTGCATGAGGTATTTAGTGGAGTAGCTTGTATCGATGCGAAATCCGGTAAGATGACAGTTTCTCATCAAGTAACCAAGGTGAGTATGAAGCCGTTAACGGATGAACAGATCTGGAACTATATTGCTACAGGTGAGCCAAAGGACAAAGCGGGGTCCTATGCTATTCAAGGCTTGGGCGCTACCATTGTAAAATCAATAGAGGGTGATTATTTTAATGTGGTGGGTTTGCCCATATCCATGCTCAGCGATATGCTCCTGACCTTTGATATCCGTGTACTGTGACAAGACTTTCATTGACTCGTCAATCTGTAACGGTTACAATGACAGAAAGAACTAAAAAATGAAGCGCTACAATTCTTCTAGGAGGGGAGCTGTCATGAACAGCGAATTTACGATAGCCGTGCACAGCCTCGTGTTGCTGGCCCATTTGCCTGAGCATATGGCAACCAGCGAAGAAATCGCAGCGAATGTATCTACGCACTCAGCTAGGATTCGCAAAGTAATGGGCTGTCTTCGCAAAGCCGGATATGTAGAAACCAAAGAAGGGATTGGCGGGGGATTCATTCTGAAGTGCGATCCCAGTCAAGTAACCCTTGCAGAAATTTATCGTATCACCAGTCAAGGTACACTTAAGCCAAGCTGGTGCTCCGGCGACGCGAGCAAAAGCTGCATGATATCCTCACAAATGGATAAATTAATGAGTCATGTGTTCGCTGATGCGGAGAAACAGATGGAGGCCTATTTTGAACAACATACGATTGGCAGCCTGCTTAGTCGCCTTCATTCATTTGGCTGCTCCAATTCGAAGCCTATACAACATTTATCCTAGAAGCCCTTGGATCTCAACATCCAGGGCTTTTTTATTTTGTTCAAGCAGGCTGTCCGATTATGAATGGGATGCAAGCTTGTGACACAATCTACAGGAGGGAAGAGGGGAATTCATGGAAGTAATGAACATGTTAATCAGAGAGGTGCCTGCTGATGAACGGCCGAGAGAGCGAATGCTGCAATATGGAGCGGAGGCTCTTAGCCATGCTGAGCTGCTGGCTATCTTGCTTCGCACGGGGACTTTAGCTGAGTCGGCGGTGGGGCTTGCCCGTCGAATCTTATGTGAAAGCGGGGGGCTGCGCGGCTTAGTGGATATGAGCAGAGAGCAGTTAACCGGAATTAAGGGGATCGGAGATGCCAAAGCGCTGCAGATTCTCGCAGGAATTGAGCTAGGCCGTAGATTGGCTAAATCTGCGTTAACAGAGAGAGTCACCATTCGTTCACCTAAGGATGTAGCGGAGCTGCTTAGCGAGGAGTTAAGATATCTACAGAAGGAGCACTTTGTTTGTTTATTTTTGAATACGAAAAACCATGTGCTCGCTCAGGAGACGCTGTCAATGGGAAGCTTGAATGCGTCTATCGTTCATCCGAGAGAGGTGTTCCGGGCTGCAATCAAACGAAGCAGTGCGTCCATTGTTTGTGTTCACAATCATCCAAGCGGCGATCCGACGCCGAGTCCGGAGGATGTATCGCTAACCCAGAGGCTGGTGGAAGCAGGCTCAATTATCGGCATTGAAGTGCTGGATCATGTTATCATTGGTGATCAAAGATTCATAAGTTTGAAGGAACAAGGTTTTATGTAATATAATAATCATTATGCTCATTGTCAGGCATAACAGGAAAGGAGCAACAACCATGTTCGGTGGTTTTACGAAGGATTTAGGTATTGATTTAGGCACTGCGAACACATTGGTGTATGTGAAAGGCAGAGGAATTATTGTCAGGGAGCCGTCGGTCGTTGCCCTGCGTACGGATACAAAAACAATTGAAGCTGTAGGAGATGCCGCAAAAAAAATGATTGGTCGAACACCCGGCAACATTCGGGCTATTCGCCCCATGAAAGACGGTGTGATCGCTGATTTCGAAACAACTTCTACAATGATTAAATATTTTTTAAAGCAGGCTCAGAAGCAAAGATGGCTATTCCAAAGACATCCGAACGTTATGGTTTGCGTGCCTTCCGGCATTACAGCCGTCGAAAAACGCGCTGTTGAGGATGCTACCAAGCAGGCGGGCGCCAGGGACGCATACACCATTGAGGAGCCGTTCGCAGCCGCTATAGGAGCCGATCTGCCGGTATGGGAGCCGACAGGCAGCATGGTTGTGGATATCGGTGGAGGAACGACCGAGGTGGCGGTTATCTCACTAGGAGGAATCGTAACCAGCCGCTCGATTCGGATTGCTGGGGATGAGATGGACGATGCAATCATTCAATACGTCAAACGTACATATAATCTGATGATCGGCGAAAGAACGGCTGAGCTCCTGAAGATGGAGATTGGGTCTGCGCTGCCGATGGACCGTCCAGAAACGATTGAAATTCGTGGACGCGACCTCGTTACAGGCCTGCCGAAGACGCTTAGTGTTTCTTCCGATGAGATTTCCGAAGCGCTTCAGGATACAGTAAATGCGATCGTAGACGCCGTCAAGGTAACATTGGAAAAATGTCCTCCGGAGCTTTCGGCAGATATTATGGATAGAGGTATCGTACTAACCGGTGGAGGCGGCTTGCTCCGTAATCTGGACAGGTTGCTTGCCAGAGAGACCGGTATGCCTGTGCTGGTTGCAGAGAATCCTTTGGACTGCGTAGCGGTGGGAACCGGACGTGCGCTGGAAAACATTCATCTGTTCAAGACAAGATCTGGACCAACGTCTAGATATAAGAGATAACAAACGGATGACTCCATCTAGACTGTCGGTAAAGGGAAGGTATTGGACCTGCTTTATCGACAATCTGAACGGATGAATCCGTTAAAATGGCCCTAGAAGGTGTTTACTTTGTTTAAATTTTTGGGGAATAAGAGGCTGATCTTTCTGATGTTCGGCCTGATCTGCTTTTTTATCTTAATGGGACTGACGCTTGGTCCACGTGTGCCGATGACCTGGCCGGAGAAATTCGTCAAAGATTCGGTATCGTGGACGCAAGGTCTTTTCTACAAGCCCGCTGCTGCGATAGCGGGTTTCTTTGAGGATATCCGCGAGCTTCGTGTCATCTATGAAGAGAACAAGACGTTGAAGCTAACATTAACGCAATATGCCAGGGATACGCAGCGTCTCAATGAGTTGGAGGCGCAAAACAAGCGGCTAATGGAAGCTCTCGGCTTTACAGAACGCCAAAGGCAAACGAATAACTACATCTATCGGATTGCCGAAGTCGTCACCGTAAGCACGGACCCATACAACAGCGCAACAACCATTAATTTAGGGGATACGGACGGCATTAAGGAAAATATGGCGGTTATGACGGTTGACGGCTTGGTTGGAAGGGTGAGCAAGGTTTTTGGCTTTCATTCCAATGTACAGCTGCTTAAGGAAATTACCGATACGGATAACAATTCCAAGGCGATTGCCGTAACGGTAAAAGGAAATGATGATGTATTCGGCATGATTGAGTCCTATGATAAGAGCGGAGAGCTTGTCATGAATAAAGTGGATCAAGGTGATCAAATCAAAGTCGGAGACACGATCATCACATCGGGCTTGGGCCAAGTCTTCCCAAAAGGAATTGAGGTCGGCACCGTTACATCCATCGGACCCGGGGAATTCGGCATTACACAGAAGGTCATGGTGAAGCCGAAGGCTTCATTTACTCATATCCGTGAAGTGTTTGTCGTCGAAGTCCCGGAAGTGAAATGAGGTGACGGTAACTTGGTGACGCGGCATTTGCTCTGGATCATTTTATTTGCACTCTTTGTCTTGCAAGGTTCGATCGTACCGCTGCTCATTCCTTCCTCCTGGATGGATCAGGTATACGTCAGCCCGCATTTAACCTTAGTATTTGTTATTTACATAGCCTTGTTCCATCATCGCCATTCTGCCTTGATTTATGGTCTTTTATTCGGACTTTTACAGGATTTTGATTATTATACTTCCATGCTGGGCGTGTATTCGTTCGGCATGGGGCTCACAGCATATTTAGCAGGGCTTGTCCAGAGAAGACAACCGAATCTGATCTTTTACAATTTGCTGATTACAGGCTTGGGATTGTGCTTATTTGAGGCTATAAATTACGGTATTAACCGGTTGTTTAAATTGATCGACGTAAGCTTTGAATTCGCCCTCACCCATTACATGCTCCCCAGCGTTTTGTTTAACCTGCTTTTTGCGCTTATTTGCTACGTTCCGATCCGCAAGCTGCTCGAATCCATGCTAACGCCCAAAAGTGGAGAAGATGATTAAAAAAATAAGAGCAAAGAAGGAAATTCCAGAACGCGAACCGAAATCTATAGGTTGGGGGGTCGGAACGCGCTTATGACTGCGATCAAACATCATGTTACGATAAAAGGGGTCAAAGACGGCCTTGTATTTCTGCTAAATGATACATGTGAGTGGAATGATCTGCTCCGTGAACTTCAGCACAAGCTTGAGAAAACACATCAGCAAATCTTGACAGGGCCCATCATCCATGTACATGTTAAACTTGGAGCAAGGGAAGCCACTGAGGAGCAAAAGGAAGAAATTCGGGCGATTATTCGGCAAAAAGGTAATCTGCTCATTCAATCAATAGATAGCGAGCTTCCGGCACAAGAGGACTTGGAATCGGAGGAAGCGGCGATTAAAATGCTCAAAGGGATGGTTCGCTCAGGGCAGACGCTCAGGCATGAGGGTAATCTGCTCTTCCTTGGCGACGTGAATCCGGGGGGAACCATCATCAGCACGGGAAACATTTATGTAATGGGTTCACTGCGCGGAATGGCGCATGCTGGAGTCGACGGTGATGAAACAGCGATTATCGCGGCGTCCCATATGCGCCCCACTCAACTGCGAATCGCGGGAATTATTAGCCGTCCTCCCGATGAATGGGGAATTGAAGAGGCGTTCATGGAATTCGCCTATATAAAAGACGGAAAAATGGAAATCGACAAGCTACATCAGATTCACCGACTATGGCCGGAAGCTGTGCAAGGGCAAAGCTGATAGATGGAAAATGGAAAAGTGGGAGTGAGAATATATGGGAGAAGCAATCGTAGTCACTTCAGGTAAAGGCGGCGTCGGCAAAACAACGACTTCGGCCAATTTAGGTACGGCATTAGCGCTTCAGGGCAAGAAGGTTTGCATGGTTGATACGGACATCGGACTGCGCAATCTGGACGTCGTTATGGGGCTCGAGAACCGGATTATCTATGACTTGGTTGACGTCGTTGAAGGACGTTGCAGACTTCCGCAGGCTCTGATCAAAGACAAGCGGTTTGACGAGCTTTACTTGCTACCTGCTGCTCAAACGAAGGACAAGCACGCCGTATCACCGGAAGATGTGAAAGCCATTATCTTGGAATTGAAAAAGGATTTTGATTTCGTTATCATAGATTGTCCCGCAGGTATTGAGCAGGGATTTAAGAATGCAGTCGCTGGAGCTGACAAAGCCGTTGTGGTCACCACTCCGGAGAATGCAGCTGTACGGGACGCAGATCGAATTATCGGATTGCTTGAAAATGAAAAAATATCTTCGCCTAAGTTGGTCATAAACCGGATTCGGCCGAATATGGTCAAAAAGGGTGAAATGCTCGATATTGATGAGATTTGCTCCGTGCTTGCCATTGATCTGCTGGGTATTGTGCCGGATGACGAACACGTCATCAAGGCGGCGAATACAGGTGAGCCAACAGTTATGAACCCGACATCGCGCGCAGCGATCGCCTACCGGAATATCGCAAGGCGCATTCTGGGAGACACGGTGCCGCTTATGCCGCTCGACGACAAGACAGGGTTCCTGACGCGTATGAAAAAGTTTATCGGGATAGGATGATCCTTCTTGCTTGCTAAACTGAAAAACATTGATTTACCGATTGTCGGCATTTTGATTGCATTTATGGTCATTAGTTCCATGATGGTGTACAGTTCGTCGGTAGACCATCCGAAGATTCATATTGGAGTGGGCAAAGTTCTGGCGCTGTATGCGGTAGGACTTGTCGCGTTTCTTGCGATGAGTTTGTTTGATTTTCGCGTGCTGGTTCGTGTAGCGACGTATTTGTACGCCGCCGGTGTGCTATCCTTGATCGTTGTTTATTTCTTTGGAACGGAGATCCATGGGGCCAAGGGCTGGTTCGAGCTGCCCGGCGGAATGACCTTTCAGCCTGCCGAACTGGTGAAGCTGATTCTGATTATCGCCGTGACCGCTATCTTAACCAGAAGGAACGGCGAGCCGTTGGGACTGACGAGAGATGTGATTCCCGTAGGACTGACCGTCCTTCTTCCTTTTTTGCTCGTACTCATTCAGCCCGACTTGGGGAACGCCATTATTTTTGTGATTATACTGGTCGGCATGTTCTGGATCGGGAATATTAAGTACACGCATGTCTTGATCAGCTTGGTGGTTTTGGCTGGACTGGGCTACTTGTGCCTAACGCTCTACATGCATTTTCACAGTCAGTTATATGAATTCTTAAGTAAGTACCATTTCAGTCACTGGATGGACCGAATCGATACGTACTTGTACCCGCAGGAAGTATCGGAAGACGACAGCTACCAGGTTCGTAATGCAATCAGGGCTATTGGCTCTGGCGGTCTGGAAGGGGAGGGCTACCTGAAGGGGACGTCCGTTCACAGTAATTTTATCCCGTTTGCTTATTCCGATTCTATATTTGTTGTTGTTGGAGAGGAATTCGGCTTTCGAGGCTCGGCGCTGCTCCTGCTGATCTATTTTCTGCTGATTTACCGGATGATTTTGATCTCCATCCAGAGCACTCACCTTAGCGGGGCGTACATCGTTGTCGGCGTTGTTTCGATGTTTGTTTTTCAAATCTTTGAGAACGTCGGAATGATGATCGGCATTATGCCGCTTACCGGGATTACACTTCCTTTTGTCAGTTATGGAGGTACCTCGCTCTTAATCAACATGCTGTCACTGGGGCTTGTGATGAGCGTTAAGCTGCATCAGGATAAGGAGCCTGAGTTGTTTTAAGTATAGAGTCTACCTCTTATAGAGTTCTTCGGCTTATGGGCTGAAGGACTCTTTTCTTTGTCTTGTCCTCATAATCCTGTCCTTGTCCTCATAGTCTGTAGTATGCAAGCTATCGATCAGGAGGGGGACTTCCATGGAAGTCAAGGATAAGGTAAAACAGCGGCGTCATCAGAGGCTGCGCAGTATACGCGACGCTTCGGAGCCGGTTTATATGCGGGATCAGCGGAACCAACCGCTGCCGATTCATAACGCTGCTCTCGAAGAGGATGAGCTTCCACTATATGTAGATTCGGAATGGAAACGGCGTATGGAAGACCCGGAATATGCCTGGAGGCATAAGCTGCGGACGGATCCAACACTAAGCGGCAGGGATGATCGGGACGAGGGAGGAGGACCATTCCTGCCAGTATCACCTCGTTCATTTACTGTAAAGCTGATGATCAGCGCTGTGCTTTTTGGCTGCCTTTGGGGGCTGTTCCACAGTGAGCAGCCATGGGCGGCGAAGGGAAAGCAATTCGTAACAGGCGCACTCAGCGAATCCTACGATTTTGCCAAGCTGTCTGCATGGTATTCGGAGCGTTTCGGAGGCTCTCCTTCGTTTATCCCTAGCTTTCATGGAAGCACGGCGGATGAGGCAGTTAAAGTGAACGCGGCAAAACGAACCATGTTTTCCCCGGTCCACGGACAGATTGTGAAGCCGTACGACGGGTCGGCCAGCATGGGGGTGCTTCTCCAAACAGAGGCTTCAGCCCCAGTTTATGCACTGGACACCGGCCAAATTATATTTGCAGGAATGAAAGAGGATACAGGCTTTACGATTATTATCCGTCACCCCGGAGGCTTGGAATCGATCTACGGCTCGATTAGTGAAGCTCAGGTCCACGTCAACGACTGGATCAAAGGCGGTGAAGCGGTTGGCAAAGCATCGAAGGAGGATCAGTCAAAAAGCACAATCTATTTTGCTGTAACGAAGGACGGGCATCCTGTCAATCCGACGGATGTGGTTACATTTGATTAAATGGGCAGGCACAACATACCGGTTTCACCCTTTGTTTACGTTAGTAATGATCGGATCGGCCATAACAGGCTATTTCCTGGAGGCCATTACACTTTTTGCGATCGTACTGATTCATGAGCTTGGTCATTTAGCCGCGGCAAACGGCTTCGGTTGGAGGGTGAAAGAGGTACAGCTGCTCCCATTTGGCGGTGTGGTTATCGTCGATGAATTGGGTACGCCCCCTGCACGTGAGGAATTGATAGTGGCACTATCCGGACCGCTCCAGCATGTATGGATGATTGCATTGGCAATGCTGATGAAATGGCTGCAGATTGGATCTATAGAATGGTGGGACTATTTTATTCAAGCCAATATGATGATCGGTTTATTTAATTTGCTTCCAGTACTGCCCTTAGATGGGGGCAAAGTCATGCAATGTTTGTTAGGCTATTTTCTCTCTTATCACAGCACGATCATTTGCTCAGTTTGGATCAGTATGGTGTTAAGTGCGGGGATTATTGTGGAGGCGGCACATCTACTCATTCACGGCCAACTTCAGCTGAATTTGCTCGTTATCGGCATTTTTCTGCTGATTTCCAATTGGGTATCTTACCGCCAGCTCCCTTACCACTTTATCCGATTCTTGGTAGGACGCAGCAGCAGAATTAGTCAGCTCCTCACCAAGGGGACAGTGGCCCAGCCTATCGTGGTATCAAGGAACAGGACGATGGCGGATACATTAAAATTGTTTATGAGGGAAAAATATCATCTGATTTACGTAGTCAACGAAAAGGGACGCATCCAGGCGGTGCTGCCGGAGCAGCGGCTCGTTAGCAGTTATTTGGACGGAAAAAAACCGGGGAGTGCAGTTTCCGAACTTTTCATGTAAAATAACTGTTGAGGTGAAAGCATGAAGCAGCTCATTATCCACTGCGCACCCGAACTTACTCAAGCGGCACTGCTGGAGGATGGTCGGCTGGTGGAGTACGACACGCAGTATCCGCTCGATTCCCAAAGGGCTGGCAGCATCTATATGGGCCGCGTCGTCAATGTGCTACCCGGCATGCAAGCTGCATTTGTCGATATCGGTTTAGCCAAGAACGCATTCTTATATATAGATGACTTGCTCCCCGTCCATATGGACAAACAGCCCAAAGTGAAGCCTTCCATAACCGAACTGGTAACTGTCGGACAATCCCTCATGGTTCAGGTGACCAAGGATCCGCAAGGTACAAAAGGTGCCAGGGTGACGACGCATATCTCGATACCCGGCCGCTGGATTGTGTACATGCCTGACGCAGATTACATCGCAATTTCCCGCAAAATTGATTTGGATGCAGAGCGCGGACGATTGAAACAAATCACAGAAGGAATGCTGCTCCCACAAGAGGGAGTCATTATTCGCACTGGCGCTGTAGGCCAAAGTGAAGAGAACCTCCATGATGATTTGCAAAATCTCCGTGACCTCTGGCACACGATTGTAACGAAAGCTGAAGAGGCTTCAGCACCTGAACAGCTATATCAGGATTTGGACTTGCTGCCACGACTGGTTAGAGATGTGATCGGCGATGACGTGAAAGAAGTTTGGATTAATGAACAAAAGACCTACGAAGAAATGAAGCACCTGCTGCGCAAGCAAAACCAAAGCTGGCGCGGGCGTGTAGCTTTTTATGACCGTAAAATTCCTTTATTTGATCATTTTGGTGTAACGGAAGAGCTGAACCGGAGCCTGAGGCGCAAAATATGGCTGCCAAGCGGCGGTTATCTGGTTGTTGATCAGACAGAGGCATTGACGGTAATTGATGTGAACACAGGGCGATATACCGGCTCCGTCAATTTGGAGCAAACGGTGTTCGATATCAACAGAGAAGCGGCCAGTGAGATTCCGCGTTTGCTGCGGCTTCGTAATGTCAGAGGCATCATCATTGTTGATTTTATTGATATGAATTTGGACAAAAATAGGATGGCAGTCATGGAAATTATGACTCAGGAGGTTCGCAAGGACCGTTCCAAAACGGTGATCGTTGGATGGACGAAGCTGGGACTGCTGGAGATGACCCGAAAACGCAAATAAATACATTGCAACATAGGCTGCGTGTATGATATACTGTTCGAAGTGTGTTGTTTAGGCATGCTGTAACCGCTCGAGTCGGGTATAAGCACGGGTAAGGCTTTTTAAAGGCGTCCGTCACCTGGACAAGGCGAGTCTGAGACATGAGGAGGTAAGGGAAATGTACGCAATTATTGAAACAGGCGGTAAACAGTACAAAGTTCAAGAAGGCGATGTTCTTTATATCGAAAAATTGAACGCAGCTGAAGGTGATGTAGTTTCTTTTGACCGTGTTCTTGCGGTATCCAAAGGAGAAGGTCTGGTTGTAGGTGCACCATTGGTTTCCGGCGCTGCAGTATCCGCGAAAGTGGAAAAGCACGGCAGAGGCAAGAAAATCATCGTGTATAAATACAAACCTAAAAAGAACTACCACAAAAAGCAAGGCCATCGTCAACCGTACACAAGAGTAGTTGTTGAGAAAATCCAAGCGTAATAGGTTGTTTTATGATCCATGTGACCATAAAGCGGCTAGCGAAAGATAACTCTCACATCACTTCTTATGTCGTAGAAGGCCATGCCTACTATGATGACCCTGGAAAAGACATTGTCTGCTCCGCTGTATCAGCTGTCGCAGTTGGTACGGTGAATTCGATAGAAGCACTAACCGGCATCATCCCTATTCATGAAATGGAGACCGGCTTCCTGGATATTACGATTCCGGAAATCGCGAGTTCCAATCAAGATAAGGTGAACCAAGTTCAGTTGATTCTGGAATCGATGGTTGTCATGCTAAGGTCGATAGAAGAAACCTACGGGGCATATATAACGATTGAAACATTGATAGAATAGGAGGATGACACCATGTTGAAATTGGATCTTCAGTTATTCGCTTCCAAAAAGGGAGTGGGTTCTACAAAGAACGGTCGTGACAGTATCGCAAAACGTCTTGGCGTAAAGCGTGCTGACGGACAAACTGTAACTGCAGGAAGCATTCTCGTTCGTCAACGCGGAACGAAAATTCACCCAGGTAACAACGTAGGAATCGGTTCCGATGATACGCTGTTCGCTTTGGTGCAAGGCGTTGTGAAGTTCGAACGTTGGGGTCGCGATCGCAAAAAAGTGAGCGTATACCCAGTTGATGTAGCTCCAGTAGCTGCTGCTGTAGAAGTTTAATAACGATCCCTGGCGAGCGGTAAGTTCGCTGGGGATTTTTATTTTCAATGAAGCCAGTGGTGAACTTTTCCAGATGACATGATATACTGGAGTGACGGTTACATAGCAGTTGGAAACGGAGCGAAGCGGCATGAAACGAGCAAGCAGCGCGCAGATTTATTTAATGGCTATTACACTCCTTGCATTGACGGGGCTTCTCTTCATGGAGTCCTGGGTGATTCGAACAGGCTTGCTGCTCATTACGGTCATCAGCGGGTATACGGCGATGAAGATGCAGGTCAGCAGGGTGCAGGAAGCGGCGATAGAAGAACAGCGGAGAAAAGAAACAGAGTACCATTCGAACGTTTTGCAAATCGTGAATCGTATGCGCCATGACTGGATGAACGATATACAAATTTTATTTGGATATATTCAGTTAAAGAAGTTTGATAATTTACAGCCATATATGGAAAAAATAAAGACAAGCATGCAGCAGGAAAGCAACCTATCCAAGCTGGGTATCCCTGCGCTTATTACATATTTATTTATGTTTCGCGTCCAATCCAAGTCGTTACAGCTTGAGATCGGACTGGATCAAGAAGTGAATCTCCAACAGCTCCCTGTCCGCAGCAGTCTGATCCAGCAAGTAGTGCAAAAGACGGTCGAGCTGCTTCAAAGGTATTCCATGGCAGGCGATGAGGAAATAGGCGTCATCAGCCTAGAGTTCGATATTCAGGACGATCATCTATTGCTTGATTTTGTCTACCAAGGACCTTATCGGGAGGCGGAATTGAGTCAGGCGATCGAAACTGAACGGAAGAAAGAATCAAATGAATATAAGGTGGACGAGCTTGAGCTGCACTCGGAAGAAGTGGTTCTCGCTATACGACTGCCGTTCCCATCATAATGAGGTGTAAGCATGTTCGTAGATAAAGCGAAGGTTTTTGTAAAAGGCGGCGACGGAGGCGATGGCCTCGTAGCATTTCGCCGCGAGAAGTATGTGCCGGAAGGTGGTCCGGCAGGAGGCGACGGCGGCAACGGCGGTGATGTGATTTTCCGCGTTGACGAGGGTCTTCGCACGCTGATGGATTTCCGTTATCAGAAGCATTTCAAGGCTGCGCGCGGGGAGAAGGGCCGCAATAAGGCTCAGCATGGCGCGAACGCCGATGACATGATCGTTCGCGTGCCGCCCGGCACGGTCGTGGTCGATGATGATTCGCAGGAGATCATCGCCGACCTAGTCCGTCACGGGCAGGAAGTGGTCATTGCCAAGGGAGGCCGAGGAGGTCGTGGCAACATGCGCTTCGTGACACAGCAGCACACAGCACCTGAAATTGCCGAGAATGGCGAGGAAGGTGAAGAGCGTTGGGTTGTGCTGGAGCTGAAGGTCATGGCCGACGTCGGCCTAGTGGGTTTCCCCAGCGTTGGTAAATCGACGCTGCTGTCGGTTGTTTCTGCCGCGAAGCCGAAAATCGCGGCGTATCATTTCACGACCCTAACCCCGAATCTGGGGGTCGTGGATGTCGGCGAGGGCCGCAGCTTCGTGATGGCGGACCTTCCCGGTCTGATCGAAGGGGCGCATGAAGGTGTCGGCCTCGGGCATGAGTTCCTGCGTCACGTTGAGCGGACAAGAGTGATCGTGCATGTTGTGGATATGGCCGGCACGGACGGCCGTGACCCCTACGAGGATTTTCTCAAAATCAACGAGGAAATCAAGCTGTATAATGCGAAGCTCGAACAGAGACCGCAGATTGTTGTAGCGAATAAAATGGATATGCCGGATTCGGAGGATAACCTGACCTTATTTAAGGAACAGCTTGCTGAAGATGGCAGGGAAGTGGGAGTTTGGCCAATATCGGCGATTACCCGTGAAGGTGTTCAAGAGCTTTTATACAAGATTGCTGACATCCTTGATGCAATTCCAGATGCACCTGAAGTGGAAGAGGTTGCCGAGGTTGAAGAACGCAAGGTATATCGGTTTGAGAAGCAGGATGAGCAGGATTTCACGATTACAAGAGATAATGATACTTTCGTCGTAGAGAGCCCATCCATCGAGCGCTTAATCAAGCGGACGAATTTCAGCACCCATGATGGGGTCATGCGATTTGCTAGAATTTTACGAAATATGGGGATTGATCGAGAGCTGCGGAAACGCGGAGCCGTGGATGGACAAACCATTCGCATTGCCGATTTCGAGTTTGAGTTTGTAGAGAAAGAATAACATGAAGTGCTCGCCTTCTTAGGGTGGGCGCTTTTTTTTGCTCCAATTATAGATTATATGTAACTAAACTTGACATATTTTTATAAAAATAATACCATTTTTATAAACATGAAAACGGTATGTTATATAATATAACATTTGAAAAGAGTTGACTGGAGGGGGTAATCGGGTGAAGGAGTGGATTCAAGCTATAGGTTCCGGGCAATCTCCATTAAGAAATTTGACCTATGAAGAGGCTGTGCAGGCTGCGGGGGTGATGGCGAGTGGCGAATCTACGGATGCGCAGTGCGCCGCCTTTCTAATAGCCCTTTGCATGAAGGGGGAGGTCCATGAGGAGCTAGCCGCCTTTGTTGATGTATTTCGCAGTCATGCGAAGAGGTACCAAGCTTTCAAGGACTCGCTTGTTTGTGCCGGTCCATCTGAGGGCAGACACTCGCTCCCCCTTACTTTGCCTGTTAGCCTCTTGCTCGCTTCTGTTGGGTTCCCGCAGGTCCTGCAAGGAGGGGATGCACTTCCTCCAAAGCAGGGAATATCGATGACGACCATGCTGGAAAGTTTTGGGGTTGAATTGGATTTGCCTACGAAGGCATGGGAGACGATTCTTTTTCACACGCATATCGGATTTATAAGAACTGAGCATCTATGTCCACCTATGGGACGGTTGAAGCAGGTTCGTGAACAAATTGGCTTACGAACCATAATGAATACGGTTGAGCAGGTTCTGAATCCGGTATCTGCATCGAATGCGATTATTGGTGTTCATCAGAAAAAAGGAATGGAAGCGCTAGTCCCCATTTCCGTACGCTCAGGCTTTCAAAATTCGTACCTGATTCAAGGCATTGACGGCTCCGAGGATCTACCTATTTCCCAGAACAGCGTAATTCGGATTGTTACGCCTTGGGGGGATGAATCTCTGCTGATCGAGCCGCAAAAATTCGGCTTTCAAAGCGCCCCATTGATTCCGCTGGAACTAGAAGAGCAGCTGGTGATCCTACAGCGGATTATTGCCGGAGACGACTCGCCAGAGCTGAAAAGAGAGAGGGACCATATCATTTTCAACGCGGGACTTCGGTTGAAATGGTTTGACAAGGTGGGAAGCTACGAAGAGGGCTTCCAGTTGGCGGATTCACTGCTTAGACGCAGGGAAGCTCAGAAGGTGCTGACGCGCTGGGTGGAGCAAACCAATCGATACAAGGATTTCCTCCATCGGAAGGACGAGAGCTCTTCGGAGCAAACAGGTTAGAGCTGTTCTATTAAGTGACTATGCACTTAGTGGGCAGCTTTTTTGCTATTTTTCGCTATAAAATGGGAACCCTTCTGTTGAATTTATGTCTATTATTTTCGATTGATAGATTCTTAGTCTTGGATATTTGGAATATTTTCACTGGGTAGAGGATAGGAACTGTCGTATATAGGAACCGTTTTTCTAGCAACCTCTGAAACCTGATTTAGCGTACGAATACTATAAAAAGCTGCTTCAAAAATTGCTTAAAAAGCTAGAATTGGCGCTGATTTATCGCTAATGGTAAAAGTTACAGCTAAAGGATTTAGAATGGTTATGCTACCATGTAGTAGCGGGATTCATACTAGATTACCAGATTAACTACCAACATTTATGTATATCAGATTGTGCATGCGATTCCGATGTATGTAGTACATGCTTTTACCATACCCTGTTTCAACAATTGGCGACAGCCATTCAGAATCCCCATATGAAGCAAGCTGAATATTGACCAAACTTCTTGAGGAGGCTTTTCATCATGAAAAAACAACTGTTGACGTTTATGCTCGTTCCCGCACTTGCGTTTGGAGCCATTACGGCAGCTCCGCCTAAGCAGGCATTAGCTGCATCTACATCGGGGCAGATTGTAAGCAGCGTAAGTTTCAGACAAAGTCCTGATCAGAATTCCTCTCGTATTCGTTATTTGAAAGCAGGCGAGCAGGTAACCATCCTGGAGAAGACGAACAATTGGTGGTATAAGGTTCAAGATTCAACCGGTCGAGTCGGTTACGTTTCTACAAGCGATAAATATATCCATGCCAGCACAAGCTCGCAAAGCTCATCCTCCAGTCAAGCCGCATCGGGCAATGGACGGATCGTATCTAGCGTGAATTTCCATACTGAACCAAATGCAAATTCCAGCCGTATCCGCTATTTGAAGACTGGAGAGACTGTTCAAGTTTTGGAGAAGGTGAACGATTGGTGGTATAAGGTCAAGGCATCCGACGGCCGTGAAGGCTACATCAGCACCAGTTCAAAATACATACAGACGTCAGGTGTGGCGTCTGGCGGCTCTAGCGGAGGGAGCTCTAATTCCGGTTCAAGCTCGAGTAACTTGTCTGTCAGTGAGAAAGCACAGAAGGTTATTGCAGCGGGCAAGAAGTATCTGGGCACACCTTATGAATATGGTTCAAGCAGATCCAATACCAGCACGTTTGATTGCTCCGATTTTGTCAGACAAGCGTTCCTGGATGGAATTGGCTTGACACTGCCAAGCGACTCGAGAGCACAAGGGAATTATGTGAAAGCCAATGGGTCAACAACGACGGATTGGCACAACTTGAAGCCCGGAGATCTGATGTTCTTTATGGATTACAAAGGAACAAGCGCATCCGCGTATTCAGGAGTTAACAAATCAAAAGCTACTATATCCCACGTGGCCATCTATCTGGGAGACGGTAAAATTCTTCATACGTATTCCAAGGATAGCGGTGGAGTTCGCATTGACTCCATTGAAGGACGCCATTGGGAGTACAGATTCCTCTTCGGTGGAAGCGCCATGTAAGAGAAGATTCAGCAGACAACAACAAAAGGACAGGCTTCGGAATGTTTCCGTTGTCTGTCCTTTTGTATTTATACTTGTGATGGATCAAGCAGCGGCTTCCAATGAACGGTAGGATCTCCATGCTGCTCGTCGAGACCGGCGCTCCCGACCCAAGGGTGAGAGGTGTCGCCTGTCTGAAAATAGTGTTCAAGGAGACGCCGGAAAATAAAAGGCATGGGTCGTTCCAGGACCTCATCCCGGGGTATCCAGAATAGGTCTCCTTCGTGCGTCACAATTCGAGGGTTACTATCGGTGTACCCGATATAGAAAAACTGCTGGCGAATTTCTTGTCCGTTAAGCCGAAGCAGAACGTATTGCATATGCAAATCGGCGATTTCATCGGCTTCGATGCCGGTTTCCTCATAAATTTCTCTTAAGCATGCAGTCCGAGGATCACTGAGCTCTGACGGCTCAAGATGGCCTCCGACAGCGGCCCAAAGTCCGGGGGACAAGGTACGGGTTAAAGATCGTTTCATCATAAGAAGCTCATTGCGGCTGTTCCATAAGAGCGCCGTGGACATCAAGCGCAGTGTAATCAATAGCAGGAGCCTCCTTGTTATCATAGGTAAACTTGAATCCGAATTTCATTCAGCTTACCATAAGGAAAGCGGAAGCGGCAATGAAGGTTGGAAGGAATAAGGATTGCCTATTGCTTCGAGCGTGTGAATTCGATATAATGTCCACTATAGAGAAACAGCAGTCTTTCTAGAGAGGACGATTGCCTTGGTATCTGACAGTAAGGAACTATTTGATCCTAGTAAACAGGCGGGTCACGAACGGTATTATTTGATCCGGGAGGATATATTGCCCGAAGGTGTGCTGAAGACCGTGCAGGCCAAGGAGCTTCTTGCACGCGGGGAAGTGAAGACCATTCACGATGCCGTTGAGCAGGTTGGTTTGAGCCGCAGCGCTTTTTATAAATACAGGGACGGTATACACACGTTAAGCAAGCTGGAAAGGGAGCGCATCGTCACTATTTCCATGGACCTGGAGCACAGGTCTGGCATTCTTTCTCGAGTGCTTGCGATGATTGCCCAGCTGGAAGGAAACGTGCTAACGATTCATCAGACGATTCCCTTGCAAGGAATGGCTAACGTTGTGATTTCCGTAGAAACCTCTTCGATGGGGGAAGAAATACGTGAGCTACTGAATCGCTTTGAGGCGCAAGAAGGCGTAAGACGCGCTGTCATTATTGGTCAGGGCAGCTAGATTACTAATTTGATGGAGGTATGTCATATGAAACCGATTAAAGTAGGATTGCTTGGACTGGGCACTGTTGGAACTGGTGTAGTCCGAATCGTAGAAGGACATCAGGAGGATTTACTGCGCCAAACAGGCTCACCGATTGAGATTGCCAAAATTCTTGTTCAAGATAAAAGCAAGAGCCGGAGTATTACTGTTGATCAGGACAAGCTCACAGAGAACGCATGGGATGTCATTAATGATCCGGACATTGATGTTGTCGTAGAAGTAATGGGCGGAGTGAGCTCAACGAAAGAGCACATCCTGACAGCACTCAATAACGGTAAGCACATCGTTACAGCTAATAAAGATTTGATGGCGCTGCACGGCGCCGAAATTTTGGCTAAGGCTGCTGAAAAAGGCTGCGATGTCTTCTATGAAGCGAGCGTTGCTGGAGGCATCCCGATTATCCGTGCGCTGGTAGAGGGCTTCTCTTCCGATCGTATCACAAAAATTATGGGAATCGTGAACGGCACAACCAACTACATTTTAACGAAAATGAGTCAAGAAGGGGCGGCTTATGCCGATGTCCTGAAAGAAGCTCAGGAGCTTGGTTACGCCGAAGCTGACCCGACTTCTGATGTGGAAGGCTTGGATGCAGCACGTAAAATGACGATCCTTTCGACACTGGGTTTCCATGCGAATGTAGCACTCAGTGATGTAGAGGTAAAAGGAATTTCGCAAGTAAGCAAAGAGGATATCCAATACGGTAAAAAGCTGGGTTATGAAGTAAAGCTGCTCGGAATCGCTGAAAATCATGACGGACATATTTCCGTAAGTGTTCAGCCGACTATGGTGAAGAGCTCGCATCCAATCGCTTCGGTTAACGGCGTATTCAATGCCGTATACGTGTACGGTGAAGCTGTGGGGGAAACCATGTTTTACGGTCCGGGTGCCGGAGAGCTTCCGACCGCTACTTCCGTAGTTGCGGATTTAGTTGCTGTTGCCAGAAATATCAAGCTGGGCGTTAACGGAAGAACGGTTCTGGCTCCTTATAAAGAAAAGAAGCTCAAAACGGACGAACAAATTGAATCCAAGAACTTCATCCTGCTGCATGTTGAGGATAAGGCCGGCGTTCTGGCTCAAATTACACAAATTTTTGCCCAGCATGACGTTAGTCTGGAGTCTGTGTTCCAGCATCCGAATACGAGCAATCCGAAAGCGGAAATCATTATCATTACGCACGACGCGAACCAGGCCAGCATGAAGAACGTGCTTAAGCAATTTGAATCCATGGACGTGATTCATTCCATCAAAAGCGTTTATCGCGTAGAGGGGTGAGCCGGCCAGTGAGTATGCGTAAGGTAAGAGTGAAGGTTCCAGCCAGCACTGCTAATTTGGGACCGGGATTTGATTCTTTAGGTATGGCATTAAATTTATATGCCTGGATCGATATGGCGATTGCGGAGAAAACATCCTTTCACTTGATCGGTGATCAAATGAAAGGACTTCCAACTGACAAAAGCAATTTAATCTACAAAGTAGCTCAAATGGTGTTTGAAGAGGCCGGGGTTCATCACCCCGAGCTTGAGATTGCCATGTACAGCGACATCCCGCTCACACGCGGACTAGGCAGCAGCGCTTCCGCCATTGTCGGTGCGTTGGCAGCAGCTAATGCATTAGTTGATAACAAGCTCTCAAACGATCAGCTGTTTCAGATTGCGACCCGATTGGAGAAGCACCCTGACAATGTAGGGGCCAGCTTGTTTGGAGGTATCGTGGTTGCTTTCTGGGATGGAGACCGGGCGGAGTACATTCGTTTAGAGCCTGACGAACACTTGGAAGCCCTAGTGGCCATTCCGGCCTTTCAGCTGTCTACCGAAAAGGCGAGAGGCGTCATGCCACAGCAGGTTTCCATGAAAGATGCCGTATTCAACCTCAGTCATTCTTCGCTGCTTGTCGCAGCGCTAAGCACAGGCAATCTGGATATGATTCGCCACGCGATGAAGGATGCGCTGCATCAGCCATACCGTGCGCCACTGATTCCCGGTATGAGCAAAATACTGGAAGAAGCGGTTCAGCACGGAGCCTTAGGCGCGGCTCTTAGCGGTGCGGGTCCGACGATCCTAACGCTTATGGACAGCCGCAGCGGCCGCAAGGAAGAGCTGGAAGCGTTCCTGAAGGATACGTTGAAAGCGGAACATATTGAAGCTGAGGCGTTATGGCTGAAGCCTAGCCGTGAAGGGGTTACGGTACAATTCATCGGAGCTGATGATGCTCAGCTAAGTGAGATGATTAAGAATCAAGGTGTGCGTTGTTAGTTGTTACAAGCAGGGCACTACCAAGAACGCTCTAAGGAGAAACAGACAATGAAAAAAGTCGCGCTCTTAGGTCCGAATACATTCTCGGAGGAAGCAACTCGGCATTTCCTCGGAGAAGAAGCATTTGAGTACGTTCCGTTTAAACTGATTTCCGATGTATTTATGGCTACGGCATCCGGAGAAACCGACCTCAGCGTCATTCCTATAGAGAATACGCTGGAGGGATCCGTGCATTTGCATGTGGACTGGCTGGTTCATGAAGTCGATTTGCCGATCCGTGCTGAATATGTATTCCCGATTGACATGAACTTGATCGGTTTTCCTCAGCCAAACCCGGAGCCGGATGCTTCTAATCCTTATTCGCACATTCGCAAAGTGCTTTCCCACCATGTCGTGCCTGCGCAGTGCAGCAAATTTTTTAAGAAGTATTTAAGTGGTGCGGAATTTGAGGCAGTGAGCAGTACGGCTGAAGGTGTAAGGCTAGCGACGGTTCAAAATGACTCGACGGTTGCGGCTATCGGCCCTGCAGTTGCAGCTGCGAGCTACAAGGTGCCCATCCTGCAAAAGGAAATTCAAGATCACAAAGACAACATGACCCGATTCCTGTTAGTAGGCAAGGAAGCCGAGGAGCTTCCGGAATCGGACAAGATGAAGACGACGATACTGGTGACTTTGCCTGAAGATTACCCAGGCGCGCTGCATCAAGTATTGTCTGCCTTCGCCTGGAGACGAATCAATCTATCCAAGATCGAATCAAAGCCAACGAAGAAGAAGCTTGGCAATTACTACTTTTACATTGATATTCAAGGAGCTTTAGACTCTGTGCTTCTGCAAGCAGCTATACAGGAAATCGAGGCAATTGGCTGCCAATCGCGAATTTTGGGAAGCTATCCCAGCTATTTGTTTACAAGTAAATCCGAGGCGTGATCATCATAATCTCGACCGCTAATTCGGAATTTGAACCCTTAAAAAGGAATCCCTTTCGTGTGAATGACGCACGTGAGGGATTTTTTTGTCCGAAAGAAGGTCAAAAGCCTAGATCTGTGCATAAACTGTAATGTCATGTTGAAATCAGTACCCGGAGTGGAACCCACTAAAGGAGGTATAGGGCTTGAAAATCCATATTGTCAAAAAAGGCGATACCCTGTACGAACTTGCTAAAAAGTATAACGTGGAGCTGGATGAAATCATCGCTCTGAATCCGCAGATCGCGGACCCAAATGCCATTGATGTCGGCATGAAAGTGAAAATACCTTCCAAGCCGAAGCCGATGGCGCCGCCTGTTGACTTCGCGTATAAGCATGTTGTTCAGCAAGGGGATAGCTTATGGAAGCTTGGAAAGGCATGGGATATTCCGCTTCATGAAATGATTAAAGCGAATCCCCAATTGAAAAACCCGAATGTATTAATGACCGGAGAGGTCGTGTACATCCCTAAAATGGGAGCAGGGGAGGCTGGGCAGCCGTCTCCATCCAAGCCGTCGACAGAGCCCATCGTGCAGCAGCCCGTGGAGCAGATGCCGATAGCTGAGAGTCCTGTGCCGATGACACCAAGCATGGGAACAGCACCGATTATGCCTCCGTCCATGCCGATGACACCTTCGATGCCCATGCAAAACCCTATGATGCCGATGACACCGTCGATGTCCATGCAGAATCCTATGATGCCGATGACGCCGTCGATGTCCATGCAAAACCCTATGATGCCGATGTCACCAATGCAGCCTTCTACGATGCCTTTAGCACCGATGATGGATCATACGCCTTATCAGCAAACACCGGACTGGAATGTAACACCTCCTGTTGCGGAGAGCCAGTCTCAGCCCGATATGGAATTCGGACTAAGTGAACCCTATACACAAGCGGTACATCCTTTCAAAAGCTTCCACATAAAAGCGACAGAAGTGATCGCTTACCCTGAATCGGAAGAGCCTGTTGAAGCTGGTGCTCTGCCTGACTGGGCGGAAATGTCGCACATGCAGCAGGCGCAGCAAATGCCGGCTATGCCCCAAATGCCGCAAATGCCGCACATGCAGCAGATGCAACAGATGCAACAGATGCCTCACATGCAGCAGATGCAACAGATGCCGAATATGCAGCAGATGCCGGAAATGCCGGATATGACGCAAGCAGCGCACATGCAGCAGATGCCATGGGAAGGCGCAGAAGTGAAGTCGACCGATGACATGCTGCATACGCCATGGAACCCAGCAGGACAAATGCCGTGGCCGGAAATGCCGCACGATGAGGCTCCGTGGTCAGGTGTTCCGGCAGAAGGGCCAGCAGGGGCATTTCCATTTAGCGACGGAGGATGTGGTTGTGGCGGACACATGACACCTGCGGAGCCTTGGCAAGGTCAGCAGCCGGGTATGGTAACTCATTATCCGCCAGTTGTGATGCCGATGGGCATGCCGCAAAGTCCATTCCCGCCTGCTGGCTTCCCTATGTCGCACGATGGAGCGGCATATCCCCCTGGAATGATGCCGGCATATGGCGCGACGCATCAATATCCATACCAAATGCCTTATTACCCGCCTGCTCAGGAAGCTGGAGCTGCGCACATGCCACAGGTCCAGACTCACGAGCTCGCAGAAGAGACGAACAAGGAAGAAACAATAGAAATTGATATTCGAGAAGATAAAAAGAGCGGGAAAGCAGCCAGGAGCGGAGCGAACAGTACAAGGAAAGCGAGAAGCTCCAGCAAATCCCCATTACAAAATTTTGTAAATAAACAGCAGTTTCGTACGGAGAGAGTAGAACCAAAACCGAACCTACCGTGGATTAACGTGTAGTGCAAGCAAAAAGCAGCAGGCGCAGCGACGGAGGTCGCTCTTGCCTGCTGCTTTCGTTTGCCTATATGACGATTATACAAAAACTCCGATTGTGAAGAAGGTAAGAAGACTTACAATAAAGTTCATGCCCCATTTCTTCCGAAGCAGCTCGCGTCCACGGTGCAGACGCGTTTTCACTGTAGTAACAGGCAGGTCCAGCTTCTCGCTTATTTCCTGCAAGGACAACTCCTCTAGATAATACAAAGTGATGACGCTCTTGTACTTGTCGGCCAGCTTGCTGATCGATTTCTGTACATGCTCCTGAACTTCGGATTGCAGCACCGCGTGCTCGGGAGATATGTCACCGCTGGCCAGCTTGCTGTAATAACTGTAATCGTCATCCTGCTCCGATAATTCTGCGTCTAGTGAATGGACGGGTTTCTTTTTGCGAAGCAGGTCAATGCATACGTTCTTGCCGATCCTGTAGATCCAGGTGGAGAAGCTTTGACTCTCATCGTAATGGTTCAAATTCAAATAGACGCGGATAAAAGTCTCCTGTACGATGTCCTCTGAATCCGGTTTGTTATGCAGCATCCGAAAGGCAAGTCTCTGGATTTTACTGCGATACAATTCCACCAATTCTACGAAAGCATTTCTGTCACCTGTACGCGACAGCTGTATCAATTGAAGCTCTGCTACGTTCATGCTGTTCCCCTCCTTAGCTCATATACCATGTATATCGATATTGCTGAAATTGTATGAGAAAAGTTCATCTATCTTTGACTATATCATTTCTACAGCAACAGTCAAATTCCTGTTACCGCGAAGCGGCGTGAATGCTCTTTTCCGTGTCATGGCTTCCTGAATACGGGATTTTTACCATTGTTGAATGGGGGAAGCCAGACCGCTTTCTTCCCGCTTGTATTCATTCCAAAGAGCTACTATCCCCCATAACAGGATTACGCCGATGACCAGAAGCGTTGTACGCTTCATTCGTTTTCCACGGTTCATCGGTACTCACCGTCCCTCTTCTTTTCTAAGTAGGCTTCCTATATTTTACGAGATTGTTTACAAAAAAGTTACAAAAGGCAGCTAGCGATAAAGTGAAATTCGAAGTGAGCCTGCTTCTAATAAACTCAAAAGGTATTTTCTTATGGTAAATGATGTATACAGGGCAACGCAAATGGAAAGAATACCAGAAAAACAAGAATAGAAGGGGATTCAGTTGAATGTACAGAGGTTCTTTAAGCATTTGAAAAAAAAGCTGCGTTGGAAACGGAATTGGTTGGCGCTGGGTATGTTTGTATTCGTTTGCGGGGCTGGCTATTTGCTGGTTGCTTCTGGGTTCGAGGGGCAGCAGAGGGATAAGCCTGGGATTCTGGCCCGCATGACGATGGGCTCGGTGAAGCCGGAGGAAGATTTGAAATGGCAAAAGTCCATTGCCGCCATAAAAGGAATTACGGACAGCCGGGATACCTATCTGCTTAAATCGTATGTATGCGGTGAGGAACGGCAAGCATTGGGTCATCTGACATCTGAGCAAATGCTGTCGGAGTTTACCAAGCATCCCGATTGGACACTTGATATTAACGCGCAGGGAGAAGTGACCTTTACCGAGCAGGTCGAAGACTTGTCTCCGAATTGCAAGGAAAATGCAGTGTTCAGCTTAGACGAGAGCGGCAATTTGTCATTATTTCAGGGGACACCAAGCAAGGAGAATGTGATTCGAACGTTTTTCCAGCTAAACATCCAACATTTGGAGAGCAGCCTGCCTAGCGAGACGGTCAAACAGCTAAGAGAGGGCATTCGCATCTCGGATATGGAAGAATATAATAGTGTGATTTCAACATTCAGCGATTATGCGGTCGAAGAAAGCGCAGGGGCTATGTCCCATCCAGTTGAGAAGTAATGCTGCTCACCACTACGCCATTCCGACAACTACTGAGCCTTCCATTTCGTTTATCAACAGTCTGAGATAGCCAGGGACTTGTACCTGGTCTATCTCTTTTTTTGTTATCTGCTATAATGACAATGATACATATGTTCGCTTTTTTGGGATAGGAGAGAAGCTTGTGCGCATTCTAGGAATTGATCCGGGGATAGCCATCGTTGGTTTTGGCTTTATCGACAAGCTCGGCAGCAAGCTGGTTCCTGTACAGTATGGATCCATTCAGACGGAAGCGCATACGGACCCCTCCATTCGTTTGAGGGAAGTATATGAGGCGACTCAGCAGCTAATCGACAAATACAAGCCGGATGCGATGGCGATAGAGAAATTATTTTTTAACCGCAACGTGACAACGGCTTTTACGGTTGCTCAGGCTAGAGGGGTTATGATTTTGGCAGGTGTCCAGGCAGGACTCACGATTGCCGAATATACACCTCTGCAGGTGAAGCAAGCAGTAGTTGGCTACGGGAAAGCAGAGAAGCATCAGGTTCAGGAAATGGTAAAGATGTTCCTGAAGCTTTCAGCGGTACCTAAGCCGGATGATGTGGCCGATGCACTTGCTGTTGCAGTGTGTCACGCCCACTCATCCTCCATGCAAACGATGATAAATAAGGTCGTGAAACGATGATTGATTTTGTTCGAGGGAAGGTTGCGTTTCGCGAAAGCGAATACGCCGTCATTGATGTGCATGGCGTAGGCTACCGGGTGTTCTGTCCGAATCCTTATGCGCTATCGCATAAAGAAGATGAGGATGTTACGCTGTACATCCATTATCATGTGCGCGAAGACGCGCATTTGCTGTTTGGTTTCCCAACACGTGAGGAGCAGTCGTTATTTCGGCTATTGCTCGATGTTACAGGCATAGGGCCTAAGGTTGCGTTGGGTATACTGGCAGGTGGAGGCAGGCCGGAAAATGTGATTAATGCAATTAGTCAAGAGAATGTTGCTTTTCTGACGAAGCTGCCTGGCATCGGGAAGAAGACAGCGCAGCGGATTATTCTGGATCTGAAGGACAAGCTCAGCCATGTCAGCGGCTCGATCGTACTTGAGACTTCCATTCATTTGGGAGCGTCCGCTGGCTCGTCAGTCATGGAAGGCGGTAAAGCCTGGTCTGAAGCGAAGGAAGCGTTGATGGCGCTTGGATATACGGAGACAGAGACCGATAAAACATGGGCTCAAATTAAGCTGAAGGTTTCTGATTCTGATTCCGTGGATGTTCTTATGAAGCTTGCCCTGCAAGCCTTATATACGATGTAAATTTAACAGCGGCAAGCAAGGAGGATGACCCATGGAGAATGACCGGATTATCTCCGCTAATTTGATGATGGAGGATCAAGCGATCGAGTACAGCTTGCGCCCCCGTTATTTGGCTGAATATATCGGTCAAAAGCAGGCCAAGGAGAATTTAAAGATCTATATCGAAGCGGCAAAAATGCGCAAAGAAGCCCTTGATCATGTGCTTCTGTACGGTCCTCCGGGACTCGGCAAAACTACGCTCTCGAATATTATCGCCAATGAGCTTGGCGTGAATATACGAACGACCTCCGGACCCGCTATTGAGCGTCCGGGGGATTTGGCGGCCCTCCTGACGAATTTGCAGGAGGGGGATGTGCTGTTCATCGACGAGATTCACCGGCTCCACCGTACGGTGGAGGAGGTGCTGTATCCGGCGATGGAGGACTACGCCCTTGATATTATTATCGGCAAGGGCCCGAGCGCCCGCTCGGTGCGGCTGGACTTGCCGGCTTTCACGTTGGTCGGCGCCACAACGCGCGTCGGCCTGCTCTCTGCGCCGCTGCGGGACCGCTTCGGCGTGGTGAGCCGGCTCGAATACTATACCGTGGACGAGCTCACCTATATTGTGAGCCGCACCGCCGACATCCTGCAGGTGCAGATCGTCGGCGAAGCCGCCCGCGAGGTCGGCATGCGGTCGAGAGGGACGCCTCGAATCGCCAACCGCCTGCTGAAGCGGGTGCGCGATTTCGCCCAAGTGAAGGGCGACGGTATCATCACGCTGGACATCGCGCGCACGGCACTCAAGCTGATACAGGTCGACGACCTGGGGCTTGATGAGATCGACCACAAGATGCTGCGGGCGATCATTCAGAACTTTCAGGGCGGGCCAGTCGGCTTGGAAACGATCGCCGCCACAATCGGGGAAGAAGGGCAAACGATTGAAGACGTCTATGAGCCCTATTTGCTGCAAATTGGCTTCCTGCAGCGGACTCCCCGGGGACGTACCGTGACGCCGCTGGCTTACCAGCACTTGGGACTGCCTATGCCCGAGCAGAAGTAGAAGTGAGTGCATATTCCTTGTTGGTCGGGTTCCTTCGATAGAAATGCTTGCTTCAAGTGAGCGAAAGCTTACAACTAAGACTTAAACTCTGCTCAATGAGAATATTAGGGAGCATCGGAACAGCTTGCTTAGCTCGTCGTCATGCACATTACTTGATCAATGAACAAACTCCCGCTTCTCATACGGCGGGAGTTATTTTTGTTGTTTACAAAACTTCTAATCTATCATAGAGTCTAATTTACTAGAATAGGATCGAATGAGAGGATTCGTTGTCGAATGAAACGGGAAAAACCATTCCATACATCTAAAATTGCGGCTTTGGCAGCCGCTGTTATACTAGCGGGAGCCGTTCCGGCTGTTCAGAACAGGGCATATGCCCAGGAGAGTATGCATCTGGATACCATTCGTGTAGCGCTGTTTATGAGTTCAGCCAAATTCAATTCTCAGGAGCCAGTAGTGACTATGTCATCTGCTGCAGGCTTGGAAGTCGGTGTCCAAGAGGAAGGTGCCGTGCACACCTGGGTGACTGTTCCTGGTACTGCGGTAGTCCGCGCATCTTTGGACCAATATAATGTCAAAATGTTGGAAAGTACCGATTTTAGTGCTGCATCTGCGTTGAATGCAAAGCTGCAATCCATGAAACTGGATTCGTACATACTCAGCAGGTCGAAGCAAGGAAAAATTGTATTTCAGCTATACCTTGGCGGGTATCCAACGCCGCAGGAAGCAGAATCAGCGAAGCTGCAAGCGCTGAAAGATCCTGTCGTGGCTGCTGCTGCCCAAGCTGCAGCACCTGATCTGACCGGCCCCTGCATCTTACAGCGGGGATCTATCCAACGGAGGCCGCTGCGCTCGCGCAAGCGTCCGTGTATGCTCTTGCCGGTATCGCAGCGGATATTGCGTTGCAGGAGGATGCAGCAGGCAAGCTTCAATACAGCGTCTGGCTGGGAAGCGAGGCAGCGGTGGAACAGTTGACTGTACTGAAGCAAAAAGCGGTGAAAGCAGCGCCTGGCATTCCGCTCCAGACGGCTGATACCAACAAGCCATATTTGTTGAAACGGTTGGATGTGACCGCTTCAACGACAGGAACAGACGGTGTCATTCACTTCGCAGCTGGGGTGAGCGGTCAAACAACACGAATCCATCCCAAACAGCAAGGAATCACAGTGAAGGAAAGATCAAACCGCAATTATAGAGGGGACTTGGAGCTAAGCGCTTATCATGATAAACTCACGCTCATCAATGTGCTGCCGACGGAGCAGTATTTGTACTCGGTGGTCGGTTCTGAATTAAATTCGAGCTGGCCGGCGGAGGCGCTTAAGGCACAGGCAGTCGCAGCACGTACCTATGCGATTAAACAAGGGTTGAAATATGAGATTGCCCAGGTATCCGATTCGACCATCGATCAAGCATACTACGGGCTGCAAAGTGAATTTCCTGCCGCCATTCAAGCTGTTGATGCGACCAAGGATGAAGTCATCTTGAACAAAGACGGCTTGATTATGCCGGTCTTCTCATCCAATGCTGGAGGCAAGACCGCCGACCCGTCCGAGGTCTGGGACAACCCGGCATCCTACCTGCGAAGCGTTTACAGTCCGGACCAAGGAGCGGAAGCAGGGAAAGCGAAGTGGTATAGGATCCAACTGGCGGACGGCCGCACGGGATATGTTCATTCGTTGTACTTGAAGGATACCGGACAGAAGAATGCGCAGGGTCAGCCGATCTTCGAATCAACCGATGAAAATGTTAATATCAGGCTAGCGCCTTATGTGGATAATAACGCTAACCCCGCCATCGACCAGCTTGCTCTCAAGCAAAAAGTTACGGTTCTCGATGAAGAAATGGAATCCAACGCGTATTCTTGGATAAGAGGACCTTATGATGCCGATACGCTAAAAAGCAAGTTGTCCGCAGCTGGAATTGCCATTAACGGTCCGCTCCAGTCACTTGAAGTCTCGAAGCGAGGGCCTTCGGGTCGAGTTGTAGAGATGAAGGCTAACGGTCAAGTGATTGAGGTCGAGTATCCCGATGCAATACGTTCCCTTTTTGGCGGTTTACCGAGTACCCTGTTTGAAATTGAACAAGCGGGAAGTTATACTGGTAATACTGCGAGTCCAGCGGACGGAGCTTCTGATGCACCGGCTGGTGCAGCGATTGCAGGGGCCTCTGAGACAGCCTCAGCGGGTGATCAAATGTATGTGCTGTCAGGTTCTCAATCGACGCCGACGGCCGTGAAGGCATCTGATCTTGTCGCTGTGGGAGCAACGGGCCAAGCGAAGCCGCTCTCTCAGAGCGGAGGCACGCAAACCGCCGCCGGGTCGACCCCGCAGCCATCATCAGCTTCATCCTCCGTTACTTTGAGCGGGAAGCAGCAGATCGTGTTTCGTGGCACTGGCTTTGGACATGGTCTAGGTATGTCTCAATGGGGAGCTAAAGGATTTGCGGAGCAAGGCTATGATTATAAGAAAATACTCCAAACGTATTACACTGGAGTCACCATAACTAAGGAATGAATGCGACATTATGGAAGTACAAGAATTTGATTTTGAACTGCCTGAATCATTAATCGCCCAGACGCCGCTTGCTAACCGGACGGCGTCCAGGCTGCTCACTTTAAACAAAGCAACCGGTGATATTCAGCATGGCACATTTGAACAGTTGGCGGATTATTTGGAAGCCGGGGATTTACTCGTGATGAATGATACGCGAGTCATTCCAGCCCGGCTTTTTGGTGTGAAGCGGGATACGGGCGCGAAGGCGGAGCTGCTGCTGCTCAAATCTCTCGGGGATGACCGATGGGAAGCACTTGTCAAGCCCGGTAAGAGAGTGAAGACCGGAACGATTCTTGATTTCGGTACGGATGTGGATGCAGGATCTGCTGGAGAGCCAATTTTGTCGGCTGAAGTGTTGGAAGAAGGGGACATGGGAGCAAGAATCCTGAAGTTTCAGTACAGGGGCATCTTTAATGAGATCTTGGACCAGCTTGGACAAATGCCGCTGCCTCCGTATATCAAGGAGCAGCTTCCCGAGAAGGAGCGTTATCAGACGGTTTATGCCAAGCATGAAGGCTCAGCGGCTGCACCTACAGCCGGTCTCCATTTTACGGAAGATTATCTGGAGCTGCTGCGGCAAAAAGGAGTGCGGATCGCGTTTGTAACGCTACATGTTGGACTCGGCACGTTCCGTCCAGTATCCGTTGATAACATTGAAGAACATCAAATGCATGCGGAATACTATGAATTGTCGGCCGAGACTGCAGACCTCATTAATGAAACGAAAGCAAACGGCAAACGTGTGGTGGCCATCGGGACAACCTCGGCTAGAACTCTTGAAACCGTGGCGCAGTCAAGTCGGAAAGAATCTGAATCGTCTGATGGAGCCTGGATCATGAAGCCGGCTAGCGGATGGACCAGTATTTTCATCTACCCGGGTTATACGTTCCAAGCGGTAGATGCCCTGCTTACGAATTTTCATCTGCCGAAATCCACGCTGCTGATGCTGATCAGCGCATTGGCTGGACGAGATCATATCTTGAAGGCATATGAGGAAGCCGTACGTTTGGAGTACCGGTTCTTCAGCTTCGGCGACGCGATGTTTATTTATTAAAAGAAAGTTGATATGAGAATAGGAAGTGGATCTATTGGCAGCTGTGACATACGAGCATATAAAGACATGTAAGCAATCGGGAGCCAGACTCGGGAGGGTACATACCCCTCATGGCGTCATCGAAACGCCTGCCTTCATGCCGGTCGGAACGCAAGCGACTGTGAAAACGATGAGTCCCGAAGAATTAAAAGCGATGGACGCGCATATTATTTTGAGTAATACGTACCATCTGTTTCTGCGTCCGGGTCATGAACTGGTAAAAGCGGCCGGAGGGCTTCACAAGTTCATGAATTGGGACAGGCCGATCCTGACGGACAGCGGCGGATTTCAGGTGTTCAGCTTGAGTGATAATCGCAAAATTACCGAGGAGGGCGTGCAGTTCAAATCTCATCTAAGCGGAGACAAGCTGTTTCTATCTCCTGAGAAAGCCATGGAAATTCAGAATGCGCTCGGCTCGGACATTATGATGGCTTTTGATGAATGTCCGCCTTACCCGGCGGAGTATGCGTACATCAAGAATTCGCTTGAACGTACGACTCGTTGGGCGGAACGCTGCCTTCAGGCTCATGCAAGACCACAAGATCAAGCATTGTTTGCGATCATTCAGGGCGGCATGCATGAGGACCTGCGCCGGCAAAGCGCGGAGCAGTTGACTTCCATGGATTTCCCGGGGTATGCTATTGGGGGATTAAGTGTAGGTGAGCCCAAGCATTTGATGTATGAAGTGCTGGAGTACACGACACCGCTGATGCCTGCCAATAAGCCGCGTTACTTGATGGGCGTTGGCTCACCGGATGCATTAATTGAAGGCGCGATCCGCGGCATCGATATGTTTGATTGCGTGCTTCCGACACGGATTGCCCGCAATGGGACTTGCATGACAAGCTCCGGCAGACTCGTGATCCGAAACGCCAAGTATGCGGAGGATTTCGGGCCGCTCGATCCGAATTGTTCCTGCTATACATGCTCGAACTACAGCAGGGCGTACATCCGTCATTTGATTAAAGCAGACGAGACATTTGGCATTCGACTCACAACTTATCATAACCTTCACTTTCTATTACAGCTGATGCGAGACGTAAGACAGGCAATCATGGAAGACCGTTTGCTTGATTTCCGCGATGCCTTCTTCGAATCCTATGGGCTGAATGATAATGAAAGAGGATTTTAAGAAAGGAGGACTCCTATGTTCTTGTTAGCTGATACGGCTGCGGCAGATGCCGGGCCAATGGGATATTTGTATACATATGGGCCGCTCGTGCTGATGTTTGTCGTGCTTTATTTCTTATTAATCCGTCCACAGCAAAAGCGTCAAAAAACCCGTAATATGATGCTGGGCTCTTTGAAAAAAGGGGACAAGGTTGTTACCATCGGCGGGCTCCATGGAACGATCATGGAAATTACGGACGACATCTGCGTGCTTCGTGTCAACGACGCTACCAAAATGACGTTCGACCGTTCCGCGATCAACGCTGTTGCATCTAGCGCGGCAGCAAAGGAATAAATCAAAAAAGCGAGATCCTTTATCAGGCTCTCGCTTTTTCTATGGTCTTTTTGTCCGTATCCGCTCATAGGTCACATTTCGTTTTTCTTCCATCTTTGCAGCAGAGCGCGTTCGCCAAGCACCATTCTTCCTTCGCTGAGTCGAAGTGCCAGCCTTGCGGCGAATACCCCAAGCAGAACGCCTGCGCTCATGTCGGAGAGCCAATGGATGCCTAGGTAAAAGATCGAGAAGATAATGAAAGCAGAGGAGCAGGGAACGAAATATTTCCAAAAGGTGCTGCGGTTCTTGAATGCGATAATAGCCATGGATACGCTGATGGAGGTATGCAGGCTTGGAAAGCAGTTGTCAAGGCCCGACAGCGGACGATAATCCTGCTCAAACGTAGGAAAAACGTGGGTAATGAGCAGATCGACATTTGGATGAAAGTACCAAACTTCATTGACTGGGAAGAACAGGTAGAAAGGGATAGCAATCATGTAATTGATCATAAGTGCGTAACAGATGGCGAAAAAGAGCTTGTAGTTTTTTTGAAACGTGTAAATCCCGATGGACGCAATCATCACGGATGGAAAGACAACGACATAGAAATAGCTGCTGATATAAGTAAGCACATCGTTTTGAAATAGATGCTGGATGGTAGCGACAAAATCCCCTTCGATCCGATATATGGATTTGGTGAAATCCGCGCGGTAATCCATGCTTTTTTCTACCCATAATTCAACTTTATTAAAAAAAGTATGGTCACTAAGGCGACACAGTGTAACAAAAATTTGCGGGAAGTAAAGATCTCCTGTACAAAGGTTCCGGCTATGATGAACGGATTTCTACGTGTCGAGACGGTCAAGAAAAGAAAGACTGTCAGGACAATATAGACCGTAGCATGGGTCATAGACTGAAACGGACTCATGGTGTTTCCCCCTAAATATGGAAATTATTACGGCTAGAACGAAGACATTATACCACAATCAGAGGGGAATAGGATACTTTCAAGCATGTCTCTTATTTGCGAGTATTGACGCCAAGCATACCGCCGAGCGCTCCGGAGACGAACAAGATTCCAAGAAGCTGGAGTGACTGTAGGTTGAGACCTGCGTCGAATGCCAAAAAGCCGACTAGGAAGATAAGCAGGAAGTATAGGATGCCCAGCATTCCGCCGTAATACCAGCCTCGGCTGCCGGCTCTCTTACCCGCCACCCAGCCGCCGATGAATAAAGATACGCCATGAATAATCATTGTGAGCGTATGCAAGGAGCTCTCCTGTGTGCTGGTGAGCAGTAGAAAAAGGGATGTCACGATGGTGCCGATCGTCATCATGATGAGCGCATACACGAGCCCGGATAACAAAGGAGACGTAATTCGAACCTGACTTACACTTCTCATTGGGTTCATAACCATCATTCCTTTCAACATATTCGAGGTTTTGTTAACATCATTGTATGGCCAAGCACATAGAATTAGTACATACTATTAGGGAGGAAGTGAGGATTTGAATGATTATTCGCAGGGTCCTGTAGGCTGGCAAGCGATAGCTGCCGTATTGATATACGGGGCTGCTTATATCGGGATTATTACGGAAAGATGGAATCGTTCTTACATAGCGCTTGGCGGGGCTATATTGATGCTGATAATTGGGGCCGTTCCGTTTCATCTAGCCATGGCTTCCTTTGCCAGGTGGGATACTTTGATTTGGATGACGAGTCTATTTATCATAGCGATCGGATTTCAAAGAACCGGCATGATGTCTTATCTTGCAGCAGCGCTTATAAGGAAGAATAGAATAAAACCGCTGACTATTTTGTTTGGCGTGTCGATGCTTACCGCGATAGGTTCGGCATTTGTAGACAGTGTGGTTATGATCTTGATTATTGTGCCGATCATGCTGAATACGGCGAAGCTCTTGAAGCTATCGCCGGTTCCCTTCATGCTGTCCATTGTACTCTCAGCCAATCTGGGAGGAGCGTCTACGGCAATAGGCAGTGTAACCAATCGATTCGTGGGAGAGGCGGCCGGATTTACCTTCTGGCAGATGCTGCGGACCTTAGGACCGCTGATGGCACTCCTGCTGGTTATTGTATATGCAGCCTTATGGATGATCTATGGCAGGTCGTTAGTGGTTCCCGAAGCAAATCGGAGAGAAGTGCTTGCCATTCAACCTGCTGAATTGCTTGGGGACCGGTTGCAAGTGATAGGGGGCAGTTTGATCCTACTGCTGTTTTTGATCGCGGAAATGCTTCAGGGAGTTCTGGGGTGGCGGGGGGCTTATATCGCTCTTGCAGGTGCCGCGGCATTCATCCTCCTTAACTATTCATGGATCCTTACAACGGTTCGAACCAGAGATTACCGCCTTGCCCTTCAAGGAATACTGGAGTCGCAATTTTTATACTTTTTTGGACTATTCGTGATGACAGGCGGGCTGGTTTATGCGGGCGTTACCGGTTTATTGGCGGTTAAATCGATGGAGCTTAGCCAAGGCAGCATTCCTTTCTTATCGATCATCTTGGTTGGGATAACAGGTGTTGGCTCCGCCATGATCGACCATGTTCCATTTGCAGTGGCTATGGTGCCTACCATTCATGATATTGCGGAACTCGCCAAGATTTCGGAGATGGGGCCTGCGACTTCATTATGGTGGTCGCTTATGATCGGCGGTGCGGTCGGAGGCGGTGCGACACTGCTTGGATCTACAGCCGGTATGCTGGCCGGAGGGCTTGCGATGCAGGGGCAAAGCGGGTTTAGTCAGAGGGATTATTTGAAATTTGCGCTTCCCGTTAGCGTCGTGCTATTCATTGTCGCTGCTTGCTATATTCGTATCGTTATCACGTAATTGCCAACAATTGATGAACTAAAATTTGCATGATGAAGTACGTGAGAGGTCAGAATACCATTGAACTCCGAGAACAAGCTAGAGCTTCCAAGAAGGAAGCTGCACCTTTAGATCAGGGAGGCTCAACCAATGGATATTCTGACCATTTTTTTTCGCACGGTGCTGATCTATTTTGTTGTGTTTCTGATGCTGCGCATTATGGGAAAGCGGGAGATCGGGAAGCTATCCTTATTCGATCTGGTCATTTCCATTATGATTGCAGAGATCGCGGTATTTGTATTGGAGGACGCCAATAAGCCTTTGATGGACGGTATAGTTCCTATGGCTACATTGGTGTTGATTCAAGTGGCCATCGCGTATATTACCTTGAAAAGCCGACCAATCCGGGTATTATTTGACGGGAAGCCCAGTGTGCTTATTGAGAACGGCTCCATCAATCGTGAAGAGATGAGAAAGCAGCGCTATAATCTGGATGATCTCATGCAGCAGCTCAGGCAGAATCGGGTTATGAACGTTGCGGATGTGGAATTTGCCGTCCTTGAACCGTCGGGTAAGTTAAGTGTGGTGGAAAAAGAAAGAAGAGTTTCAGACACCGCTGACAGCGGGCTTAAGGGCACGATTCGTTATGAGGGACTTCCTCTACCTTTAATTATGGATGGAAAAGTGCAGGATGAGAATTTAGAAAAGATAGGGAAGACCCGGTTTTGGCTTAAAAACCAGCTTCAAGAAAAAGGCTGCAATGATTTTAAGGAAATTTTTTATTGCTCCATTGATCACAGAGGCCGATTCTTTGTTGATCGTAAACGATAATTTCATTATCGTATGAATTTTTTACCAAGCCGCATAATTTTCAGCAAGTCCCCCTGATTCACTAGTCTCATCATGATGATTAGAATGATGTACATGACAACCCCGATCAAGCACGAAGCAGTGAAGCGAAGCCAATCGGCTTCCGACCAGGTTGTATGCATAACCACATAGCTGCTTATTCCGGATATGGCCATGGCGGCAATGATTTTGGCGAAGTCACTTCCTTGCATACGAAATTTCAAAAGACGTACCACACTGTTCCAATGCAAAATCGTAACAAGCACAATGTTGATGTTTATGGCGAATATTGCACCTTTGATCCCTAGTTCAGGCTTACTGGCCAGTATGTAAATAAGTACTAGCTTGACGGCAGATCCGATTAGCGTATTGACAAGCGCCGCTCCTGGTTTATTTAGAGCCTGCAGCGTTGATTGCAAAGGAGCTTGGAAGTAAATGAAAATGGCGATGGGAGCCATCATTTTCAGCATGATACCAACATCAGGCTGATTGTACATATACGTGCAGATAGGCTCGGCCAAGACGAACATCAGCACAGCAAAGGGAGCACCGGTTACTAATGCCAGCCGCAAGGATTGATGCAGTCTGGAATGAATGGTTTGCATATCCTTGCGAGCTGCTGCCTCGCTCAAGGAAGGGATCAACGATACCGATAGCGACATGGTGAGTGCGCTTGGAAGCAGAATTATCGGAATAATCATTCCTTGTAAAGCTCCGTATTGGGCAGTAGCCAGCGCGGTCGTCACTCCGGCGATAGCAAGACTTTGAGCGATGAGAATGGATTCAAACAAGTACGAGCATGCACCGATTAGTTTACTGCCTGTAACTGGAACAGATATGCGGAGGATCCGCTTCAGGTTGGACAGTCGTCCGCTTGTTTTCTTCGTGCCGATCTGTACGTTCGCTATGTAAGTGGTTTGTGCTTTATTTCTTTTGAAATGCAGGACAAGTACGACTAGTCCTCCAATTTCACCTGCGAATACACCTATCATTGCTCCGGCTGCTGCATATTCGATTCCGTAGGGAAGCATGAGATACGAGCAGATCAGAACCATGATAATCCGAACTACCGTTTCTGTAATTTGCGAGGTCGCTGTCGGTATCATGTTCTGTCTGCCTTGAAAATAAGCGCGATACACCGAAGACAACCCGATAATGGGAATCATGGGGCTCATGCACAGGAACGTGTAATACACGCGGGAATCTGTGAGCAAGTGATTCGTGATCCATGCGGCTCCTGCCAGGCAGACTATCGTAAAAATGATGCTAAGCCCCGTCGTAAGCAGCAGGGAAATGCGCAGAATGCTTCTGACACGTGCCTCATTGCGTTCCGCTTCCGCCTCGGCAATCAGTTTGGAGATGGCAACGGGAATTCCCCCTGTTACGATAGTCAGGATTACGACCAGAAAGGGCCACCCCATTTGATACAATCCGACCCCTTCGGCGCCAATGACCCGCGGCAGCGTAATGCGGGGAATAAATCCAAGTAACCGATTTAAAATTCCTGCGGCTAGCAGGATCATTGTTCCTTTGATAAACGACTGCTTGGTCAATGCTCCCATACCTTCTTCCGTCCTTTGATACCTTATGAATATGCAGGTTTCGGCCAAGCTCATGCTAACAATTTTGGACATGTCTGTATGGAGTGCAGGAAAAAGCAGGGTGACTATCGAATATGAGGAGCAGAGGGGAGGAAAGACTCATGGACGAACACGAAGATAACCGCACGGAAGAGCAATGGGATAGTTCGGTACATGCCGCTGAAGAGGCAAAACCGGAAGAGCAAGCAGAGAACTTTCTTTCGGATTCACATGAATCGGCCCCTATGGAGAATCGGGAAGCCTCGGACGATCAGGTGGGCGAGAATGAAGAACCGGCCATGTCCGACTATGAATTAAATGAGGTTATTGAAAGCTTGTGCCTCAGCAAAGTGGAGGAATTCAAAATGCTGGGCTATGAGCATGTAAGCGGTAAAGAGATTTGGGACTGTGTTTCGGATAAATATAGGAAAACAGGCGTCCCTCCGCTGCACCAGATTGTTAACGATATTCTGTCGCTGAAATCGACCCAATTTATGAACTGGATGACACTAAGCGCGTTTAAAGGGGCCCAATTGTAAAAAACGGGCTTATTTTTTTGCGCGTTTTGGAGCATATTACACAAAATGACGTAAATTGACTCGATTTTCGCACCTGAGTATAATAGGAATATTGAGTATGGAAGGGAGACAAGCAAGAGATGCTGGATTGGAAAAGAATCTCGATCTTCTTTTTGACGGTAGTCATCGTTCTCGGCGCCATCGCCGCAACGAGTCCGTCATTAGTAAGTCGAATCAAGCTTGGACTAGATTTAAAGGGCGGCTTTGAGATTTTGTATACAGCCGAGCCTTTAAGCACAGGTCAGCCTTTAACGAAGGAAACGCTTTCTCAAGCGGCGGAAAGCCTTGCTAAGCGCGCGGACAGTCTTGGTGTCGCTGAGCCGGAGGTATACCCTGAAGGTGAAGACCGCATTCGCGTACGCCTTGCCGGTGTTAAGAACGAGGATGAAGTTCGGTCGTTGATGTCAAAACCGGCTGTTCTCACATTCAGAGGTCCGGATGGCACCGTTTATTTGAATGGTACGGACTTTGTGGAAAATGCCGCGAAGCTCAGCTATGATCCGAACACGAAACAACCGATTGTAGAAATCAAGCTGAAGGACAGAGCGAAATTTAAAGATGTAACAACCAAGCTGACAGGCAGCACCCTCTCCATTTATTTGGATGATGAACTGCAATCGACAGCTTCCGTGCCTTATCCGATTGACAGTGATGCGGCTATCATTAATCAGTCAAGCGTAACGGAAGCGACTAAGGTTGCCAAACTGATTAACCTGGGCGCCATGCCCTTAAAGCTGAACGAGAAGTATATTCAGCGTGTTGACGCAACATTAGGTACAGCGTCACTACACGAAACTGCTTTTGCCGGTTTGATTGCATCTGTGTTAATTTTCTTATTCATGGTAATTTATTATCGCGTTCCAGGTTTGGTCGCTGCTTTCACACTCATTACGTACGTATGGGTACTGCTCGCAGTATTTGACTTCATGAACGCAACGCTCACACTGCCTGGTATTGCGGCGTTAGTGCTAGGGGCCGGTATGGCAGTTGACGCCAACATTATTACATACGAGAGAATTCGGGAAGAGATCCGTTCCGGTAAGAGTATCATGTCCTCGCTGAAGGCTGGTTCCAAACATTCCTTCAGAACCATTATGGACGCTAACGTAACGAACCTGATTGCTGGTATTGTGCTTTACTACGTGGGTAACGGTGCGATCCGCGGCTTCGCTGTGATTACCATGATCAGTATCATTATCAGTATCTTAACGAACGTTATCCTCTCCAGATGGCTGTTGCATCTGATCATTAGAGGCAACATGCTCAAGAAGCCAAGCTACTTTGGCGTGAAGGAGGCTGACATCCGTGAACTCTAAGAAACAATTTGACTTTGTAAAAAACCGGAAAAGGTTTTTTACACTTTCTCTTCTAATTCTTGCAACAGGCTTGGTGTTTCTATTGGTTTCCGGTATGAACTTCGGCGTAGACTTTAAAGCTGGTACGAATATCGACTTGGTAGTCGGCAAGACGCTGGACAAAGCGAAAGTGGATGAAATCATGAGCCAGCTGAGTTCCAGCGGTCAGGTTACATCCCGTTATGCAGATCCAACCATTGGCGGCACTAATAACGACAGGGTTTCCATCCGTTTCGACGAAGTGCTGAATGATGACGCTATTAATAAAATTCAGAGCGCCTTTGCTGCCGCATACGGCGGCGAGGTTTCCAAAGAGGTCAACACGGTCGATCCACAGCTTGCCAAGGAGCTGCTGATCAAAGCAGGCTACGCGGTCGGTATTGCAAGCGTACTGATCTGCTTATATGTCAGTATCCGATTTGAGTGGCGCTTCGCGCTTGCCGCAATTATCGCCATTTTGCACGATGCGTTTATGGTTATCGCCGTATTTGCTATCTTCCGTCTTGAAGTCAATCTTCCATTTCTGGCGGCTGTGCTTACCACGATCGGTTATTCGATTAACGATAAAATCGTTATCTTTGACCGGATCCGTGAGAACCTGCGCTTCGCCAAGCTGAAAACGGATGAAGATTTGGTGGCGCTTGTGAATGATAGTATCTGGCAGACCATGGCACGTAATATCAATACGGTTTTGGTTGTTCTAGTTGCAGCAGGCAGCTTGTATATATTCGGTAGCGAATCCATCAAACTGTTTGCACTTGCTAAACTTATCGGTTTAACGAGCGGTGCCTATTCATCGATTTTCATCGCTTGCGCCTTGTGGTATATGTTCAAAAGAAATTCTCTCAGTTCTAAAAAGAAAGCTGCAGCGTAATAACCTTAATAAATGGGCCGCGTGAACTTATGCGCGGCCTTTGTATCCGTCTATTGCCTTGATCATGGACGGATACTTTCTTGATAGGCTGCTGCTTTCAGTATGGGAGGATAGATTTTATTACCGAGGGAGTGCTTCGTATTGAGTGACAAGCGATTCGAGAAGGCTGAGTTTGCGGCGTGGGTAGGAATAGCCGGAAATTTGCTGCTGGCACTTGTAAAAGGGATTATCGGATTTATGTCCAACAGTAAGGCTTTACTGGCGGATGCGGCTCATTCCGCTTCTGACGTAGCAGGATCCATTGCTGTATTAATCGGGCTGCGAGTCGCAGGACTGCCTCCCGATGAAGATCATCCATATGGACATGGCAAAGCGGAATCCATTGCATCCATTGTTGTAGCTGTTATTTTATTACTTGTAGGTATTCAGATCGGTATTTCGTCTATAAAGACGTTGTGGCACGGAGCGGAAGCTCCGCCGAAAGCTTACGCTTTAGTAGCGATTGCACTATCTCTGATTGTGAAAGAAGCGATGTTTCAGTATAAATATCGACTGGGCAAAAAGCTGAAATCGCAGGCATTAATTACCAATGCATGGGAGCACCGCTCTGATGTATACTCTTCTATTGCAGCCCTCATAGGCGTTTTGGGAGCCGTATTGGGAGAATATGCCGGTTGGCCTCTCCTGTATGAACTGGACCCACTGGCCGGTATTTTTGTTGCCTTGCTGGTAATTCGAATGGGATACAATCTGGTTAAGGAAGCGGCGCATGCCACAATGGACCATGTGCTGCATCATGAAGATGCTTCGGAATTAATTGAATTTGTACAAAGTATCAAAGGTGTCATTTCGGTAGATGATTTGCGCGCCAGAGAGCATGGTCACTATGTCATTGTGGATACCAAGATTAGTGTCAATCCGAGAATAAGCGTGCTCGAGGGACACGACATCGCCAAAAGCGTGAAACAGCAGTTGATGAAGAAGTTTACTCATGTGTCGGACGTTTTTGTTCATGTTAACCCATACGATCCGGGATATCCTTATAAAAACAACATGGATGAAGAGGCGGGAGCTTATCCATCCGTTATTCACTAGCATTTTTAAGATTTAAAATTGATCACAGTTTTGCCTGTGGCAAAACTCCAGGGGGATCTGCAATGCTGACGCCAAAGGCAAGATGGAGTATTAGCCATGCGGAAGAATCCTTAATAGAGATGTTCGTCCGTGATTTACATATAGAACCGCTCGTCGCCAAGCTGCTTGTACTCCGTGGTCTGCGCACAGTTCCAGAGGCAGAGCAATTCATGAATGGCGGCAAGGATTTGTTTCACGATCCCTTTCTGCTGGACGGAATGCGGGCGGCTGTCGAACGAATCCAACAAGCACTTGCACGCAACCACAAGATACGTGTATATGGAGATTACGATGCGGATGGAGTAAGCAGCACCTCCCTGATGGTGCACTTACTACGGGGGTTAGGAGCACGCTTCGATACTTATATTCCACATAGAGTGAAGGAAGGTTACGGCTTAAACCGCGGTGCCATTGAATCGGCCAAAGCGGATGGAGTAGACCTATTTATTACGGTAGATACAGGGATAAGTGCTGCGGGTGAAGTGCAGTACATCCAAGAGCTCGGCATGGACGTGATCGTTACGGATCATCACGAGCCGCCTGAGGTGCTTCCCGATGCGCTGGCTGTCATCAATCCGAAGAAACCCGGATGCCCATATCCTTACAAGCATCTGGCTGGAGTCGGCGTCGCGTTTAAACTCGCTCATGCACTTCTCGGCAGGTTGCCGGAAGAATTGCTGGACTTTGCTGCAATCGGTACGGTGGCGGATCTCATGCCGCTAACGGACGAGAATAGACTCATCGTAAAATGGGGCCTTGAGCGGATGCAAGCTTCCGATTATGCCGGCATTCGCGCTTTACTGAGCGTTGCAGGAGTGGAGCGTAAGGAAGTCACAGCTACTCACATAGGCTTCTCCTTGGCTCCGCGGATTAATGCCAGCGGAAGGCTGGAATGCGCTGACGATGCGGTTAAGCTTCTGACTACAGAAGATGAGCAAGAAGCCGAGCAAATTGCTTTGGAGCTGGACTTGCTTAATAAGGAGCGTCAGCGTATTGTGGAGGAGATGGCTTCTGAAGCAATTGTGATGGCGGAAGAGCAGCGAAGCAAGGGACATGATAAAGTTATCGTCGTGGCCAAGGAAGAATGGAATGTGGGCGTTGTGGGTATCGTCGCTTCCAAGATTGTGGAAAAACACTACCGACCGACGTTAGTGCTTAGTATTGATCCTCATACAGGCATAGCCAAAGGTTCTGCTCGTTCCATTGCAGGGTTCGACATGTATAAGGCGCTTACGGCCTGTAAGCAGTGGCTGGACCATTACGGAGGCCATCAGGCGGCGGCCGGAATGAGTCTGGACCGTGCACATCTTCCCGAGTTCACAGCTATGCTAAATCAACTGGCTGAGGAATGGTTGACTGAACAAGATTTTATTCCGATGCTACATGCCGATAGTGAATGCAGTTTGGCAGATGTACCCATAGCAAGCATCGAGCAGCTCAGCAGACTTGCGCCTTTCGGAATGGGTAATCCGGCTCCGCGCTTCGTATTCTCGGACCTGGAGCTTAGCGATATCCGTACCATGGGCAAGGAGAAGCAGCATTTGAAGCTGGGACTGTCACAAGCGGTTGCAGAGACTAGCTGCTCCGTAGAAGCAGTAGCGTTTGGAAAGGGCAGCTTAAGCCATCTGATCTCACCGACATCCAAACTAGATGTGCTCGGAGAACTGTCCATTAATGAATGGAACGGCGTTCGTAAACCGCAAATTATGCTGCAGGACCTTCGCGTGCGGCATGTTCAGCTGTTCGATTGGCGTGGGGGCCAGCAAATGGCGGCAAAACTCGCTTCCTTGCTCCAGGCACTGGAGAGCGGCGTGCGAAGCGGGGGCGCTGGACAACGGCCGGCCATCATTTTATTTGATGATGCGGACGAAGAGGTTTTTGCAAAATTGCCTTTTCAATTGGAGCTTGACTTGCCTTATTGGATTGTAAAGCGGACAGGACAGATTCAAGCAGGAAATGCGCAAGCGAAGGGATTGCAATTATCCGGTATGCAGGATATTGTGCTCTACTCCGTACCTGGCAGCCTGAATGACTTGAAGGAACTCTTGTCGCAGTGTAATAGCATGATGAGATGCTTCGCAGTATTTACGGAGCTGAGACAGATGCATCAAGGGGCTATGCCAACGCGAGATATGTTCAAGCTCATGTACGGTACCTTGCAAAAGCATGGTTCGTTTAACATGAAGGATGACCGGTTCCTGCAGTCACTCAGTAGACGAACAGGGCTCTCCCCATCGATGATCGGGTTCATCTTTTCCGTATTTGAGGAGCTATGCTTTGTATCCCAGACGGACGGCGTCATTAAACCGCAGCCTGCGCCGGCTAAACGAGATTTGGCTACATCGAAGCTATACCAAGATAAATTACATCGCCAAGAGGTCGAAACGATCGTCATGTACACCTCAGCGAAAGAGCTGGAAGCATGGGTCGTGCAGCATATACAGCAGCATCCACAAGTATTGGAGGAGATAATATGAATTTTAAAGATTATGTACGTGTTATTCACGATTTTCCACAGCCTGGTATTCGTTTTAAGGATATCACAACGCTTCTTCAGAGCGGTTCTGTGTATAAGGAAGCTATTGATCAGTTGAAGCAAATGGTACAGGAGAAGGAAATTGATCTGATTGCTGGACCTGAAGCGAGAGGCTTCGTTATTGGCGCTCCGCTTGCTTATTCACTTGGGGTAGGATTCGTACCGATACGCAAAAGCGGCAAGCTGCCTGGTGAAACCATCGAAGCTGACTACGCTCTGGAATATGGTAAAGATAAATTGGCTATGCACAGCGATGCCATTAAACCGGGACAAAAGGTATTAATCGCAGACGACTTGCTCGCTACAGGCGGCACGATTCAAACGTCGATCAACCTGATCAAGCAGCTGGGCGGAGAAATTGTTGGTGCCGCATTCCTGATTGAGCTTTCGTATCTTGATGGCAGAGATAAACTTGATGGCATTGATGTTGTTTCTTTAATCCAGTACTAGGTGGCATCACTTGAAAAAAGCACGTAAATTATTGCCCAAGCAATAATTTACGTGCTTTTTACATTTCATTCGCAGATAGGATGTGTATAAAATCAATTATGTAACAATACATTCTAAAATCTGATTCATATGATAGACATCATGATCTGTGAATTCATCGACGTAATTATTCCAAATCCTTTATACAAGCAGCAGGACAGGATTGAAAAGAGGAACAACGATTAAACAAAGATCATATGGTTGATACTAGTAAAATTTCTAACTGTTCCCGACATAGGACCTTCGTAATTGTGAAAGCTTTGCGAGAAACAGCACCATTTTGTCGAAAGTAAGTGGGTGAGCAGTTGACGGGGAGCCTGACTTGCAGGCATAATGAATAAAAATCGACTAAAGGAATGGGTAGATGCATGGGTATAGAGCAGCTGCTGGAGAAGGCCTCCACCTATCTAAAGGAGAATGATTTGCAGAGGATTAGGGAGGCCTATGATTTTGCCGACGAAGCCCACCACGGCCAAGTGCGCAAATCAGGGGAACCCTATATTCTGCATCCCTTAGCTGTTGCTGAGATTCTGGTGAACATGCAGATGGATGTAACCTCTATCATTGCAGCACTGCTACATGATGTCGTGGAAGATACGACGGTTTCACTCGAAGCCGTTTATGATAAATTCGGAAAGACATGCGCAATGCTCGTTGACGGATTGACCAAGCTTGAACGAATCAAGTTTAAATCCAAGGAAGAGCAGCAGAACGAGAACTATCGGAAAATGTTTGTCGCGATGGCGCAGGATATTCGCGTTATTCTGATTAAGCTGGCGGACCGTTTGCACAATATGCGTACACTGAAGTACCAGTCTGAGGAGAGCCAAAGAAGAATTGCCGAGGAAACACTCGAAATCTTTTGTCCGATTGCGCACAGACTTGGTATTTCGACGATTAAGTGGGAGATGGAGGATATCGCCCTCCGCTATTTGAACCCGCAGCAGTATTACCGCATAGTGAATTTGATGCAGAAGAAACGCGCCGAACGCGAGCAGTACATTGAGAATGTCATCGAAAGCATCCGCGAGAAGCTTGAGGAGATGAGCATTCAAGGGGACATCTCAGGTCGTCCCAAGCATCTGTACAGCATCTATAAAAAGATGAGCTCCCGAGGCAAACAGTTCAACGAGATCTATGATCTCATGGCCCTTCGGGTTATCGTGGATAACATCAAGGATTGCTACGCATCTCTTGGTATCATACACACGCTTTGGAAGCCGATGCCGGGTCGTTTCAAGGACTATATCGCGATGCCGAAGCCGAATATGTACCAGTCCCTTCATACGACAGTTATTGGTCCCAAAGGGGAACCGTTAGAGGTGCAAATCCGTACGTGGGAAATGCACAAGACCTCTGAGTTTGGTATCGCAGCGCACTGGGCTTATAAAGAAGGCGGCTCTGTCGTTCCTTCGGGAACTTTTGAAGATAAGATGAATTGGTTCCGTGAGATTCTCGAGCTGCAGCAGGAAACGAGCGACGCTTCCGAATTCATGGAATCTATGAAGATGGATTTCTTCTCGGATCTGGTGTTTGTCTTTACGCCTAAAGGCGAGGTCATTGAATTGCCAGCCGGTTCGGTTCCGCTTGATTTTGCTTACCGAATTCATACAGAGGTAGGCAATAGGACGATTGGTGCGAAGGTGAACAGCCGCATCGTACCTTTGGACCATAAGCTGAAGACGGGAGATATTATCGAAATTCTCACTTCCAAACATTCCTACGGACCTAGTCAGGATTGGATCAAAATTGCTCAGTCATCCCATGCCAGAAGCAAGATCAAGCAGTGGTTCAAGAAAGAGAAGCGTGAGGAAAACGTAGAGAAGGGCAAGGAAATGATCGAGCGCGAGCTCAAGCGTCTTGCTATTGATCCTCCTACGCTCATGAGTGAGGAAAAGCTGCTGGAAGCGGCGAAGAAGTTTAATTTTAACGATGTGGAAGATATGCTGTCCGCAGTAGGATTTGGTGGAATTACGGCAGCGCAGATCTGTACCAAGCTGACGGAGAAGCTTCGTAAGGAAGCGGAAGAAGCGCAGATTCTGCAGCTGACAAGCGAAGTGAAGGAAGTCAAGGCCGCACCGCAAACCGAGCGCAAAAGTCGTCCGACTAATGGAGTACGCGTCAAGGGCGTTGATAATTTATTGGTGCGTTTTGCCCGATGCTGCAACCCAGTCCCCGGTGATTCCATCATTGGATATATCACACGAGGACGCGGAGTGTCCGTACATCGTCAGGATTGCCTGAATATTCCTTCAAGTGTCGGTGAAGAAGAACGCGTGATTGAAGTGGAATGGGCGGAAGCGGTTGAATCCAACTTCAATGTCGAAATTGAAATTACCGGTCATGACCGTCGTGGCTTCCTCAACGAAGTCCTTCAAGCCGTATCCGAGAGCAAGACGATGATATCCGCAGTATCCGGTCGTTCTGACAAGAATAAAATGGCAACGATTCATATGACCATTTTGATTAAAAATATCGACCATCTGCAATCTGTCGTAGAGAAGATTAAGCGCGTCAAGGATGTTTATTCGGTTCAAAGAATTATGCAGACGTAGGAGATCAGATACAATCATGCGTGTAGTTGTTCAACGATGCAAGGAAGCTTCCGTTACTGTTGATGGCCGGGTCGTCGGTCAAATCGGCAAGGGACTGATGCTGCTGGTTGGTGTTACCCATGAGGATACCGAGCAGGATGCTAAGTATATCGCGGACAAGATGGCGGGATTGCGAATATTTGAGGACGAATCGGGTAAGATGAATCTCTCCGTTCTTGAAACCGGGGGACAAATCCTATCGGTATCGCAGTTTACTTTGTACGGCGACTGCCGCAAAGGTAAGCGTCCCAACTTTATGGCAGCAGCCAGACCCGATGTGGCAGAGCCGCTCTATCACAAGTTTAATGAAATGTTGAGAGCTCAAGGGCTTCATGTGGAGACCGGGATGTTCGGAGAAATGATGGATGTGAGCCTGGTCAATTGGGGACCGGTGACGCTGATCGTAGATAGCAAATGATTAGAATACCTAGCTGCTGGAAACAATAGATAGTGAAACCAGTCAGTTAGGAGCAACCCAGATGCGGCAAGGTATCAAGCATAAAGTAATGATAGCTGCGGAACAGCAGCTGCTGCAAGGATCTTTGGCGGAGAGACTCAGTCAAGCGCCTGCACTTGGCCAGGTTGAACTGAGTGAAGAATTTACCTCTGACCAGGAGAAATTAAAGTGTATTCCGAAAAAATCATACCGATAACGTTCTAAACCCCGAGCGCTGCCGATCAGCAGACCGGGGTTTTTTCGTTGATTGAGCGTATACTCATCTTCTCGCTTCACATCAACCTTAGCTCACATGCTTGTTCTTAACGGGCGCCTGCTATTCCGCTGAATTTCTCTATGCCTCAAAATTGTGGTAAACTTACAGATGGTGTAAACCATAGGTATGAACGGTTATATCGACAACTGGAGGGCTTTACTTGAAAATTGAAGTGAGCCGTACTGGCTTTGAAGAGCTTACTACGGAAATTTTACATATTCATCGTCTATTTTTTGAAGAAACAGAAATTAGCTATACGTCGATAGAGGAAGCAGACCTTCGCATTAAGCTCGAGTTGGAGGTCTTGGAGAATGAAGATGAGGGGTTGGCAAGAGCGTCTGCTCTAGTACGGGACACCGAGCTGCCGGATGAAGAATGGACAGCCGTGAATGAACGTATGATGGGACTAAATGACCTAGCAGGCAGAAAGACGGCGATTCGACGGGCTGTTTGTACGTCACTCTTGCAGGCGCTGCAGCAGATGACGGGACTGACCCAGCCATGGGGGATCCTCACAGGTGTTCGGCCGACGAAGCTCATGCACAATTTGCTGCAAAAGCATGACCGAGAGACTTGCCTGCAGCTGCTCAAGGAGCAGCATTTGGTCAGCGATGAGAAAGCAGATCTGTTAGTCGAGGTAGCGGAGCGTCAGCTGAAAGTGATACCGGATTTATTCCATTTGGACCGGGAAGTCAGTGTTTATATCGGGATTCCTTTTTGCCCGACTAAATGCGCATACTGCACGTTCCCAGCTTACGATATTCGCGGTAATAATGGCTCAGTCCACTCCTTTCTCCATGGGCTTCATGAAGAGATGCGGTTGATGGGCAAATGGATGAAGGAAGCGGGATTGCGTATTACGACCATTTATTGGGGGGGCGGAACACCCACGAGCATCACTGCCGAAGAGATGGATGCCTTGTTCGTTACGATGCACGAATCGTTTCCGGACATGTCCGCTGTACGTGAGCTAACTGTGGAAGCGGGCAGACCCGATACTATTACACCGGATAAAATCGAGGTCATGAAGAAGTGGAACGTCGACCGTATCAGTATTAACCCGCAAAGCTTTACCCAGGAAACGCTGGATGCAATCGGACGTCACCATACAGTGGAAGAGACCATTGAGAAATTCAAATTGGCCCGCGATATGGGTCTGGACAATATTAACATGGATCTCATCATCGGGCTTCCGAATGAAGGAATGAAGGAGCTTGAGCATTCGCTCGTGGAAACGGAGAAGCTGCTGCCGGAATCGCTGACTGTACATACGCTATCGTTTAAACGGGCTTCTCGAATGACGAAGAATAGAGAGCAGTATGAAGTCGCGGAGCGGGATGAGGTAGCTGAAATGATGGAACGGGCAATCGAATGGACCACGCAGCATGAGTATGTTCCATATTACTTATACCGGCAAAAGAATATCCTCGGTAATCTTGAAAATGTAGGCTACGCCTTCGAAGGCCGCGAAAGCTTGTACAACATCCTAATGATGGAGGAACGTCAAACTATCATCGGGCTTGGGTGCGGAGCAGTCAGCAAAATTTTGTTTGCTCGCGGAGAAGAACAATCGGAGGTGCCTCAGCGCATTGAGCGCTTCCCTAATCCTAAGGAGCCCAGTGTGTATAATCAAGCCTATTTGGAATATATCGAGAAAAAAATAAAGCTGTTGGACGAAGCTTATCAACCATTGCGTGAGAAGCTGACTAGTTCGCAGTAAGTGGAGAGGTTGTGTACCAGTTCTATGTCAACTCGTTCCAATAGAAGAAGCTCCGCCTCAAGCGGTTGGCTCATCTTGATGTGGATGCTGATCTTGGGTGCTGTAGTTGCAGCGGCAGGGGCATTATTATATCAATATAAGCATAAGGTAAGCAGTAAGCCAACGGGCAATAAGCAGCAGGTTGAACAAGTCAGTTCTGTTGAAAAGCCCAAGGCTTCCTACGATGTTATCGTCGTGGGCACAGATCCTGAAGGAATTGCGGCAGCTGTATCCGCTGCGCGCAATGGCTTGTCTACGTTGCTGGTGGATGGGCGAAACAGGGATATACTGGGTGGATTGATGACAGAGGGCTGGCTCAATACCATTGATTTCAACTATGCGCCCAAGACGAATCCATTAGGTAAGCATGAAGTTTTGAATAAAGGAATGTTCTCGGAGTGGTTCAGTAAGGTAGAGGGAAGCTCCTTTGATGTGAGTACAGCGGCTAATGCTTTTAATGACATGGTCCGTCATGAACAAAATCTGGACGTTCTGATGAAGACACAGAAGATCGAACCGGTAACCGCAGCCGGAGAATCAGGAAGCACGGTCGTGCAAGGAGCATCAATTGTGCTAGAGAACGGGACGCAGCAAACTGTAAAAGCCGGAGCTGTCATTGATGCCACTCAGGACGGTGACTTTGCAGCAGCAGCAGGTGTGCCCTTTACGATGGGCCGGGAGGACTTAGGCGACCCAAAATCGAAAATGGCGGTGACGCTGGTTTTTAAGCTGGCTAATGTGACTCCGGAAGTGTGGAGCCAGATGGCGAACCGATTAAATAATGATCAATTTGCAACGACAGGTGTTGATAATGTAAGCGTTTGGGGCTACGGAGAGATGAGCAATTATCCCGCCCAAAATAAGGAACGTGCCAAGATGAGGGGCCTGAATATGGGACGTGAAAACGATAATTCCGTTCTGGTCAACTCGCTGCAAATATTTGATGTGGATGTATTAGATCCCAAGTCTGTGGAGGAAGCCTTTCAAATCGGTAAGAATGAGCTGCCGCACGTTGTGGATTATATGAGAAAAACGTTCCCTGAATTTGCCGGCGTTGAGCTTGCAGGCACAGCTCCCGAGCTGTATGTTCGCGAAACCCGTCATATGCAGGGGGAATACCGACTCAATATTGTTGATGTTTGTACGAATGGGGATCAGTGGGACCGGATTGGATTCGGCTCCTACCCCGTAGATATTCAAAGAGTATCTGCAGCCGATTCAGGGAATGTTGTATGTGAGCCGACGCAATATGCCATACCTTTCCGAAGTCTCGTACCGCAAAAGGTGGATAATCTGCTCGTTGTAGGTAGGGCCGCAAGCTATGATACACTTCCTCATGGTAGTGCACGTGTCATTCCAACTGGTATGGCGGAGGGAGAAGCGGCGGGGGCCGCTGCGAAAATCGCGCAGGACGGCAAAGTTACGTTCCGTCAGCTTTCTGCATCTAAGGAGCTTGTGGCTAAGCTGCAGAACCGTCTGATTCAGCAAGGCGTAGAACTTGCGCCGATTGAGGTGAAGCCGGAGCCTTTCATGGAGCATAAATCGTTTGATGCTTTGAAATCAGCTCTTATGCTGGGACTTGCTACAGGCTCCTACGACAATAATTTCCATTTGGATGATCAGGCTAATCCGAAACGAATGGTGAACCTGGTAAATGGGGCTAAAAAGATGAAACCTGAAGCCTTCCAAGGGATCCTTCCGCAGCTATAGCCAAGATGGAGGACTCAGATAAAATTCCTTTAACGCTATCACAAGCGGTATATACGATCACACAGGCGTTAGGCATACCTGGATCCGCGGAAGAAGCGCAGGCCGAGCTTACCCGCCGCGGGTTGCTGACGGAGCAGTCACTCATGTTAATTGCCAACAAAGAAATGTTGACTAATGCCGATACTTATGTGTTGATTCGAGATCTTAAGCTAGGCTTGACAGGTAAGCCTTAATATATAAGAGCCTTTTCTACCGTATGTTCCAGAATGGTAAAAAAGGCTCTTAGTTTATGTTCACATCATAGAACTTATTAATTTGGGATCCCAAGCAAAGTACTTGATCCAGCTTTGAGGCCAAGGCCCCACTTTGTAGGGTTATGTTAAGATGGGAGATATGTGTGCGCTTACAACTATTCGGCGGTGTCGGAAGCATCCTCGGATGAGGCGTCGGCAGGTTCATCGGCTTCATCGCCGTCTGCCTCGTCGACCTCTTCATCCTCTACATCTTCCTCGCCATCCTCTTCAGCAGCTTCCCCATCCTCCGCATCATCCCCATCGTCCGAATCATCTACAGCGTCATCCTCCGAGGCATCTTCTTCAGCTTCATCTTCGGAGTCTTCCTCATCCGAGGCATCTTCTTCCGCATCTTCCGCAGCATCGGAATCTTCAGCTTCTTCAGCAGCCACGTCTTCATCCGCCTCTGAAACTTCTTCAACTACATCAACTTCGACTTCTTCACCCTCTGTTTCATCCGAGAAGAGCACCAGGTAATCCTGCGGTTGTTCTTGGAAACGGTTTTGAATTGTCATTGTTCTCAGCCTCCTGATTGATTTTGCAAGGGCTTTCCCCTTGTTGTACATGTATATGTCCGTAGAATCCGAATATACAATCCGGCGAATGAAAATTGTTTGAAAATGATCACATCCTAAAGGTATGAGAAAAGCCCGTCTGCCATGGGAGGCGCGGGCATGATTTGTGTAAAAGCATTAGTTTCTGTAGGCTGTGTCCCATATGAAAAAGCTCAAGCAATGATTGGATAATCCCATCTAGATGTGTTTATGTTACATGGAGTTACAGGAGAGAATCGATAGAATACTCTCCGGCTCCGATGAGAGCTACACCGACAGCCACCGCGAGTAGCACCAAATTATATTCGATACCGCCTGACGTCGACCAGAAGCCGTTTTTGCCGTGAACTTTAACCATAGCCATGATCATAGTCAGAACAATGAGCACAGCCCCGATGAATGTCCAAAGTCCGACCGCAAATAGCAGTCCGCCTAGCAACTCCGCCAATCCTGCAAGAACAGCCATCGCAACCCCGGGCTTAATACCAATGGATTCAAAAAAGCCTCCAGTGCCTTTCGGTCCGTAGCCTCCAAACCAACCGAACAATTTTTGAGTACCGTGCGCGGCGAATGTAAGACCGATAATGAGACGAATAATAAGTAAACCTAAAGCCATAGATAACAACTCCTCTATAAATTATTTTTAGTAAACAACTTACTTTATGTTAGTATATTATGACGGGCACTTACTTTTGTCAAGCGACTATGCTAAAATTGTTCATAAGGAGATGATTCGTATGGAAGACTATCAACTGTGTCCAAAATTCGAAAATGCATTTGAACTGCTCGGCAAACGTTGGACAGGGCTGATTATCCATGTACTTCTGACAGGACCTAAGCGTTTTAAAGATATTTCCGAACTCATCCCCAGCATGAGTGATCGAATGCTTTCGGAAAGATTTAAAGAACTGGAGGCATCTGGAATTGTCATTCGGCATGTCTATCCGGAGACTCCGGTGAGGATCGAGTACGAGCTTACAAGCAAGGGGAAGGGTCTTAAATCCGTTATGGATGAGCTGCAAAAATGGGCGGACCAATTTTAGTCCGCTCACTTGACTTTAAAAGCTTCAATGATTACAATAAGCAATAATGTGATTGGATAAATTTGAGATCCATTGAAGGGACAAAGTAATTCGCATTCCTATATCCAGAGAGGAAAGCCGAGGCTGCAAGCTTTCTTATAATGAGCGAATGAAAGACCTCCCCGAGGACCAGCAGGGAACCATGAAGCTTTGTCACAAAGCTTCGGTGCAGTAGCTGACTGGCGTGTAGCGGGCGTTATCCGACAAGAGCAGGATACATATGCGAAGAATGATACAGTCATTGCTTGGCAATCCTGAATGTGGGTGGTACCACGGGTGAATTTGGTTAACAAATCTCTCGTCCCTGACGTAAGTCAGCGGCGAGGGATTTTTTTGTTACCATAAGAATTTACCTCTTCGAAAGACCTCGATAGAGGTTTATCTCATAACTAACTCTGTACGCGGTCAGCTCATTAGAAAGACCTCGAATGGAGTTTGACTCATAAAAGGGAATGGAACAAGGAGGGTGGATACAGATGAGTATTCAGAAGCCGAAAGGTACACAGGATCTCCTGCCAGGTGATGTCGAGAAGTGGCAGTACTTGGAGAACAAAGCTAGGGATCTATGCCGAAGATTTAATTACAAAGAAATTCGCACCCCAATCTTTGAACATACGGAATTGTTCGCGCGCGGGGTGGGGGAGACCACGGATATTGTCGAAAAGGAAATGTATACGTTCCAGGACAAAGGGGACAGAAGCATTACACTTCGACCGGAAGGTACTGCCGGTGTCGTACGTGCATATGTAGAGAACAAGCTTTATGGTGAGCCGGACGTAAGCAAACTGTATTATGTAGGCCCGATGTTCCGCTACGAGCAGCCTCAAGCTGGCCGATACCGTCAATTTCATCAGTTTGGTATTGAAGCTTTCGGATCGACGGAACCGAGTATCGACGCGGAGGTCATCGCGTTGGGCTATACGTTTTACAAGGAAATTGGACTGCAGAATGTGACCGTTGAAATTAATTCGGTGGGCACGCCTTCCGTGCGTACGGCTTATCGAACCGAGCTGCAGGCTTTCTTCGCTCCAGTAAAAGATAAGCTTTGCAAAGACTGCCAATTCAGGTATGATCGCAATCCCATGCGCATTCTTGATTGTAAAGTAGATCAAAAGTATGGTGAAGGTGCACCGAGTATTTTAGATCACTTAGATGATGAATGTAATACGCACTTTGGGGCTGTTCAAGATCATCTTACTGCGATGGAGATCCCATTCACGATTAATCCCCGGCTTGTACGCGGACTGGATTACTACACGCATACGGCTTTCGAATACAAGTCGGCAGGCATTGGATCTATCGATACGATAGGAGCAGGCGGCCGTTATAACGGGCTGGTTGAGCAAATCGGCGGCGGCGATCAGCCGGGTGTCGGACTTGGGCTCGGACTTGAGCGGATCCTGCTCGTGCTGGCCAATCAAGGTGTCGAAGTACCGAAGCCGGAACCGATTGATGTGTATTTGATTGCACTCGGAGAACCCGCTGAAAAAGAAGTCATTAAGCTTCTGTACCAGCTCAGACAGCAGGGCATAGCTGCGGAGAAAGATTATTTGGGCCGTAAGATGAAAGCACAAATGAAATCTGCGGACCGATATAACGCCAAATATGTGGCGATTCTTGGCGACGACGAGCTTGCTCGCGGGGAAATTACGCTAAAGAAAATGGAAACAGGGGATCAGCTAACCGTCACCTTGGCGGATCTGGCAGCGAATGCAGCGAAGACGCTATTCGAATAGAAGCTTTTGTAATCAGTACTTAAACCCTATGAGGAGGCAACAACAATTATGATGCTCAGAACACATCATTGCGGTCAATTGACCAAAGAACAAGTTGGACAAACAGTGATTTTAAATGGATGGGTGCAAACAAGACGTGACTTGGGCGGAGTGCTGTTCATTGATCTTCGTGACAGAAGCGGCATCGTACAAGTTGTCTTTAATCCGGATTTCTCTGGAGATGCTCTAGCAATAGCAGACCGTGCGCGCAGTGAGTACGTATTGGCTGTGCAAGGTAAAGTGGTAGAGCGCGACCCTGAAACAGTGAACAAAAATATCGCAACCGGCGAAATCGAGATTCAAGTCACACAGGTTGAGATCATGAGCCCTGCGAAGACACCTCCATTCTTCATCGAGGATGGCATCCAAGTGGATGAATCCCTTCGTTTGAAATACCGTTATCTGGACATTCGCCGTCCGGAAATGCAGAAGACCTTGATGCTTCGTTCGAAAGCGGCAAAGCTGTTCCGCAATTTCCTTGACGAGCAAGGTTTTATCGAAGTAGAAACACCGATTCTGACAAAAAGCACACCGGAGGGTGCTCGTGAATACTTGGTACCAAGCCGCGTTCATCCGGGCGAATTCTTCTCGCTTCCGCAATCTCCGCAAATTTATAAGCAGCTTCTGATGGTTGGTGGTCTGGAGCGTTACTACCAAATCGCACGCTGCTTCCGCGACGAAGATCTTCGTGCAGATCGTCAGCCGGAATTCACACAAGTCGATATTGAGACATCCTTCTTATCGCAAGATCAATTGCTCGAGCTGATGGAAGAGCTCATTGCTAAGCTGATGAACGAAACAGCAGGCGTGGACATTGCCCGTCCATTCCAACGCTTAAGCTATGCTGATGCAATGGCTAAATACGGCTCCGATAAGCCGGATCTGCGTTTTGGACTAGAGCTTCAAGACGTATCCGACATTGTTGGCGAGTCCGGTGTGCAAGTGTTTGCGAATGTAATTAAAAACGGCGGACAAGTGAAAGCCTTGAATGCCAAAGGCTGCGGCACTTGGAGCCGTAAAGAAATCGACGATCTGCTGCCTTTCGCAGCACGCTACGGAGCCAAAGGCTTAGCTTGGATTCAAGTCAAAGAAGGCGAATTCAAAGGGCCTATCGTCAAATTCTTCAATGAAGCTGAAATTGCTGCTCTTACAGAGCGTTTGGGTGCAGAAGAGGGAGACTTACTGCTATTCTCTGCGGACAAAAAGAAAGTCGTTGCAGACGTACTTGGCAATCTTCGTCTGAAAATCGGCCGCGATCTTGGCTTGATCGATGATTCCGTATTTAAATTTGCATGGGTAGTAGACTTCCCATTACTTGGCTATGATGAAGAAGAGAAGCGTTATGTCGCGGAGCACCATCCGTTCACGCGTCCTAAAGAGGAAGACCTGCACTTCTTCGATACCGACCCTGGACAAATTCGCGCCCAAGCCTATGACCTTGTTCTGAACGGCTACGAAGTAGGCGGAGGTTCCATGCGTATCTTTAAGCGCGAAGTACAGGAAAAAATGTTTGACGCTCTTGGTTTCTCCAAAGAAGAAGCAACCGAGAAATTCGGTTTCCTATTGGAAGCCTTCGAATACGGTACTCCGCCACATGGTGGTATCGCGTTCGGCTTCGACCGCTTGGTCATGCTGATTGCCGGTCAATCCAACCTTCGGGAGACGATCGCTTTCCCGAAAACGGTCAGTGCAACGGATCTGCTTACCGATGCTCCAAGCGCGCTGGAAGACAAGCAGCTTGAGCAGTTGTCCATTCGCGTTGCGTTGAAGCAGCCGGCTGGCAAGGCGTAAGAAGTATTAGAACGACTACTTTCACATACAGACGAGATTCCCGCGTTCAGCGGTTAGATGCCTTCGTGTCTAGCCGCGGCGCGGGATTCCGTTCTTTTAGACAAAGGAGGATTCAGCGGCATGCTGCATCAATTTTCCCGTACGGAGCTGGCAATTGGTCCCGAGGGACTGGAAGTTATGAAGAACAGTACGGTAGCGGTACTCGGTATCGGAGGAGTCGGCTCCATCGCAGCTGAAGCATTGGCCCGTACCGGAGTGGGACGCATCATCCTGATCGATAAGGACGTAGTGGACATTACGAACATTAATCGTCAGATCCATGCGCTGACGACCACTGTTGGACAGCCTAAAGCCGATCTAATGAGAGATCGGATTAAGTTGATCAACCCGGAGTGCGATGCGATCTCGCTGCGCATGTTTTACACGGAAGAGACGTATGAGAAACTGTTTGAATACGATCTTGACTATGTTTTGGACGCAAGCGATACAATTAGCTACAAGATCCATTTGATCAAACAATGCTTGCAGAGAAAGATTCCGATGGTGTCCAGTATGGGTGCTGCTAACAAAATGGACCCTTCTCAATTCCGTGTAGCGGATATTTCGAAGACGACGATGGATCCGATTGCACGCGTTATCAGGCACAAGCTTCGCAAGGAAGGCATCAAAAAAGGGGTAAAGGTTGTATTCTCTACCGAGGAGCCGATGAAGCCGCGTGAGGACGTCACTCAGCAGATCGTGCCCGAGAACGCTCCTGAAATCCGCAAAGCTCAGATGCCTCCGGCAAGTAATGCGTTTGTACCGCCTGTAGCGGGTTTAATCATGGTTAGCGTTGCCGTTAAGGAGCTGCTCGAGAGAGCTGAGCAAAGAGCGAAGAAAAGCGAGTAAGGATGACACGTATGGATTTGTTTACTTATGCGAGCCAGCAGGATCCTGGCGGCAAATTGTTAGCGGATCGTATGCGTCCGACTACCTTGGATGAATATATCGGTCAAGAGCATATTGTTGGCCGCGGAAAACTACTTCGGCGAGCCATTGAGGCGGATCAGGTCAGCTCCATTTTGCTGTACGGACCTCCTGGAACAGGGAAGACGACGCTGGCGAACATCATCGCCAACCGGACGCAAGGCGAATTCATCAAGTTAAATGCGGTTGATGCTTCAGTCAAAGATGTACGCGAAGTCATTGAGCAGGCCAAATCGAATAAAGCGCTATACGGCCGCAAGACGACGCTGTTTCTCGACGAGGTGCACCGCTTTAACACCTCGCGTCAGGATGCGCTGCTGCCCGCCGTGGAGCAGGGCATCCTCATCTTCATCGGGGCGACGACCGAGAACCCGTTTCACCATGTGAACGGGGCCTTGCTGTCGCGCTCGACGCTGTTTCAGCTCGAGGCCCTCACGGCGGAGCATGCGCTCATCGCCATGAGAAGAGCGCTGGCCGACCCCGTGAAGGGGCTCGGCTTTATGCGCCTCCGCGTGGACGAGGAGGCGCTGGAGCACATCGCGCGGATGGCCGTCGGCGACATCCGCCGCTCGCTGAACGCGCTGGAGCTGGCAGCGCTGACGACCTCGCCTGAACCGGACGGCACGGTTCAGATTACGCTAGAGGTGGCGGAGGAATCCATCCGCCGCCCGATCGTGAAAGCGGACGAGTCTACGCAGTATGACGTGCTGTCCGCTTTTCACAAAAGCGTACGCGGCTCCAGCGACGCCGCGCTGTTCTGGTTCCTCTATGCCGTCGAGAAGCTCGGCATGGATCCTATGACGTTCCTGAGGCGTCTGATAGTCGCCTGCAGCGAAGATATCGGCCTGGCTAATCCCCAGGCGATGATTCAGGCCGTCACCGCGATGGACGCCTACCATAAGATTGGCTGGCCAGAGTCTAAATATGTCATTTCCCAGGCAATTATTTTCGCTGTGGAGAGTCCCAAGTCGAATTCGATTCCCATTGCAATCGAGCGAGCTATGCACCTTATGGAACACGTCAAGTCCGCTGACGTTCCGCTGCATCTTCGGGATACTCACTACAAAGGGGCAGAAAAGCTAGGGCATAAAGGGTATATGTATCCTCATGATTATCCCGGTCATTTCGTACAACAGCAATATTTGCCCGATGCCATCAAGAATGAAATCATCTTTATCGCGAGTGAGCAAGGCACCGAAGAGAAGATGAAAGCCAACCAGCAAAAGCGAAGAGGAAGACAGACAGGAGACAGTCGATAAAGGGGAAATGGAGAAGCACCTTTTTCGGAGAAGCGCAGCAGGTGCCTTTAACAGTTTTGTTATCACCTTAGATCGGAGAAAAGCTGCTGAAGCTCGTAATGATCCATGCTTTATCAACAAACTGAACCGGCGAGAATGATCTCGCCGGTTTTTCTGTGCGCCTCACAGTCGCACAATCTAAGTGGTTCAAATCCACTCGGTAACTTTACCCTTTAAAGTGCCGTAGCCGAAGCAGAAGTCCTAACTCCAGTAGGAGAAGGATTGGCAGGGTGTCTCTCGCGAGGGGGAATCCGAAGGGCCTGCAGGCAAAGTCCAGCCCGGAATGCGGTGAACCAGAGGTGGCGGAGATGTTGGATGACCCGCCGGAAAAACGGGGAAATCTATGCCATAGGCATATCTTGCAGGAAAGCGCGAAAGGGATATGACCTGCAAGGCTCATCTACGTGATTAGGGTCAGGATGGATGGAACAGAATGTGCAGATAACTGAGGGAAGTCTCGTAGTTTCCTCTGCGCAAACGCGTGTGAGGTAGGCAAGGTATAACCCTAAGGGGAAAGCCAAATCGATGAACTGCGAGATGGCGGATCGTTCCGTAGTAGCGAATAAGTCTGAGCCGATGAAAGCTGGTAACAGTCTAGAGGGGAAAACTCGGATGAGTATGCGCGTGGGGAAAAAAATATTCTTAGTCGCATAACCTGCTTCCACTTCAAAAGAGGGAAGACAGAGGCAAAGGGAACGTGCTTCGTCAAAGACTGTGAGTTCAAGTGAGTGGAGATCGTAAGCGCCTTAAACCAGAGAGGGTATGACCAAGAGGGTGCGTCCCGCCGAGAGCGAGATAGCGCTTGGGGATAGAGGCAAACTGGCGACCTGAGTACACCTCAGGCAACAGGAGCGATTGAAAAAAAATTTTTTTCTAACACGCGGTTGCATGAGGTAGAACGAGTAAGGAATCGATCATCTGTAGCGCGAACAAGATCAGCTTGGTGAGTAGCAGGTAAAGGTGGTGAAACACCAATGAAACCGAAACGACGATACTACTCCCTGATCGACAAAATATATCAAATGGACAATCTGAATGAAGCCTGGCTGGCAGTAAAGAAGAATCAAGGAAGTGGCGGAATTGATGGGGTAAGCATTGGTATGTTCGAGAAGAACATAGGCATCAACCTAAAGGAAATCCAAAGGCTACTGCAACAAGATCGGTACAAACCCGACCCTGTCAGGCGACATTTCATCGAGAAGGAAAACGGGAAGTTAAGACCGTTAGGCATTCCCACAATCCGAGATCGCGTATGCCAGCAGGCTGTACGTCAAATCATCGAGCCGATCTTTGAGCAAGACTTCTACTACTACAGCTTTGGCTTCCGACCTGGATACTCTGCGCATCAAGCAATAAACACGATTCGACGAGCAAAGCGCGGCGGATACGACTATGTGGTAGACCTCGACATTATATCCTTTTTCGATGAAATTCCGCATGAACTGCTGATGGAAAAGGTTCGTGAACGAATAACCGACGGTAAAGTGCTGACGCTCATTCGCGGATGGCTCACCGCAGGAGTCATGGAAGATGATCAGTTCCATGAAACGTTAGTCGGGTCCCCACAAGGCGGGGTCATCAGTCCATTACTTGCGAATCTATATCTGAATCATTTCGACTGGAGTATGAAGGAGAAGGGGTTTGCTGTGGTCAGATATGCAGATGATGCAGTTATTCTTTGCAAAACAAAGGAGCGAGCAGAAGAAGCATACCAAACGGCAAAAACCATCTTAGAAGGGGAACTTCAGCTGAGAATGCATCCAGAGAAAACGAAAGTGGTGCAATTCGATGAAGGATTCCGTTTTCTAGGATTTGACTTCTGGAAAGAATATCTCATCTTGCCGGACGCAAAAGTGAAGAAGTACAAAGAGAAAGTCCACAAGATCACCCGAAGGCAGCAAGGTAACAACCTTAACGAAATGATGAAGAAGCTAAATGAAGTGTCACGCGGGTTTGGTAACTATTTTGGGATTGGGAACGTAAAGAAAAAGTTTCAACGCCTAGACGAATGGACACGCATGAGAGTGCGAGCTTTTATGCGGAAAAAGAAGTCTACGGTTTCAAACCGGCTTATTCCAAACAAAGTATTGGAAGAAGCAGGGATGGTATTTCTAACAAACTTACTCACCACACGTTTCTAATTCAGCAGTGAAATTTGCAATCCGGTGACGGGTGAAGACGACTCACTCCTGAAGATGGGGAACTGACGAAGGAAAGCCGTGTGCGGGAAATCCGCATGCACGGTTTGATGAGGAGTCCGGGGGAGTAATCCCCCGTCTTACTCTACTAGCTTCTTCTATTTAATCTCCAAATAATCCAGGTAAGCATCCCCGCTTTCGTCATCGGCAGCAATCACAACGAGCTGAATTTTTTGATTCCCAGGTCCATGACTAACATTGTTTAAGGTAAAGACGGCAGGTTTGCATCCGCTGAAATAAAAAGGTTGCTTTCGTCTGTTTTTATTGGAACCCCTTAAGCTCCCAGCTCTGGAATGACAGGGATTTCGGTTGTACATTTCCAGAGAAACATATATTGTAAAATATGGGGATGTGAATTGTGATGAAAAACCTTATGAAGAGGATTTGGATAGTTGGGATGTCCGCTGCGATCTACGCTCTAAACATGCATCCTGTCTTAGCTGAGGATATTTCTTTCCGAGATATTCCAACAGACTTTTGGGGATTTAGCAGTATACGTTGGGCTGTGGAGTCTAAAATCGTTGAAGGCTATTCCGACGACACGTTTAGACCCGATCAGCCTGTCACTGGTACAGAATTTATTGCTATGCTCATACGATGTTATCAAGCTGATAGTGTTAAACAAGAAGCTGCTGGTTCTTCCGATTGGTCGGATGCCTATGTAACTTATTGGTCTCGGCTTGGGTGGGGGGTGGCCGATCAACATCCATTATCGAGAGGGCAGGCAGCAATCTTTGCGGTTAATGCTGCAGGAAAGAATTATGTAATGAACGATGCCATCCAATATGTATTGGATCATCATATTGCTGAAGGGAAAACGTCTCATTCGATTGATGGTTTTCTGCAAGAGGATCTGTTAACTAGAGCGGAAGCTGTGACATTCATTCAGAAATTAAAGGAATCGAATATGAGCCTAGCTTCAAAAGTGGTAGTTCCGACGATTACCTATACAATCAAGAATATGCTTACGGTTGAATTACCGGCAAGCTGGGAAGGGAAATATGAGGTGGAAAGTGCCATTTCTGAAGATACGGCAGAAACCTTTGATTTTTTTAATAAGGATAATCGGGAATACGGAGGGTTACTGTTTACTATTAAAATTTGGCCCAAAGAGCGTTGGGAAGCCAATGAGGATCTTACAGGTATCGTGAAAATTTCAAAAATCGGCGAATTTGGAGATCAAGCAGTAACCATTAGCTTTCCATCGGATGTTAATTTTAGTCTGGACGATGCAAATCTGAAGCAGCAGTATCAAGACATGTATGAGGATATAAAGAATCAAAACGTTATCATTACAATTCTACAGCCGTGATTAGCTTACCTCATTCCAGAAGCCCATTTCCAACCTAATAATCACTCAACAAATAGAAGAGGGAGGCGGTGACTCATGAATACCGCAGGCTCCTTTTTGCTCTTCCATTTGAATGGTATAAACCTTCTCTGTCACAGAATTATATCGAATCGTTACAATCAGCGGGAATTCGTGCTTGTTCTTCTTGATCCAGAACCGGAACTGCTGTTGGTAGACGCCGGGCGCCGCGTAGGATTTTCCTAAATACTTATAATCCAGAAGTGTATAAATCTTACCGGCTTCTTTAAAAGCCATCCGGCTCCATTTCTCGTAATCGGAATCTTCTGGTTGGGGAATAGTCGCTGTAGCGTTTTGTGTGCTAGTAGGATGAACTGTCATTTGCACAGGAGCATCTGCAGCCGCAGAACACTCCCTCAGCTGCAGATGCTCTATATCCGGATCGCCAAGCAGACCCAGGCTGCCAGTAACTCCCACAAGGAACAAAGAAAAACCGTTCATGTACATGGCCACCTCCACTAGCGTAGCTTTTGCTTTTGAACGGTTCTGCATGCTTCGAACAGTACGGTAAATATTAACTTCCACGAATCTAAAGCCTGAATATCTTATAAAAATAAGCTTGTGCAGCTTCGGAACAGTGCTCACGAAGCAAAGCTCTGAAAGCAGATTTGGCTTCAGGTGTAGGAAGCACGTTCTTTTCCAGCTTGTGGAGCTCCATCCAATGGGCAGCTGTCATATAGCAGGAGCTGTTCCAGCCGCTCTTGACGCCATTTTGGTTTAACCGGTCGGTTGTTCCGGCAATGACAAGATCGGTTTTACTTTGGAGTTCAATGAGTGCCCGATCGAAATCCCCCTTGGACTCCTTGGCTTTCAACCCGGCTTTTGCCCGTAACAGCCTAGCATCAATGCCTTCATCATCAGCTACAGCCTGATAAATATCGACAGCCGCTTTAGGAATTAGTCCGTCCTGGTAGCGTTCTTCCACGGTATAGGGCTCTTCAAGCAGGTTTTTGACCAATGGAAACCATTCTGCAGATATGAGTACAGGCTTTTTGGCAAAAAATCGTCCATAGGCAGCAATACCATCTCCGGCAAACCGATCTCTCCACAGCCAAGGGTCCGTCTCCAAGCCGTTATGCCACTGGGATGGCTCCGTAATGGCTTCCAAAGAAGGATGCTCCGGTATGAAGGAGGAGAGAGGAAGAATACCGATTTGCTTGAGCAAAGGAATGGCTTCTTCATAGGTTGCTGCTTTCATGACTGAGCTGGATATCATGGCATTCTCAGCCTCCTGTCCAGATAAATTCTTACTTGTGAACCTTGTCGATAATGCCTCCGCCCAAGCACACATCCCCGTCATAGAATACGACGGATTGTCCGGGTGTTACTGCCTTTTGCGGCTTGTCGAACACGACCTCGCAGGTCCCGCCTTCGCCTATGGTCAGCTTCACGCTCTGATCGGGCTGGCGGTAGCGGAATTTGGCCGTACACGAGACGGTGCCGTCCGGTTTCTTGGGACTGATCCAGTTCAGATCTGTAGCTGTTAGCCCATGAGAGTAAAGCCCGGAATACTGCTCCCCCTGAACGACAAGCAGCACATTTTTCTCCAGGTCCTTGTCCACGACGAACCATGGCTCGCCCGTACCGGAGCCGCCTATGCCTAGACCCTGCCTTTGACCTAGGGTGTAGTACATCAGGCCGTCATGGCGCCCTTTAACCTCGCCAGTGCGAATATCTCGCATATCTCCCGGTTTGGCCGGCAGATATTGACTGAGGAAAGTCTTGAAATCTCTTTCGCCGATGAAACAAATCCCCGTGCTGTCCTTCTTTTTGGCTGTTGCCAGCCCGGCTGCTTCTGCGATTTTCCGAACTTCAGGCTTTGGCAGATGACCGATAGGGAACATAGCCTTGGACAGCTGCTCTTGATTGAGCATGTTCAGGAAGTAGGTTTGATCTTTATTGGAGTCGTTCCCGCGCAGCAGCACAAATTCACCGTCACGTTCTTCGACGCGGGCATAGTGCCCAGTTGCAATGTAATCTCCGCCCAGATCAAGCACCTTTTGAAGGAGCTCGCCGAATTTGATTTCCCGATTACACATGACGTCCGGATTAGGAGTTCGACCTTTACGGTACTCGTCCAAGAAATAAGCAAACACTTTATCGTAATACTGCTTTTCGAAATTCACTGTATAGAAAGGGATATCGAGCTGGTCGCACACCCGTCTGACATCCTCCGCATCTTCTTCCGCTGTACAATGACCGAATTCGTCGGTATCATCCCAATTTTTCATAAAGATCCCGATTACTTCATGTCCTTGCTCCTTGAGCAGCAGTGCTGCGACCGAGGAATCGACGCCTCCCGACATGCCAAGAATAACTCGTTTTCTACTCATTTGTTTCAACCTCTTTTCCAACTGCCAAAGCCATGCAAAAGCCTGCTTGCAGATCTATCTCACCATTATACATCCACCAATAATTTTTTAAAAATATTTCATGAGAATGTCATGGAATTTCACCCATAAAACAAGGAATTATGTTACCATATATATGATACGCGGATGTTTAGGAATGTTTTGGGTAAAAATGGTTACGCTGTTAATCTAGATATGGACAACTTATCGGCATATATGAAATTAATGAGGTGTTACTTTGAAAATATCCACGAAAGGCCGTTATGGCCTCACGATCATGATGGAGCTGTCTCATCGATATGGAGAAGGGCCGACATCGCTTAAAAGTATTGCCGAGAAGCACCAGCTTTCGGAGCATTACTTGGAGCAGCTGGTAGCCCCGCTGAGAAATGCCGGTCTGGTCAAAAGTATTCGAGGAGCCTACGGCGGTTACATTCTGTCCAAGACCCCGGACCAAATTACTTCCGGTGAGGTCATTCGTGTTCTTGAAGGGCCGATCAGTCCGGTCGATTTCACGGAGGAAGACGATCCGGCCAAGCGTGATTTGTGGATTCGCATTCGAGATAGTATTGCAGAAGTGCTTGACTCAACAACGCTCTCACATCTGATTTCTTTTCAGGACAAAGGCGTAAACGATAATTATATGTTCTACATCTAAAGGTGCATAATGAATCCAATTTATCTTGATCACGCTGCAACAACTCCTGTCCATCCTGAAGTGCTTCAGGCGATGCTGCCTTTTTATCAGGAGCTCTACGGAAATCCTTCCAGCACGCACAGCTTTGGGAGGGCAGCAAGGACTGCTTTAAACCGCTTTCGAGATTCGATGGCAGGGGCGCTTGGCTGTCTTCCGGCTCAGCTTGTATTCACGAGCGGGGGTACGGAGAGCAACAATATGGCGATATTCGGTTTATTGAATGCTCAATTAGACGGCAAGAAGCATATCATTACAACTCAGATCGAGCACCATGCTGTGCTGCATCCTTATGAACGGCTGGAGAGCTTGGGCTACGAGGTGACATACCTGCCAGTAGGTCCGACCGGTCTTATTCAATTGGAGGAGCTGGAAGCGTCTATACGTCCGGATACGGCTTTGATCAGCGTTATGTACGTGAATAACGAAGTTGGAACCGTTCAGCCCATTGAACAAATCGGACAGCTGGCAAGGGGCCGCCAAATTCCCTTTCATGTCGATGCCGTGCAGGCTCTGGGAAAGCTGACCATTGATCTAGGCGCACTGCCTGTTGATCTGATGAGCTTCTCTGCTCACAAGATCTATGGTCCCAAGGGCGTCGGGGCTTTGTATATAGGCAAGAACGTGATGCTTACTCCGCATACGCTCGGGGGCTCGCAGGAAAGAAAGAGAAGGTCCGGAACCGAGAATATGGCTGCAATTGCCGGTATGTCCAAAGCTGTTGAGCTTATCCTTCCACAGCTTCAGGACATCGGGCAGCATGCTTGGGAGCTCCGCTCCCTCATGATCAGCCGATTGGAGCAGCAGCTCGGAACCGAGGGCTTTACTATAAACGGTAGTTTGGAACAGTCCATCCCGCACATTCTTAACATCAGCTTCCCTGGTATCAGCACAGAAACGTTATTGATGAATTTAGATCTCGAAGGTATAGCTGCAGCGAGCGGCTCCGCATGTACTTCAGGATCCTTGGAAATATCTCATGTCTTACAAGCCATGCACTTGCCAGAAAATGTAACGAACTCCGCTGTTCGATTTAGCTTTGGAATGGGGAATTCTAAAGAGCAAATCGAAATAGCCGCGCACAAAATTGCAACCATCGTGGGGCGATTGCGTACTAGATAGTACCAGGCGGTTCTAGGAGGAATTCAGATTGCGCAAAGCGCGAGATCTTATCGGGCTGCCGGTGATCACAGTTGAATCAGGGAAACAGGTTGGCCAGGTAAAAGACTTGTGTATAGACTCAAATTGGAACATAAAGGGGATTTTTCTTGAAGCGAAGTCATGGTTTTCCTCGATCAAATGGATTGAGTGGAATCAGATAATCGCCACAGGAGAAGATGCCGTTACCATACCGAACGAAAGCGTCATTGCTGAGTACAGCCATGATGCCGGATGGATCGCTTTGATCGATGGGAGCCGGAAAATAACGGGGCTTCCGATGATTACGGTGGGAGGCCACCAATTAGGAATGGTAGAAGATGTTTATTTGGGCGAAGATTGGGGTAAACAAATAGTAGGTTATGAATTGTCCGAAGGTTTCATTTCCGACCTCAAAGAAGGGCGCAAATGGCTTCCTATGCCGGAGACGGCAACTAGAGGGGAAGATGCGGTTATTGTGCCGACCCACTGCGCCGCGGAAGTAGAAGAACTCTTCGTATCCAAAGAAGAATAGGGTGAGTAACATGATGCGTTGTCCAAATTGCAATTCCAAAGATATCGGCAAGATCGGTTCCCATCAGTTTTATTGCTGGGGCTGCTTCATCGAGCTCAGCGTGAACGGAGATAAGATGTCCGTGTATCAAGTGGAAGAAGACGGAACACTTAGCTCCCTGGACGATTTGTTTTTTGAGGAAGAAATTCCTCAAGTTCAGCTGCATGCCAATTAAGCTGGTCCATTTTTGAATTTAATTGAAGCACCGTAAATTCCCGTCATTAAGTCAGGAATTACGGTGTTTTTTTTGCTGTTTGAGTACGTTCAGCGATCTCGAAGAGAGCGTTATCGGGTTATTTTTCACAGGTTGTACATATACTGTATACGGAATCATATAGCCTGATGACGGGGTGAAACGATGGGACGTTTTTACCATAATAAATGGTTTGCAACGCTTGTTTACATACTGTTAGGACTTGCAGTGATCTACATGCTTCTATTAATCAAGCCGCTTCTGCTTCATGTATGGCAATTTCTGAAGGCGATCATAACGCCGTTCTTTATTGCAATGATCTTGTCCTATTTGCTCAACCCGGTAGTGAATATGCTGAATCAGCGCAAAGTGCCTCGAACGATTGCTGTGCTGCTGATTTACGGAGTCTTTATTACCTCGATGACCGTCATTATTATGAATGTGACTCCGATGTTTATGAACCAGCTCGATGAACTCAATGAACATATGCCGCAGATGGCCATGAGGGCGCAATCGCTCGTCGATGGCTTTAATCAGAATCAAATGCTGCCGGATAGCGTGCGGACAGGCTTTAATCATTCGTTAACGAAGCTGGAAAACAGTATTTCCATGGCGATTTCCAACTATGTGAATCAGATCGGCAATACGATTAATATGCTGTTTGTCGTGTTTATCGTGCCATTCGTCGCTTTTTATATCATGAAAGATATTCAACTGCTCGAGAAGACCGCGCTGACCATTGTACCAAAGGACCGCCGAAAGGTGACGGTTAAGCTGCTGCTTGATATTGATACGGCTCTTGGCAATTATGTGCGGGGGCAGCTGCTGGTTTGCCTCATCGTAGGGGTGCTTGCTTACATTGGATACTGGGCCATAGGTATGCCGTATCCCCTGTTATTAGCGAGTGTAGTAGCTGTATTTAACATCATCCCTTATCTGGGACCGTTCTTTGGCGCGGCGCCTGCCATTCTGATGGCTTCAACCGTATCTTTGAAAATGATGCTGTTCGTTGTTTTAGTGAACCTCGCCGTTCAGGTGCTGGAGGGCAATGTGATTTCTCCTCAGGTTGTAGGGAGATCTTTGCATATGCATCCATTGTTTATCATCTTTGCTTTGATGGTAGGGGGCGAAGTGGCGGGCATTGTCGGATTGATCCTGGCGGTTCCGTTCTTCGCTGTTATGAAGGTAATCATCCAGCATGTCGTGCTGCATTACGTTCGCAGACCGACTATATAGGATAAGAAAAGCACAAAACCCCTTTGAACGTGACTTGCGGGATCACGGTTCAAAGGGGTTTTGCACGAGGGTTGAGGATATGGGTTGAGTGGCGGTTCGAATCGAATGACTTTCAAAGGTGCCACAGAAAAAATCTTGCATCAAATGGTTCGATAATGAAAATCATTATCATTGATTTGATTATATATGGATGGTGAATCAGAGTCAACAGTGAAATGGCGCTTACGCTAAAATTTTATTGGCAGGCTTGCAGTCACACAACATGAGTCTGTCCTCATTGCTCATATTGACAGTGCTATTCCATAAAGTTATAATTTCCCTATCTATGAGTTGGAAATCGTTGATGGAACTTTAGTCAGTCATAGCCCGTCGCCAGAGAGAAGGTTCCGCATACATGCGCTGCATGTGCTGTCGGCTGAAAGAACCTTTCGATGCAAGAATGGCTGAGCGCTCGTTCCGGAGTGCGGATGAAACCCGCCGGTTGAACCCGTTACCGTTCATACAAGGAGATTTGGTCATAACCGCGGCAAGTGGGCAGCGTGGCTAAATAACCAGGGTGGTACCGCGATGATTCGTCCCTGTTTTTGACAGGGGCGATTATTTTTTATTCACCTCCCAAACCCTCCTTACAGGAGGGCCCCAGGGGTTTCGCCCTCTGGACCACGAGCGATTGTCTGATGAGTGAGCGTTGGCACGTTTGAACAGGGGTTCGTGGGGGGAGCGCTTTCGTCATTGGAAGCCAGCTATTCTGGCTTCTAGAGACACGCTTATACGTTAGGCGCGAAAAGATGTTCGATTCAGTCCAACTGCGCGGACCTGTCGAACTCATTCAATCATAAATATGGAGGCAGAAGAACCATGAAAGCTAGTGAAATACGTTCCAAATGGTTGCAGTTTTTTGCAAGTAAAGGCCATAAGATTGAGCCGAGCGCATCGCTTGTTCCGCACAACGATCCTTCGCTGCTGTGGATCAACGCAGGGATTGCGCCGCTAAAGCCGTACCTGGACGGCCGCGAGATTCCAGAAAATCCGCGAATTACGAATGCACAGAAGTGTATCCGCACGAATGACATTGAGAATGTCGGCAAGACTCGCCGCCATCACACGTTCTTTGAGATGCTGGGCAATTTCTCCATTGGAGATTACTTTAAGAAGGAAGTTATTCCATGGGCTTGGGAATTTTTGACGGGTCCGGAGTGGATCGGCTTCGATCCGAACCGTATTTCTGTTACGGTGCATGAAGATGATGAAGAAGCGTTTGAGATTTGGAATAAGCAAATCGGCATTCCTGCCGAGCGCATTTATAAACTGAAGGAAGATAATTTCTGGGATATCGGGGAGGGGCCTTGCGGACCTTGCACAGAAATTTTCTACGATCGTGGAGATAAGTACGGGGATCTGTCGGATCCAGAGTGCTGGCCGGGCGGAGAGAATGAGCGCTTCCTGGAAGTATGGAACCTCGTATTCACGCAATTCAATCATAATAAGGACGGCAGCTATACACCGCTTCCTAATAAAAATATCGATACAGGGGCAGGTCTGGAGCGTTTTGCATCCATTCTGCAGGACGTCGATTCGAATTTCGATACCGACCTGTTCTTGCCGATTATCGAGAAAACCTGTGAGATTGCTGGCGTTACGTACCACACGAACGAAGAGTACGATGTTGCACTGAAGGTCATTGCCGACCATATCCGTACGGTTACCTTCTCGGTTGGTGACGGCGTACTGCCGTCCAATGAGGGACGCGGTTATGTCATTCGCCGATTGCTGCGCCGTGCAGTCCGTTACGGCAAGGTACTTGGTATGGATAAGCCATTTCTGCACACTTTAGTGCAAACGGTTGGCGATATCATGGGCGTGTACTATCCGGAGATCGTAGACAAGCGTGATTTCATTGTCAAGGTCATCCGCACCGAAGAAGAGCGATTCCATGAGACGCTCAGCGACGGACTGAACATTCTGGCTGAGATGGTTGAGAAGTCACGTCAAGCCGGGGGCACGGTCATCAGCGGTCCTGACGCTTTTAAACTCTACGATACGTACGGCTTCCCGTTCGATTTAACGGAAGACTTCGCAGCGGAGAAGGGGATGACCGTTGACCGCGAGGGCTTTGATGCGGCTATGCAGGAGCAGCGCGATCGTGCAAGAGCAGCCCGTCATGAGGAAGCGGGAATGAAGGTCCAAGGCGGTCCGCTGGCTGACTTTACGGTTAAAAGCGAATTTGTTGGTTATAATGATTTGGTAGTTGCTGCTAACGTCATTGCCATCGTGCATGAGAATGAATTTGTTGATATTGTTGGGGTCGGCGAGACCTGCCAGGTCATTCTGGATCGCACACCGTTTTATGCGGAAAGCGGCGGACAAGTGAATGACACAGGTGTCATTCGTAACGGACAAGTAACCCTTCAGGTACAAGGAGTTACCAAAGCACCACATGGGCAGCATGTTCATACGGTTGTCGTAGAATCCGGCGTTCTCCGTAAAGGGGACGCGGTTGATGCCATAGTTACCGGAGCAGAGCGTGCTGATACGATCAAGAATCATACGGCGACTCACCTGCTGCACAAAGCACTGAAAGAAGTGCTCGGCGGGCATGTGAACCAGGCGGGCTCTCTCGTTGAGCCGGAGCGTTTGCGTTTCGACTTCTCCCATTTCGGCAGCATTAGCGCCGAGGAACTGCAGGATGTAGAGCAGCGTGTGAATCAGCAGATCTGGAACAGCACTCCGGTAGATATTTCCTTGAAGCCAATTGCAGAAGCCAAAGCTATGGGAGCCATGGCTCTCTTTGGTGAAAAATACGGTGACATCGTTCGTGTCGTGCAGGTTGGCGATTACAGCTTGGAGCTTTGCGGCGGCTGTCACGTGCAGAATACAGGACAAATCGGCCTGTTCAAAATCGTAAGCGAGTCCGGTATCGGTTCAGGTGTTCGTCGGATCGAGGCGGTTACAGGACGCAGCGCGTACGAGTATCTGGATCAGCAGCTTCAATTGTTGAAGGAAGCCGCTGGCATCCTCAAGTCCAACATTCAAGACGTTCCGAAGCGTTTGGATGGTCTGCAGGCGCAGATGAAGGAGCTTTCCCGTGAAAATGAATCGCTTCGCGCCAAGCTTGGACGCATCGAAGCAGGTTCGCTGACAGATCAAGTCAAGCAAGTGGCTGGGGTTAATGTCTTGGCAGCGCAGGTCAATGCGGCAGATATGGATTCTCTGCGAAACATCGTCGATGAGATGAAAACAAAGCTTGGATCTGCTGTGATCGTAGCTAGGCGCAGCTGCGGAAGATAAAGTGAATCTTGTTGCGGCCGTCACGCCTGATCTTGTTGCCAAAGGCTTCCATGCCGGTAAGATCATCAAAGAGGTTGCAGCGCAAGTAGGGGGAAGCGGCGGCGGTCGTCCCGATATGGCGCAAGCCGGAGGAAAAGATGCCTCCAAGCTTCAGGCTGCACTTGCCAAAGTGAATGAGCTTATTTCACAATTTGCTTAATAAATCGTCTCTGCTGGCTGCCTGAAATAATTGTCCTTAACAAATATTTTTCAACCGGACAGGAATTTTTAAGTCGGCAGAGAATATATCACAATATACAGCTAAAATTATGTAAAATTTTACAATGGCAGCAATTCGGAAAGTGGGGTGCTCCTGATGAGTTCCATGGATAAAACAATGAAGTTCAATGTCAAGGCTGAGGAAATCGAGACTTCACCGAGAGAAGTGCTACTAGCGGTTTACGATGCTCTTCAGGAAAAGGGGTATAATCCGATCAATCAGATTGTCGGTTACTTACTTTCTGGAGACCCGGCGTACATTCCTCGTCACAACAATGCTCGCAGCTTGATTCGCAAACGGGAGCGGGATGAATTGATTGAAGAATTGGTACGCTCTTATCTAGGCCAGCATAAATAGAGGAATTGAGGACCGGCATGAGATGGATGGGCTTGGATTACGGGGACAAAACAATCGGAGTAGCGCTAAGTGATGAGCTTGGCTGGACGGCCCAAGGACTTGAGGTCATTAACCGCCGCAAGCCCGAACAAGATATGGAACGCTTGTCGGCTATTGTCAGTCAATATAACGTCACCGAAGTTGTCGTCGGATTACCGAAAAATATGAATAATACGATTGGACCGCGTGGTGAAATTGCCATCGCATTTTCTGAGGAATTACAGCACAGACTAAATCTACCTGTACACTTGTGGGATGAAAGGCTGACAACGGTTGCGGCGACAAGAACGCTGCTTGAAGCTGATGTCAGCCGTAAGAAAAGGAAGCAGGTTATTGATAAAATGGCCGCTGCCTTGATCCTGCAAGGGTATATGGATGCTAATATGAAGAGGTGAACGAACATGTCCAAAGAAGAATTACGTGAAGAAGAGCCGGAAATTATTTTTATCCCGGATGACGAAGGCAACGAGGAAGAGTTCGAAGTCATCATGAAATTCGAAGTGGACGGTTCCGACAAGAAGTATATGATGGTCGTTCCGCTCGACGGCAGTGAAGAAGAGACTGAAGAAGTCTATGCGTTCCGTTACGAAGAAGATGAAGACGGCGAAGACTTGAAGCTCTTCACGATCGAGGACGAAGAAGAGTGGAATGTTGTTGAAGAAACGTTCAACACGTTGATGGCTGAATTTGAAGAGGACGATGAAGCATGAGTGTAACGCCTACATCCGTGTTGCGCAATGCATATGGGAATGATATCATTTTGTTCGATGAGCAAGACGAGTCGACAGTTTTTCATCTTCTTAAAGAATTCGTTCATGACAATGTTACATATGCGGTTCTGCAATCCGACGAGCTGAAGAAGGACGATGAAATCGCCATCTTCCGAGTCGTTCCAGGTGCAGATGAGCAGTATGAACTGGAAACGATCGAGGACGATGATGAATGGGAGACCGTCTCTGAGCTTTATGATGAGATGATGTTCCCGTTAAAGGATGACATGTAACATGACTACACCTGAGCGGAGTGCATCCGCTCTTTTTTGTTGTTTGTATACTGGCGGGGAGGTCGGACGTGGAACAATGGTTAGATGAAAGTAATGAGCTTGAAGCACCCAAACGTAAGAAATGGAAGCTGATGCTTCTCCTGATAGGACTGCTTCTCATTTTGCTGATAGGAGGCGCAGTGGGAACCGGCTTGTATATAACAAGCGCCCTGAAGCCGCTTCCGACATCCGAACAAGAGGTTCGGATTGTCATACCGCAAGGAGCGGGCTCGAAGCAGATCGCAGGCTTATTGGAGTCGACCGGGATTATCAAGAACTCATTCATGTTTACCTATTACTTGAAGTACAAGAAAGAAGGCTCCAGGTTCCAAGCAGGAGAGTATAGTATGAAGCCCGGCATAACGATCGATCAGATTATTGACAAGCTGAATAAAGGTGATGTTGTGAAGGAAGAAATGATCCGTATCACCATTCCCGAAGGATATACGATTCAGCAAATCGCGGAAAAGCTGGGTACCCAGCCGGGCTGGAGCACGGAAGCCTTTCTTGCAGAAGTGGACAAGCCGGGGGAATTCCAATCGGAGGCAGTATCCTCTCTGCCAGACAATCCGGAGATCAAGCATCGCTTGGAGGGATACCTGTTTCCGGAAACCTATGAGTTTAAAAAAGGGACCACGGAGCAAGAGTTTATCGAACGATCGCTTCAAGAGCTGGATAAGAAGCTGAGCTCCCTTCCTTCCGATTGGAAAGAGAAGCTTACCTCACGCCATTTGACCATGCATCAGATGTTAACGATCGCATCACTGATTGAACGCGAAGTGGTGGTGGATGAGGAAAGAGCGCTGGTCTCTGGTGTCATTACGAACAGGTTGAATCAAAATATGCCGCTCCAAATTGATGCAACGGTCCAGTATTTGTTGGACAAGCCGAAAGAACGGCTATTGGAAAAAGATCTGCAGATACAAAGCCCTTATAATACGTATTTGCATCCAGGCCTGCCGCCGGGACCGATTGCAAGCCCTAGTCTGGCATCAATCAAGGCAGCACTGTATCCAGAGGATACCAAATATTTGTTTTATGTTACGAAGAAGGACGGCTCCCAAGGACATCTATTTGCTGAAACCTATGAACAGCATAAGAAAAATATAGAAGCAAGTAAGAAAATGGCGAATTGACCTATACAATTGATGCTTTAGCGATGCTGGAAAGAAGGGTAATGGAATGAAAAAACCGGAGTTAATTGTGAGCTGCGGATCATTGGAAGAAACCAAAAGATTGATTGATGCTGGGGCTGATGCAGTCCTAGTGGGGGAAGAGAAATATGGTCTGAGGCTGCCGGGGAATATCGGGCTTTCCGATATGCAGGTAGCGGTAGAGTGGGCGCATGCACGCGGCGCCAAGGTTTATGCAGCAGTCAATAATATTTTCGATAACGATACATTGGACGGCTTGACGGCTTATATCGAACAATTACACCTTATCGGTGTCGATGCGCTCGTCTTCGGAGATCCGGCTGTACTCATGATTGTGAGAAGCCTGGGTAAGACAATTAAGCTGCATTGGAATGCCGAAATGACCTCCACCAATTACGCCACAGCGAATTATTGGGGCTCGCAGGGAGCTTCGAGGGTCGTACTGGCCAGAGAGCTGAACATGGAGCAGGTGCTGGAGTGTAAACAGCATACCGATCTCGAGGTGGAGGTACAGGTGCATGGCATCACGAATATCTACCACTCCAAACGTGAATTGGTCAAAAATTATATGAAGCATCAGGGACGAGATCATGCCGTCATAGAAGATCGTTCGAAAGAAAGAGGCCTATTCCTCATTGAGCATGAGCGCCGCGACCAGCGTTATCCTGTTTATGAGGATATCAATGGTACCCATATCATGAGCTCGGAAGATATTTGTATGCTGGAAAACTTGCCGGAGCTTATCGACGGTGGTGTGGACAGCTTGAAGATCGATGGACTGCTTAAACCGTTAGCCTATAACGAGGAAGTAGTGAAGAAATATCGAATGGTCATCGATAGGTACACGGAAAGCCCGGATACTTTCGAATTCCAGGACGAGTGGCTGGATGAGATTCGAAGACTCCAGAATCCGGATCGAGAGTTGTCTTACGGCTTCTTTTATAAAGAACAGGTTTATTGAGGAAAGAAGGGTAGCATCATGAGCAAAACTGCTGTAGAAGTAAGAGCACGTGGGAAGAGAGTTCGACTGGACAAACCGGAATTACTGGCCCCCGCAGGCAGTCTGGAGAAGCTGAAGTTTGCGATCCATTACGGAGCGGATGCCGTCTATATCGGCGGACAGAAATATGGCCTCCGTTCCAATGCAGATAATTTCACACTTGAAGAAATGCGAGAAGCCGTACAGTTTGCCGATGCCTATGGGGCAAAGGTTTTTGTTGCTACGAACATCTATGCCCATAATGAGGATATTGAGGGGCTGGAAGAGTACTTAAGAGGGCTTCAGGATGTAGGGATTGCCGCGATCATTGCAGCGGATCCAATCATTATGCAGACATGTAGAAGAGTAGCCCCTAAGCTTGAGGTACATGTAAGCACACAACAGTCTACGATGAATTGGCAGACGGTGAAGTTCTGGAAAGAGCAGGGCATTGAGCGGGTAGTCCTAGCCCGGGAAGCAAGCATGATGGAAATTGATGAGATCAAGAAGCATGTCGATGTGGAAATTGAGGCATTCATTCACGGTGCCATGTGCAGCTCGTATTCTGGCAGATGTGTGCTGTCGAATCATTTCACAGACCGTGACTCCAACCGGGGCGGCTGTTCGCAATCCTGCCGCTGGAAGTATGATCTATTTGCCAAAGAGCAGATATCCGGTGAGCCGCTGGCCACGGACCTGCCGCTGTTTGTTGAAGATGACGACGCATTTACAATGGGCTCCAAGGATTTGAGCATGATTGAACATATCCCTGACATGATTGAATCAGGCGTAGATAGCTTCAAAATTGAAGGACGGATGAAGAGTATTCATTACGTAGCTACGGTTGTAAATGCCTATAGACAAGCGATCGATGCTTATTTTGCCGATCCGGAAGGTTACAGGCTGAATCCTTTGTGGGTTGACGAGATTCACAAAGCGGCGAATAGACCGCTGAACAATGGTTTCTTCTATGAGGCGCCCGGTCCTGAGGATCATATCTATGAACCCGAAGATAAAGCGATAGGCTTTGACTTTGTCGGTTTGGTTATGGACTACGATACCCAGACGGGTATGGCTGTGATTCAACAACGGAATCATTTCAAGACAGGCCAGGAAATCGAATTTTTGGACCTGACGGCACTCACTTTAAACAAACGGTGGGAGCTATCTACGATGAGAATGGACAGCATCTTGATGCTGCAAGGCACCCGCTGCAGATCGTGAAGATACAAACGGAGCAGCCAGTCAAGAAGTGGGATATGATGCGCAAGAAGACTGGAAAATAGGATGAAAGAAGTCTGCTCTAGGTCTTAAGACTTGGAGAAGACTTCTTTTTATTTTTTTGATCGTGAATTAAAGGAAAATGTTAAATGGTGTCGAAAATACTAAGAGACAAAGAGTGAAACCCTTTTCAAATTTTGGCGATGTTACCCAAGATAGACAGAAACTAATGGTGGTGAAAAGAATGAAGAGTGGACTTGAGAAGATCACTTCAACTTTAGCGAAACTGGGAAAGTCCTGTTTAAACGTCATTCGTAAAGTAAAGTGGGGTCGATGGTTCAGTAAGGATTCCAAGATTAATGGAGTCATCAAGGAAATGAAGCTTGGTGAAAAGTCGAAAAATGTCAGTTCTGCTGCTTGGAAGGAAATGAGGCAGATGAAGCTGGAAAATCCAGTGAAATCTGTAGGAATGAAGCTCTTTTTCATGTTCTTTTTCAGTATCTTGATTGGTGTTTTGGCTGTGGGCTTGGTTTCCTACTCAATCTCTAAAGGTGTCATTAAGAACAAAGTTTCGGACTCTAGCGTACAGACGATTACGCAAGCAGGTCAAAAAATGGACTTTTTATTCTCAACATTTGATGATACGACCTTGCAAATTATGCTGAACAAAGATATTCAGGATTTGCTTGATAAGCAAACGGGTCTGGATAAGGGATCTTATGAGTACTTGGATCTGACTAGACAGCTGTCAGATAAGCTGAATACAGTAATTTTCTCGAATAAATCGATTAAATCGCTGCATATGTACCGTCCGGATGGCACTTTAATCATTATTTCAGGAGCTGGCGGCAGTACATTAGCAGGTAATGTGGATGAACAAGACTGGTTTAAGAAAATCATGGATGCCAACGGCAAAGTTGTTTGGTTGGACAGTAAGACAACTGGCTATTCCTCCAATTCATCTAACACGTTCGCAGTCGGCAGAGTTATGCGTAATACGTTGACCAATTCTACATCTGGTATACTTGTATTGGAATTAAGCACAGAATTGCTTAGTAAAGAAGTTAGCGGCATCTCTCTTGGGAGGGAAGCAGTGTGGTGCTCATCAACTCCTCCAATAAGTTCATTGCAACAGCAGATAACAAGGGAATGGGAGAAGATTCTCCTATGCAGCTTTCTTCGGAGCAGCAGGCTGTGGAAAAAGGCTCCTTTACGAATAAAGACGATCATATGATTGCTTATTACCACTCTCAAGTATCCGGTTGGTATTTGGTAGGTGATATCCCAGTTAGTACGCTTGTTAAAGAAGCGAAGAGCATCTTTAATGTAACGATTATCATTGCAATAATCTCTGGTATCGTAGCAATTTTAATTGGATTGTTTGTAGCCAGAATGATCGGAAGACCGCTGATTAATCTTCGTAATTTGATGCAGCAGGGCGCACAGGGTAAGCTCACTGTAAGAGCGAACTACAAGTCTCAAGATGAAATCGGACAATTAGGCGCAAGCTTCGATTTGATGATGCAGCAGATCACAGCGCTCGTTCAACAGACCAGCTCTTCAGCACAGCAGGTGTTTGAAACAGCAACTGAGCTTTCTAATTCATCGAAAGTTACAGCAACGGCAGCCCGTGAGATTGCAGTAGCAACGGATGAGATCTCCAACGGGGCTGGTGGGCTTGCTACTGAATCCGAACGAGGCAATGAGTTAACGCACCATATCGGTGAGCAGATGAAACAAGTGATTGAAGCGAATCTGGAGATGGGTACGGCAGCAGCTGATGTTCAGAGCTCAAGTGAGCAAGGAACCAGATATATGACCGAACTCATTGGCAAAACAAACCTGACTGAAGAAATGATTCGCTCCATGGTTAACAAAGTAGACCGACTCAAAGACAGCACTCGTTCAATCCGTAAGATCTTGGAAGTTTTGAACAATCTTACGAAACAAACGAATATTCTCTCGTTGAACGCTACAATCGAAGCTGCACGTGCAGGTGCTGCCGGTAAAGGTTTCATGGTCGTTGCCGATGAAATTCGCAAGCTGGCCGATCAATCCCGTCAATCGATTGATATTGTAGGTCAAACAACAGAGACGATCCAAACGGAAATTGACGAAACGGTCAAGGCTCTTTCCGAGGCAACACCGATTTTCCAAGAACAGATTCAAGCAGTGAAAGAAGCTGACCTGATCTTTAAGCAAGTAACTAATCACATGGGCGGCTTTATCGGCCAGCTTAGCGCGGTTAGCGACTCCATCAGCTCGCTAGAGCAATCCCAGGTTGTTCTCTCTGATGCGATGACGAATGTCAGTGCAGTTGCAGAAGAGTCACTGGCAACATCCGAGGAAGTGGCTTCCTTGAGCTCTGAGCAGCTGGGTATCAGCGAAGGCTTGGTCAAATTGTCCGAGAAGCTGGATCAGCTATCGAAGACTTTGAACGAATCTCTTTCCAAGTTTGAAATAGAATAACCAATAGATAACGAAGATGTCCTGAAGTCATATTATGACGACAGGACATCTTTTTTTGTTTGAAAGGCAATGAACTTGCCGGTCCTGTCGAGACCTAAGCTTACATAACACGACGAAGTTTGACAGCATAGGGAATTGAACATACTGGTAGCATGGTAACGATTGGGAAGGGGATGAGTGTATGAACTTGTCTGCTCGTGAGAAACGCAGAGTATTCCTGAGTCTGCTGCTAATTATCGCAGCAATCTTGATGATGTATGCCAAGTTGTTTTGGATTCAGGTTGCTGCTTCAGAAAGCTATACATCACGTGATGTTAACCTTGTTAAGAATTCCGTCATTCAGAGGCAGCGAGCACTTGTATTGGACAGTGGGCGCGGAGAGATCTATGACAGAAATATGGAATCCTTTACCGGGGCGCCGCAGCGGGCTTTGGTTGTTTTTCCGATTGATCAGAATTCATGGGGGAATATAGCGCAGATTGCACAGCTTGCGAAACTATTAGGCATACAACCAAATACATGGGTGAGCTACATGAAATCGCTCAAGGAGCCTCAGTTTTGGAGCCCATCTTCCTCCGTTCCGTTTCGGTTAACCAAACAGATGGAGCAGCAGCTTACAGCTCTGAGTCTTCCATACTTGAAAATCGTAGACAGGGAGAACCGCTATCCGGGTAATATGACGGCTAAGCAGTTAATTGGTTATACGGCACAGAACCCTGAACGCATCGAAGCTGAATATGCCATTGATCTTGCTAGCGGCAAGCTGCAGTTGAACAGCAAGCTTGGAGAATCCGGACTTGAGAAATCTTTCGACTATTGGCTTCGCGGTATCGGAGAAACTTCTATCTCCTATTTTACAGATGGAGGCAAAAGGCCTTTATCCGGACTGGATGCCCGGCTGATAGCACCAGACAACCCATACTATCCCGTGAAGCTCGTGACAACATTGGATAAATCCATACAGGATCAGATTGAGGCTTTCATGGACAGCATGCATATCAAAGAAGGAGCGGTTGTTGTCCAGGATGTTGAGCAAGGGGATGTCATCGCTATGGCAAGCCGACCTGATTTTAACCCTCTGCAGGTTGATCTATCCAGTAGTAGCTGGAGTAATCATGCGCTTAAGGCGATTGCGCCTGGTTCTATTTTCAAAACGGTGGTTGCCGCTGCCGCGTTGGAGGAAGGGGTGGTAGATGAGCATGAGACGTTTGACTGTGAAGGTGCCTTAGGCAAATACGGGTTTACTTGCTGGAGGAAGGAGGGGCACGGCCCCCTGACGCTCGAGGAGGGCTACGCAGAGTCCTGCAATATTGTTTTTGCCAAGGTTATGCAGCGGCTTACTGTCGAACAACTGGAGAAATACGCGAGCAAATTAGGCTTGCTTATCGATAATGGGTGGGAAGGTAAGGCGGGAACACCGGAAAAGCTCAAGCAATTCGACCAGGAGGAAGCGGGTCATCTATTTGATGCCAGAACTCCTATTCATGATGAGGGGGTACTGATGCAGACGGCGATTGGACAGCGTGATGTTCGTGTCACCCCACTCCAGGCCTCTAATATGGTGGTCACCCTGCTTCACAACGGGAAGAGCTTGTCTCCTAGAATTGTGCAATCCATTCGCTACAGTACGGACCGTGTGATGGAAGATTTTCCGGTGCATCAGCTAGATACAGAAGAGGGAAGCATCTCGGCGAAAACAAGCCGTAAGCTCTTGAGCTGGATGAGAGATGTAGTAACAGAAGGGACAGGTACAGGCTTGCAAAAAGCTGCTTGGCATTTGGCAGGCAAATCGGGTACTGCGCAAGTGGAGATTGGCAAGCAGGAAAAAATCAATCAATGGTTTGTCGGTTACGGCCCTGTAGAGAATCCGAAATATGCCGTATCGGTTGTTGTAGAAAATGTGGACCCCTCTGCGAGTACCAAGTCCATTCCGCTTTTCAAAGGTGTGATGGATATTCTAGCTGCGGATGACAACAGCAGGAAGTGAGATCTTAAAGCAGGTGCCTTTGTTCAACTGGCTGGTGACGGAGATCTCGCCGCTGAGATTTTTGATGATTCGATAGGACACCATCATACCCAGACCAGTTCCCTTATGCTTGGTTGAATAGAAAGGTGTGCCTAACTGATCGATCTGCTCGTGAGTCATGCCGACGCCGTCATCGTGGATTTCCAGAATAACGCGTCCGTTCTGCCGATACCCTCTTAATTGCAGAGTTCCTCCTTTTGGCATGGCTTCGATCCCGTTTTTCGTAATATTGACTAGACATTGAATCATCTTTTCAAGATGGCCGTGAATCCACAGGCCAGGCTCGAACTGAACCTTGATTTGAACGTCCCTGAGTGACGCATAGGGAGAGATGAGATTCATCAACTTTTGTATCAAAGATGAAATATCGATGCTTTCCAGCGTTTCAGCTTGAGGCTTGGCGAATGAAAGATAGTCGTTGATGATGCTTTGCGCACGGTCAATCTCTTCAATGACCATTGCCGTATAGATCTGCTTTTTAGATTCAGAAACTTGAGCCTGATTAAGTACCTGCATGAAGCCTCGTGCAACGGTCATCGGATTTCGAATTTCATGGGCGACAGATGCGGCTAATTCGCTTAGGACGGCAAGCTTTTCTGTCCGATGGAGCTCTCTGCGGATCGCGACGTTTTCCTTGAGCTTTTCAATCAAACAGGTTAAGACCCACATGATGAACGTGTGAATGATACACGATAGAAGGCCATATATAAAAAACAATGAGTCGACAGATTTATTGTGCAGGATGTGGTGAGTGAACTGGATGCAAAAGTAAGTTAGGGCACTAACGAAGGCAAGCAAACTCGGAAACATGACCTTAGGAGTCCGGAGCTTCCAATTGCTGATAGACATAAATAAAATCGTAAATGGAATTAAGAGAATAAGAAGGGTAGCCATCCAGAGGAAGTCAGGGTGACCGCTTATAAGCCTATAAGTGATCATGATCGCAGAAACGATAAACCCCGAAGTGATGCCACTATATAGAAATGCAGCTAATACAGGGATAATTCGAAGGTCAAATACGTATTCTGTAGAAATCAAGACAGGGTGGGAAACGCAGAATATTTCTGTTAACGAACAAAGCAGAATGATCAGCAGTTTATTCCACCGCGGATGGTATGGTCGTGGGTGCTCTATAATCAAGATGTGATACAACAGAATGGGGACTGTTAATATCAATATATTGAGCAGCAAATTATCGATGGCATTCAATGTAAGTAACTCCCTACTTATCTAAAAAATTTATGATAACAAAATTGGTTATATTTGTAGTATTTCGGCGTGAAGTTAGAAAGTCCTACCTTGGTAATTCCATTATTTTGATTAAATTCGAAAATCTTCTGAAGAGTAGACGCTATGAGTCCTTCTTCATTGCAGAGTCTGGTGTTATGTCTTACAATTCAAGAATAACGTGACTAACGTGACTTGAACGAGGAGACAGCGATGATGACAGTTGACTATGTATTGCCGCCGGATACGATGATTTGGGACAGGTCCGGAATAACCGACCGATTGGATATCTTAACTGCTTTTGCATTAGAGGAGCTTTTATGCCGGACAGTAGGGCAAGGAGCATCTCCGTTAGTTCACATATGGCGTCATCCCCGGGCATTTGTAATGGGACTTAGGGACAGCCGATTACCGCAAGCATCAGCCGCGGCTGAATGGCTCCAAAGCCAAGGGTATGTTACAGCAGTCCGCAATTCGGGAGGAGCCGCCGTACCGCTCGACTTGGGCGTGGTAAATGTGTCCTTGATTTTGCCAAAGCCAGCCGGGGATATGGAGCACCGTAAGGACTTCGAGCTGATGGTTAGTCTGCTGAGAAAGGTTATGGGCAGTTTGTCTCAAGCGATCGACCAGGGTGAAATTATCGGATCTTTTTGTCCCGGAGAATTTGATTTGAGTGTAGGCGGTAAAAGTTTTGCGGGATCGCGCAGCGAAGGCAGCAGCATGCCATTTCCGTTCAAGCCTTCATCATTGTTGAAGGAAAAGGGGAAGAGAAAGCCTTGCTTGCCAGGGGATTTTACGAAAGAGCTGCAGGAGGAGCGAAGGAAGGGGATTATCCTGAAGTTTCGCAGGAAAGTATGGCGAGCCTTGAGGAGTGTCTCGGTAAACCTGTAACATCGGAGCAGTTTGTTCGAAGTTTAGTTGATGTATTGAGGACGGAAGGCCACTTCATGATTAGCCAAGCACAATTAGAAAAAGCCCCGGACGAGGGGCTTGTTAAAGATATGATTGGAGTTATGAAATCCAGATACGGAATTCAGGCTAGAAAATAATGCAGAGCATCAGCCAGCTCCTGCTGCCAGAATCCCCAAATATGCTTGCCGGGCTTCTCGATATAGTGAAGCGCGGTTTTTTTCTGTTCCAGCAGCTCTCGTGTTGCCCTGTTTTCATGGACAAAATCAAAGGTACCCCGTTCGGTCGTCACTTCTGTTTCATCCAGCCCAATTAACATATACAGCTCAAGCCATGATAGATCCGTTTCCTTACTAAGTTGTTCTCGGGTTGTGTCGAAAAATGCGCCTGATAAGGATATAACCCTGCAAAATAGGCTACGATAATTTAAGGCAAGATGCAAAGAGACGGTCCCTCCCAGAGAGTCGCCGGCGAGAATGCGTTCCGTTCGGTCTGAGCGTGCAGGATAGCGGTCTTCGATAAATGGAATCAGCTCATCGGCAAAAAAACGGAGATATGCAGCATGTCGTTCTCCTTCAGGAGCGTACTCGGAGGTTCTGGTCGTGACATCCACGTCTACACCAACAACGATGGCAGGCTCAAGTCCTTCATCGAGAATACAGCGGGTTAACGTGGTGGCAATTCGGCCAAAATTGAAAAACTGTTCGCCGTCCTGACAGTAGACAACCGGATACGATAATAATTCATTATAGCCGGGTGGCAGGAAGATGCGGAGCGGGCGAGCTTCACTTAGATGGGTGGACACAATCTCGTCCTTGACGATAGTTCTTTTGTAATATCTTGAGTCTTCCATAACAAACAGGCACTCCTTCTATGTGTGGTTGACGGATTAAAACTTGGGAAATAATGGGCAAATTTCGGAGAGGTGTATTATAGCAGTTATGAAGATTTGGTTAACTGTATTATAATTATTGTTAAACTGTATTATTCGAAAAGAAGAAAAATAGCGGATAACTAAAGGAAACTGTTGTACAATTCACAAAAACAGGTTTATAATAATACTATAACAGAAACCAAGCTAGCAGGCATTAAAATCATATATGAGGTGAGAAGGTATGAGTAAGCCACTTGTCAGCCAAGCGAATTATGAAGTGACCACAGAGAAAGTTCAACCTTTACAGGTTCTTGCTCCAGACGGCACGATTGTCAACCCTGACAAAATGCCTAAATTGAGTGACGATCAATTAAGAGAATTAATGAGAAGAATGGTATTCACTCGTGTATGGGATGAAAGAGCTGTAAATCTTGGACGTCAAGGTCGTCTTGGCTTCTACGCTCCTGTATCCGGGCAAGAAGCTTCGATGATCGGCAGCGAATTTGCTTTGAATAAAGATGATTTTATTTGCCCGGGCTATCGTGATATGCCGCAAATCGTATGGCACGGTCTACCTATGTATCAAGCGTTCTTGTACTCCCGCGGACATCAACATGGCGGTCAAATCCCGCAGGATGTGCACGTACTTATGCCGCAAATTATTATCGGCGCACAAATTCTTCACGCAACAGGCGTTGCGATGGCGTTCAAAAAACGCGGCGAACAGCGTGTAGCGATTACTTATACAGGTGATGGAGGAAGCTCGGAGGGCGACTTCTACGAAGGTATGAACTTTGCTGGAGCATTCAAGCTGCCTGTCATTTACTTTGTACAAAACAACGGGTATGCCATTACGACTCCATATGCAAAGCAAACCGCTGCTCCTTCCGTGGCGCACAAGTCAATTGCTGCGGGTATTAAAGGCGTTCAAGTAGACGGAATGGACGTTCTTGCTGTAGTTCAAGCCGTAACTGAAGCAGCTGAAAGAGGGCGCAGAGGCGAAGGCGCTACATTGATCGAAGCTCTGACATACCGCTACCGTCCTCACTCCATGGCGGACGATACTACGAAATATCGTACAAAAGACGAAGAATCCGATTGGGAGCCTAAAGATCCGCTTACCCGCATGCGTCTGTTCCTGACCAAGAAGGGTCTGTGGAGCGAAGAGGAAGAAGCACGCGTGAAGGAAGAAGCGAAGGCTACCGTCGCTGAACATATCAAGAAAGCGGAAGCAGCAGAAAAAATGACCATTCCAGGTCTGATTGACTCCATGTTTGAAAAGACTCCTCATCACCTTGAAGAGCAAAAGCAAGCTTTTAAATAAAGCAAGACATTAAGCATGTAACAGCAGTAATTCGCTATTAACCAAACGCATTCTTACGATACAGGTTTTCTAACGAAAACTATTAGGAGGCAACGGAAAAGTCATGGCACAAATGACGATGATTCAAGCGATTAAAGACGCGATGCGCGTTGAATTAGAGAGAGATCCTAATGTACTTTTGTTCGGTGAAGACGTAGGTCACGTGGGCGGGGTATTCCGCGCTACGGAAGGCTTGCAAAAAGAATTCGGCGAAGAGCGCGTATTTGATACGCCTCTTGCCGAGTCCGCTATCGGCGGATTGGCGGTAGGTCTTGGTGTTCAAGGCTTCCGTCCCATTGCCGAAATTCAATTCGTTGGCTTCATCTATGAAGCTCTTGACCAAATTTGCGTACAAGCTGCCCGTATGCGTTTCCGCTCCGGCGGACGCTACAACGCTCCGATCGTATTCCGTACGCCGTTTGGCGGCGGTGTAAAAGCAGCTGAGCTTCACACGGATCCACTTGAAGGCTTGTTGGTTCAAACTCCAGGTATTAAAGTGGTAGTTCCTTCCAATCCATATGATGCTAAGGGACTCTTGATTTCCGCAATCCGCGATAATGACCCTGTATTCTTCATGGAGCATTTGAATTTATACCGTTCCTTCCGTGCAGAAGTACCGGAAGGCGACTATACCGTAGAGATCGGTAAGGCAAATGTTGTGCGTGAAGGTTCCGACGTAACGATCATTACTTACGGTGCGATGGTTCATACATCCTTGAAAGCAGCGGAAGAAATCGAGAAAACACAAGGCGTGAAGGTTGAAGTTATCGATCTTCGTACACTTCTGCCGCTCGATATTGACACGATCGTTGCTTCCATTAAGAAAACAAACAGAGCGATTGTTGTTCAAGAAGCTCAAAAAACTTCCGGCGTTGCTGCTGAAGTTATCGCTCAAATTAATGAAAAAGCGATTCTGCATCTGGAAGCACCTGTACTGCGCGTGGCTCCTCCGGATACGGTTTATCCGTTTGCGCAAATTGAAGATGCTTGGCTGCCAAGCCCTGCAAGTGTGATCGCAGGCATCAATCAAGTTCTCGAATTCTAATCACAGTCGAACGTAATTGGGAGGTCGTACACGTGGCATTGTTTGAATACAAGTTCCCTGAGCTTGGTGAAGGCATACATGAAGGTGAAATCGTCAAGCTGCTGGTTAAAGCTGGCGACACTGTAACCGATGAATCCATTTTGATGGAAGTTCAAAATGATAAAGCAGTCGTTGAAGTGCCTTGTCCGGTAGAAGGTAAAATCGTAGATGTGAAAGTAAAAGAAGGCCAAGTTTGCACCGTTGGTGAACTTGTCATGACCATCGAAGTTGCCGGCGAAGTACCGGCATCTGCGAGCCACGGCCACGACGCGCCTGCGGCCGCGTCGAGCAGTGCACCCGCTGCCCCTGCGGCGGCAGCGGCGGCTCCAACAGCAGCGCCTGCAGTAGCTGCTGCACCTAGCGCTGCGCCAAGCGGCGGCGCAGCACGTGAAGTGCTTGCGACGCCTAGCGTGCGCAAGCTGGCAAGAGAGAAGGGCGTTAACCTCGCAGAGGTAACGCCGACAGGCAAGCACGGCCGCGTGACACGCGAGGACGTGCTCGGCTTTGGTGGAGCTGGCGCTAGCGCAGCTCCGGCAGCGGCAGAGCCAGCTGCGATTGCAACAGCCGGCGCAGCGGCACCTGCTCCAGTAGCGCAGCAGGTGGTCGTCGGCGATCGCGTGGAAGAGCGCATTCCTTTCAAAGGAATCCGCAAGGTCATCGCGAACGCTATGGTCAAATCCGTGTACACGGCTCCGCACGTGACACTGATGGACGAAATCGACGTATCGGCTCTTGTCGCTCTGCGTGAGCGTACGAAGCCTCTCGCCGAGAAAAAAGGCGTGAAATTGACTTACCTGCCTTTCATCGTAAAGGCTCTGGTAGCAGCTTGCCGTCAATTCCCGGTCATGAATGCCATGATCGACGAAGAGAAGCAAGAGATCGTCTACAAAAAGTACTACAACATCGGTATTGCAACGGATACAGAAAACGGACTTTTGGTTCCGGTTATTCATGACGCTGACCGCAAAAACGTGTGGTCCATTGCAGCTTCCATCAAGGATCTGGCTGTACGCGGACGCGACGGTAAATTGGCTCCAAACGAGCTGAAAGGCAGCACAATCTCCATTACTAACATCGGTTCCGTTGGCGGTATGTTCTTTACTCCAGTTATCAACTTCCCTGAGGTTGCTATCCTGGGTGCAGGACGTATCACGGAGAAGCCTGTTGTGAAGAACGGCGAGATCGTTCCCGCTCACGTTATGGCGCTTTCCCTCAGCTTCGACCACCGTATTGTGGATGGAGCAACAGCTCAAAGCTTCCTGAACTATATCAAGCAGCTTTTGGCTGATCCTGAGCTTCTCGTCTTGGAGGTGTAACATCATGGTAGTAGGAGACGCTTCTTTAGATATTGATTTGCTGGTGATCGGTGCGGGTCCAGGCGGCTATGTAGCTGCCATCCGCGCCGCACAGCTCGGCAAAAGCGTATTGATTGTAGATAAATCGGATTGGGGCGGCGTGTGTTTGAACCGCGGTTGTATCCCTTCCAAAGCGCTGATCTCGGCCGCTCATACTTATGAGCACGCACAGCATGCGGACAGCATGGGGATTTCCGTAGACAACGTAAAAGTTGACTTCGCGAAAGTGCAAGAGTGGAAGAACGGCATCGTGAAGAAACAAACAGGCGGCGTGAACGCGCTGCTGAAGGGCAACAAAATTCAAATGTTCCAAGGCGAAGTGATGTTCATCAACGAGAACGAAGCTCGCGTGTTCAACGACCAGGAGGCTCCGCGCTACCGGTTCCAGAACTGCATTATCGCGACAGGCTCCCGTCCAATTGAACTAAAGGCATTCCCATATGGAGGCCGCATCATTTCTTCCACCGAAGCTTTGAACCTGCCTGAGATTCCAAAAAGCATGGTTGTTATCGGCGGCGGCTACATCGGTATCGAGCTGGGTCAAACCTTTGCCAAGTTCGGCACTAAAGTAACTGTGCTTGAAGGCTCCGATCACGTGCTGCCTGGCTTTGAGAAAGAACTGACAAAGCTGGTTGCCCGCAACCTGGAAAAAATCGGTGTGGAAGTTCACACAGAAGCATTGGCACAATCCAGTGTGAAGAATGAAAATGACGTTACAGTTACATTCACGGTTAAAGGTGAAGAAAAGCAAATTACTGCAGATTACGTACTTGTAACTGTCGGCCGTCGTCCGAATACGGATGGAGAGCTTGGACTGGATCTGATCAACATGAAGCTGACCGATCGCGGTTTGATTGAAGTTGACAATCAAGGACGCACAAGCATTCCTCATATCTTCGCAATCGGCGACGTGGTTCCGGGTCTTGCTCTCGCGCACAAAGCTTCTTATGAAGCAAAGGTTGCGGCAGAAGCTATTGCCGGCCTGCCTAGCGTTGTTGATTACAAAGCAATGCCAGCTGTCGTATTCTCCGATCCGGAAATTGCAAGTGTTGGTTTGAATGAGACAGAAGCAAAAGAAAAAGGTTATAACGTTACGATCGGTAAATTCCCTTATGCCGCTAATGGCCGCGCAAACTCCCTGAATGCAGGCCAAGGCTTTGTAAAGCTGGTTGGCGACAAGGAAACAGGCTTGCTGCTAGGTGGTCAGGTGGTAGGTCCAGAAGCTTCTAACTTGATCGGCGAGCTCGCGCTTGCAATCGAGATGGCGGCCAACTTGGAAGACATCGCGCTTACGATCCACGCCCATCCGACACTCACTGAAATGGTTATGGATGCAGCAGAAGGCGCACTTGGACATCCGATTCATCAGCTTGGCAAGTAATAGCCGGCTGGTTATATATAGATCTACAAATAAAGTCCCGGAAGACTGGCAGGATGCCTCTTCCGGGACTTTTCACGTTGATGGATATGTTTTTCATGTTTCTCTACTTGCTGTTTGCAGCTATTCTTTTATAGTTGGATTTTTTTATGCCCCGCGACAGCTTGTCGAGCGTTTTTTCGATCCGTCCTTGCCGCGTCTCAGCCCTTTTGGCATCCGTAATCCAGCGGACATACTCCTTACGATGGGAATATGCGAGCCCTTCGTAGAAGGCGGCAGCTTCCGGATTCGCTTGAAAAGCGGTGGCCAAATCGCCGGGAACAGTGACAGTTTTGTCAGCGCTTTTGCTCTGAGATACCGAGCTGCCCTGTGCTGCTTGGCGCTGCTCCGCTCGAGCGCGGCTGTCTGCCGGTACGAGATCGCTGGGGCGGAACCGCATGGCTGACCATGTATCGTCAAGGGATACCAGGGATATGCCTGTGAAATGATGAGGTGACATGTGCTGCCATAGAATATCGCGATTCAGATCACTCTTGACTTTGCTGGTTCCTTTGGGGTAGCAGATCCAAAAGAGGCCGTCTCGCACAACGGCTCTTGCCGCGGATCCGATCCACTGGCTCCACTCGTCAATATTGTTGACGAAAAGCTGAACGAAATCGTACCCTTCGTTACCTTGCTGTTCCTTAGTCAGCGGAACATCCTCGATCAGAAGTCTTAGATTATCGATATACCCGTCCGGTGCATTCAGAATTAATGCTCTTGAGCGGTCAGCCAAGCGCAGCTTTTTTATTATTTCAGTGCTCATACTAGGGATGCCTCATTTCCAAATAAACTCGTTTGACATCATTCTAGGATGAAGTGAACATCTTGTCAAAACGACTGCGGAGCTCGTAAATGCTCGTAAATGGGTAGAATCGAATCGATTCTTAGCCTAAACTTTTATTCATACTTCTTCTGAAAATGGACCATAAAGTCCGCTAGAGCGCGGCAAGCTTCCAAAGGAACTGCATTGTAGGCAGAAGCTCTAAGTCCACCTACGCTGCAGGTGCCCGGCCAGACCCTCAAATCCATGTTCCATGCTCTCACGGATAAAATTTTTTTCTGCAGCTTCATTCCTCATTGTCCAGGTGATATTCATATGGGAACGATACGGAGGATCAATGATTCCTTTATAGAAGCCCCCGCTTTCATCGATGACACGATATAGCAGTTCGGCTTTTTGTTGGTTGAGCTGCTCCAGCTTCGTGATCCCGCCTTGCCGTATGAACCATTTCAAGACAAGATTCATCATGTAGATGGAATGAACTGGAGGAGTATTATAAAGCGATTTATTTTGAGCAAAGGTTGTATAGCGAAAAATAGTGGGTATATCGTTGGAGGCTTGTTTGAGAAAATCATCTCGAACAATGACCGCGGTCACGCCTGCCGGCCCCAAATTCTTTTGTGCTCCGGCATAAAGCAGGGAAAATTTGCTCAAATCAAGCTTACGGCTGAGTAGATCACTGGTCATATCTCCAACCAAGGCAGAGGAGCCGAGATCAGGTATCCGCTTATAGCAGGAGCCCTCGATTGTATTGTTAGTCGTAATGTGAACATAGGCAGGGCTACTAGGGAGATCAGATTCAGTGAGATCAGGTACATGACGCCATCCGTTATCACGTGAGCTTGTGATGATGTGAGTACGTCCGATAAAGCTGGCTTCTTTGTAAGCTTTTTCTGCGAAGCTTCCTGTCAGTGCGTAGGCGGCTGTTTCATTCGGTTTTAGAAAATTAAGGGGGAGTAGAGCGAATTGAGTGCTGGCTCCGCCACCCATAAACAGTACATGGTAATTTCCTCCCTCTAAATCCAATGCTCGAAGAAGCAGCTGCTGTGTTTCTTCGTTTAGCTGTTCAACGTCTCGGCTCCTGTGAGACATCTCCAAGAGCGAGATGCCCTTGCCTCCATAGTAGACGAATTGTTCCTTAGCTTCTTCCAGTACCTCAAGCGGCAGCGCGGCGGGTCCAGGATTAAAATTGTACAAGCGTGTTGTCATCGTTTAGTTCCTCCCGTATAGGTTGTAGAAAACAAAAAACGCCCTCATCCGATTGGGACGAGGAGCGTTTGCTCGCGGTGCCACCCAAATTAAGGAACGAAAGTTCCTTCTCTTGGTTCCGCGGTAACGGGCGGTTCCGGTTAACTTAGTTCGGCAGTGAAGCAGCCGTTCTTGGCGATAACGCCTCCGAGTTGGATTCTCTTCATAGGCATAATCTGGTATTCATTGTTTTATGAAGTATAGCGTAAAGTCAATCAAACGGCAAGAGGCAATCTGTTTAGATCGAGTGGGGGATGTACTTACCGCTAGTCTAGTGTGCGCGTCCAATTATTTTTTTGCAAACTGCTGACGGTAGGTCCTGGGAGTAATCCCTTCGTATTTGGAGAAGCAAGAGGTGAAGTAGGCCGCATGGTTGAAGCCGACTTCCTCGGCAATATAAGCAACAGGAAGATCCGTTTGCAGCAGCAGCAGCTTGGCGCGCTCCACCCGGTATCGGAGCAGGTAATCCATCGGTGAGCAGCCGAATTCTTTTTGCATACAGCGTGCAATATAAACCGGATGGAAGTTGATAGCTTCTCCGAGCTCCTGTGCAGTTACACTATCCCGATAATGAAGGCGCAAATACGAAGCCGCTTGGTCGGCAACAGCAGCCGAAGGCTTAACAACCTGTGATTCCAAGGATGCGCTGAGCTGCCCGAGTATTTCCTGCAGAATGGTTTGCTGCTTCCAGCGAACCCAGTTCTGATGGGAATCTTTTTCCAACGCTTGGAGCTGCTGAAGGCTTTCATACACTTTTGCCGGCTGTAAAAGCTTTGTGAATTGCGGGATTTGTATGGTGAAGGCTTGTCCTCTGAAATTGTTAGATTCTTGCGTACGTTCCTCCGGATCGGAGTAGCTAGTATGTAGGTCTCTCTGCTCGATAGCTCTCCAAGAGCCTTGCGTCTGAAAATGCAGCCAGAAGGTACCGGTCTCCGTTCGGTTGCCTTCCGTGGGATAATGATGAAGATCCGGCCGGAGGACTAGCGCATGACCTTCGGATACCTCATAATGCTTGTCTTCTTCGCCTACATAGAGGCAGCCTTTATTAACAACGAGCAGATCAAATTCCCCGATTTGATAACGTTCGGGATGTTTTCTTCCAATTTGTGCCATACTAAACCCGGTTGAGATGTAGTAGGGCAGCGGAGGGGCTGTAAATTGCAGAATGGTCATGGTTATAAACTCCTGTGAATGAGCAGTATGGAAAAGTTGGAATATTGATAGATTAGGTTGAAAATATGATACTCGAATTCTAGTATACCATCTATAATGTGAATGAACGAGAATTAACGCGCGTTTATTCAAAGGATGGGATGGGGATCTTCGGCAGCTCAGAGCAGCGCCTAAGTTATCAACCAACTCATCATGTACTGAACACGACGTTGCATCAAAAAATAAGATTAAGAGCTGAAGTGAGGAGCATGAACAATGAAATATCGTAAATTAGGAAGAACCGGTTTACAAGTAAGTGAAATTAGTCTTGGCAGCTGGTTGACATACGGTAATTCCGTAGCCGAAGAAACAGTTGCTAAACTAACGAAGCGAGCGTTCGAGCTTGGGATCAACTTCTTGGATACTGCTAACGTATATGCACAGGGCGAAGCCGAGATTCTGCTGGGTAAAGCACTGAAATCTTATAAACGCGACTCTTACGTTCTCGCAACCAAAGCATTTTGGCCCATGGGGGAAGGCCCCAATGATAAGGGCTTGTCCCGCAAGCATGTGTTTGAGCAGATTCATGCCAGCTTAAAGCGGTTGCAAACAGATTATGTGGACATTTTTTACTGCCATCGCTATGACCCCGAGACGCCTGTTGATGAAACGCTGCGCACCATCGAGGATATGGTTCGTCAAGGCAAGGTGCTTTATGTCGGCGTGAGCGAATGGACTGCAGCTCAAATTCAAGAAGGGCTTGGAGTGGCTGATAAATATTTGCTGGATCGTATTGTCGTCAACCAGCCTCAATATAACATGTTCTACCGCGGCATTGAGTCAGAGGTCATTCCGGTGAGCGAGAAAAACGGCATTTCGCAGGTTGTCTTTTCACCGCTTGCTCAAGGTGTTTTAACAGGTAAATACCGTAAGGGACAGCAGCTTCCTGAAGGCAGCCGCGCTAATGATCCTACAGCGAATGCATGGATTTTTAACTTCCTGAGTGAGGGTCATATGGATAAGGTGGAACAATTGATTGGACTTGCCAATGAACTGGGGATGTCAATGTCCACACTTGCGCTAGCTTGGATCCTGCGTCAGTCTAATGTAGCTAGTGCTCTTGTTGGCGCCACCCGAATTGATCAGCTTGAGGAAAATGTGAAGGCCTCCGGTGTTGTGCTGGATGCTGAAACGGTACAAAAAATCGAAGATATTCTTGCCTGAATCTAAGTTGCCGAGGAGTGGTCGTATGGGGAAGGGTTACGAGAATTTTAAGCTGGCTATTTATTGTACGGCAGGTTGTCTGAACAGCAGTCTGGAGCAGATTGCCCAAGAGATGGATTTCTTTGAGAAGCACCTCAAGGTTTCTAAAGTGTATATAGAGAATCATCGCGGCGACGTGTCATTGAGTCGAGAGCGGTTGATGGAGCTGAAGAGCTTCTTCGAAGCTCGAGGCATCCAGACTGCCGGCGGCATTACGCCGACATTGGGTGAAGCTTATCGTCCGGGTTACTCGCGATTGTTCGGCGGCATCTGCTACACGGAAGAAGCGTCTCGCGCCAAATTCCAGGAAGCTGTTGAGAATGCGGCAGCTGTATTCGATGAGGTTATTTTTGACGATTTCTTCTTTACGAATTGCGGCTGCGACGATTGTCTGGCCCGCAAAGGTGACCGTTCCTGGGAAGAATTCCGCCTCGAGCTGATGACAGAGGTATCGGAGAACCTCATCATGAAGCCGGCTAGAGCCGTGAATCCGAATTCCAAAATGATCATCAAATTCCCTAACTGGAATGAGGCTTATCAAGCGACGGGCTATAATACGGAGAAGCAGCCGGTCATTTTTGACGGCATCTATACAGGCACCGAAACCCGCGACCCCGCGATCAGCCAACAGCACATTCCGCGGTATGCGTCTTATTCGCTGCTTCGCTGGATGGAGAATTTGAAGCCGGGCAGCAATGGCGGAGGATGGTTTGACAGCTTAGACTGCACGTATATCGACTACTACCTCGAGCAGGCCTATTTGACGGTATTCGGGAAAGCCAAAGAACTGACCTTGTTCTGCTATAGCTTGCTTAAAGATTCTCTCTACATACCGCCGCTCGGTTTTCAGTTGGATAAGCTCGACCCGCTCGCAGGGAGACTGGGACAGCCTCTTGGTGTCCTTGTTTACGAACCGCATCATGCTAAGGGCGAGGATCATTTGTACGATTACTTGGGCATGCTCGGTATCCCGATGGAACCCACACCACAATTTCCAAATTCGGAGTCGGGAGGAGCACCTCTTCTTCTTACAGCAGATGCTGCAAGAGACAGTGAAGTCCTCGAACGCATGAAGCTGTATCTGAAAGCTGGCGGACAGATCATCATGACCTCAGGTTTCATCGAGAAGCTTCAGGGCAAAGGTATCGAAGAGTTTACAACTCTGCGTGTCACAGGGAAAAAGCTGGATGTCAGCCGTTTTGCTGTGGATACATCCATTTGCACCTTTGATGAGTTTACCAGATCTGCTGAGACCATTACCTACCCGGTATTGGAGTATAGTACAAACGGTACCTGGCAATCGATCGTTGCTTTGGAAGGACAGAACAATATTCCTGTTCTCATGTATGACAACTACAGTAAGGGGAAGGTTTATACACTGGTCATACCGGATAACGTAGATGAGCTGCGTAAGCTGCCAGTCCCTGTTGTGACAAAGATAAGGGAAATATGCACGTCCGGCATGATTCCGTCCTATTCGCTGCAAGGGTCAGGCGGCGCCGGTTGGTTTGCTTATGACAATGATACCTTCGTTGTGGAAAATTTTTCTGTTCTGCCGGAAAAATGGAACTTGAACGTGCGCGCAGGTTATCAACTGGAGACACTATCTGGCAGGCCGCAGGCTCGTAAATCAAGCGTTTTGGAAGATGGAAGTTCGCAGTATGAGATCAAGATCTATCCATCATCCTTTGCAGCATTCCGGATACAGCCGGTCTAACTGAAGAATTGATCCATAAGTGGAACTCCTCTAAGGTAATGAACAGCGTTTAAGCTGCGTACCTGGGGGAGTTTTTCATTGTAATAAGGTTGAGCTCATACTAAAATAAATTTGAGAAGGAAGATTTTACAAATTAGAGTTACCGATAACATTCAAGGTGAGAAAGGGGTTTGAACGTTGGACGGCAAACCATCAAACAATCTAGCCTTATGGTATAAACAGCCGGCTGCACAGTGGACGGAGGCGCTCCCGATTGGGAACGGACGCTTGGGAGCCATGATTTTTGGCGGGGTACGTGAGGAACTTTACCAGCTTAACGAAGATACGCTGTGGTCAGGCTATCCGCAGGATAAGCTCAATCGGGAAGCGATTCAACATGTACCTCTCGCAAGAGCGGCTTTGTTGAATGGCGAATATATGAAGGCGCAGGAAATCATTGAGTCCAACATGCTGGCTCAGGATAGCGAAGCCTATCAGCCGCTTGGGAACCTGAACATTAGAACCCTGCATGATGCGGATGAAATCGGATATAGAAGAGAGTTGGATTTACATACGGCTTTGTCCAGCGTGAAATATGAAGTGAATGGTGTTCAGTACAAAAGGGAATCGTTTCTATCCGCTGCTGATCAGGTGCTAGTCGTTCGGATCGAATCTGATTTGCCCGGTCAAGTTACACTGGGCGTTTCGCTCGACAGTCCGCATCCATATGCTTGCTCTGCCACGGAAAGTTATATTCGATTGAACGGGGCAGCACCATCGCAGATTTGGCCGGAAATTACCTATGACGGCAAAGGTATGGGCTTCGAGGTCTGCATGAGCGTACTAGCTGAGGGCGGAAGGTTAACGATATCGCAAGATCATGAAATCGAGGTAAACGGCGCTCATTCCGTCGTTCTGCTGCTCACGGCTGCAACGACATTTAACGGTTACGAAACGGACCCTGTGGAAAATGGAAAGGATGCTTACGCCATTTGTGAGCGCATCCTACAAGAAGCAGGAAGAATTTCTTACGAAGAACTGAAAGAGCGGCACCTTGCGGACTATCAACAGTTATTTAATCGGGTAGAGCTGGGGCTGGGCGAATCAGATTCCAGAGACGAGGCAGCCACAGATGAGCGGCTTGCCCGGGTTCAAGCTGGTGAGCAAGACACCGGACTGGAAGCGTTATTGTTTCAATACGGTCGATACCTGCTGATTAGCAGCTCGAGAAGCGGGACAGAGCCAGCTAATTTGCAGGGGATCTGGAACCGGGAGATACGTCCGCCATGGCGCAGCAATTATACGGTTAACATTAACACGCAGATGAATTACTGGCCGGCAGAGCCGGCTAATCTAAGCGAGTGTCATGAACCGATGCTGAGGTTTGTTCAGGAGCTTAGCAGAAGCGGACGAAGGACAGCAAGTCTGCACTACGGCTGCCGGGGATGGACAGCTCATCATAATATTGATCTTTGGCGCCATACTGCGCCGGTTACCGGATCGGCGAGCTGGGCTTTTTGGCCGATGGGGGGCGCATGGTTGTCCAGGCATTTATGGGAGCGCTATCTATTTACTGGGGACCGGGAATATCTGAAGCATGAAGCCTACGAGCCAATGAAGGAAGCGGCTTTGTTTTGTCTGGATTGGCTGATTGAGAGAGAGGATGGATACTTGGTAACCGCACCCTCTACGACCCCGGAGAATCTATTTCTAACTCGTGATGGTGACAAGTGCAGTGTCAGTGTTGCCACGACCATGGATATGGCTATTATCCGTGAACTATTTGGGCAGGTGATTGAAGCTGCGAAGCTATTAGAGGTTGATGGTACACTGCAGGGACAACTGGAGAGTGCGCGGTCGCGATTGCTGCCATATCAGATCGGACAGCATGGGGAGCTTATGGAGTGGTCTTGTGATTTTGAGGAGGAGTCCCCGGGGCATCGTCATCTATCTCACCTGTACGGCTTCTATCCGGGAAGTGAAATTGATTTGTATGAGACACCTGAGTGGGCGGCAGCTGTACGTACCTCGTTGGAGCGCAGACTCGCCCATGGCGGCGGGCACACGGGCTGGAGCTGTGCCTGGATCATTAACGTCTGGGCTAGACTGGGGGATGGCGAGCAGGCTCACCAATACGTCAGGACGATGCTGGCAAAATCCTCGTATCCGAACCTGTTCGACGCACATCCTCCGTTTCAGATTGACGGTAATTTTGGTGGAACGGCCGGTATGGTGGAGATGCTTGTGCAGAGCCATAACGGTGAAATCAGGCTGCTGCCTGCGCTACCTAAGGCATGGAGCAATGGCTCGGTGAAAGGCTTGCGGGCAAGGGGCGGCATGGAGATTGATATGCAGTGGCAAGGAGGCAGATTGCAGCACGCAGTCATACGTGCCGAGCAGACGGGGATTTGCAAGCTTCGGTGCTCAGGTCTGATCCGGATTGAAGCTGCTGACGGTACTATGGTTAAGCTTGCTGATGCAGTGGAGAGCGGTGAGCCATCTGTGACAAGCTTTACCGTGCAGGCGGGTCAGACGTATTTGATATATGCCAGGTAAAGGCAGCATTGCCGCACACATGCAGCATGATTGCTTTTTGAATAGGCGGATTAGACACACAATATGCCGCTAATCGCAGCACCATCAGATGATGGAAATTCAAGGAAGGCCCTTCATTTGGCGAGCCAAATTCGAGGCTTCCACCCGGTGATTTTGGTTTATAAAATCTTAACTGGGCATAGCGAATAGAATTCATCTATAATGAATCACTGGTAAATTCTAACGAAGCAGGAGTGTGAGTATGAACCAAGTGAAGCGACCTTTGATTATCGGTCATAGAGGGGCCGCTGGCGAAGCGCCCGAGAATACATTGGCATCCTTCGAGCTTGCTTTGAAGCAAGGAGCAGACGGTATTGAATTGGATGTCCACTTGACGCAGGACGGGCAGATCGTAGTGTGCCACGATCCGACTCTGAATCGGACGACAAATGGAACGGGCTATATCGTTCAGCAGTCCTTGGAGTCCATTCAACAACTGGATGCGGGGGCTTGGTTTGGGGATGCGTTCCGCGGTGAGCGCGTTCCTACGCTGCGCGAGGTTTTTGAAGCGGTGCCGGAAGGCAAGCTGATTAATGTAGAGGTCAAGCATGCGTATGAGGGAAGAATGGAGCATGTGCTGCTGTCCTTTTTGCGCAGGAGCGGCCGGATGCAGGATGTGGTCGTGTCTTCCTTTGACCATAAATGCATCAAGCGGTTGAAGGTATCTGAGCCTGAGCTTCAAGTGGGGCTTCTCTATGCGGCGAACCTGATTGATCATTCGGCCTATGCCGAGCTGTTAGGCGTAGAGGTCTATTCGTTGCACCCGCACTATGAGGGAATCGGAGCATCAGATATTAAGCTTGCTGTGGAAAAAGGTTTGCACGTATATCCCTACACGGTAAATCGGGAAGAGGAGTATCGACGTTTGATTGAGGCTGGCGTTTCCGGTATCATTACGGATTTTCCGGCGCGTTTGGCGGATGTGATTGGTAGCAGACATACATAGAAGAGCTTGCTTGACTTGCAAGTAGTAGAGCAGCAGCCTTAGGTGATTCGACGACCTGAGGCTTTCTTACTAAATGGGCATTGGCTCCGGTACTACCCAAAGTTAGTACTACACGAAACGGCTGAATTGCATACAATGTAATTAAGACCTGGTAATAAGATGTGCCTTCAAGACTAGGCGCAAATGACCCGGCTGTTTAGGAGGATGCCATATGCTCAAGCAACTGTTTGCGATCATTTTCAGATTGCTTCTTCCCTGTTTGCGTCCTTTACTGCGTAGCTTGTTCCGCCTACGAGTGGAGGGCCTCGAGAACCTTGATTTTAACAAACATACCGTGATGATACCGAACCATGTGTCCTTATTGGATGCCGTTCTACTTGCTTTATATTTGCCTAAGGAAGCCGCTTTTGTCGTCAACACCCAGATTGCCAAACGATTCGCCTGGCTTCTTATGTTTCGTACCCATATTCCCGTTGATCCCTTGAATCCCTATTCCGTTCGAAAAATGCTCAAAACCGTACAGCAAGGAACGCCGCTTGTCGTTTTCCCAGAAGGACGAATCACCACGAATGGCGCGATGATGAAAGTGTACGGGGGAATTGGTTACATTGCTCTAAAATCTCAAGCGCTGATGGTGCCCATAGCCATTCATGGACTTGAGTATTCCAAGCTCTCTTATATGAAAGGGAAGCTGAAGCAGCGTATGTTTCCAGCTGTGAGTATTGTGATCGGGAAGCCTTTTCAAGTGGAGCTGCAAGGCCAGGATTCGATGCGAGTTCAAAAAGAACGGGCCACCGAAACGATCCGAACCCAGATGCAGAACCATCTGTTTGCCAGCCGAATGAAGCAGGAGCTGAATTTATTTAATGAGCTGCTGGCTGCAGCCAAGCTGCATGGTTCTTCTTTCCGATCTGTGAGGATATGGTCAGCAGCACGAATTTGACTTATAAGAAGCTTATTCTGAGCACCTATACGATGGCTGCGCGATTAAAACCGGTATTGTCGGGGCAAAAGTACACAGCCGTTCTGCTGCCGAATTCCGCGGCACAAGTTATTACTTTGTTCGCTATGTTCCGTTTGGGCTTGGTTCCTGCCCTATTGAACTACTCCGCCGGTAAGATGACCATGCTGGATGCATGTGAAACAGCGGGTGTGAGGAGCATTTTAACATCAAGGGCATTTGTAGAAAAAGCCGGATTAGCAGATTTCGTAGAAGAAGCTCAGCGTGTTTATAAGGTTATCTATTTGGAGGATGTAAGAGCCTCCATCTCGTTGAGAGAGAAATGGATCGGGTTTACCGATTATTTGCGGCAGGCAAAGGGACCGGTGAGCGAAGATTTAAATGAAGTTGTCCTCTTCACATCGGGAAGTGAAAGCAAGCCTAAGGGCGTTGTGCTTTCTCACCGTAACGTGTACGCCAACATCCAGCAGGCCAGGACGGTGATCGCTTTCAATTCGACGGACAGCGTGCTAGGAGCTATGCCGATGTTTCATTCTTTTGGACTTACTGCCGGTACGATGCTGCCGATTCTATCCGGAATGAAGGTGGTCATGTACCCGAATCCGCTGCATTACAAAGTCATTCCTGAGCTTGTCTATGACCGCAATATCACGATTTTATTCGGTACTTCCACCTTTTTGTCGGCCTATGCCCGCACGGCACATCCGTATGATTTTGCCCATTCGCTGAAATATGTGGTTGCGGGAGCCGAGAAGCTGAAGGAGGAAGTGCGCCAGGTGTGGATGGATAAATTCGGTATTCGCATCCTGGAGGGGTATGGAACTACAGAGACGGCTCCTGTAGTCAGCTTGAATACACCGATGCACATGAAAAAAGGGACCGTAGGCCGCATACTGCCAGGCATGGAATACCGGTTGGAGACGGTAGAAGGCATTGAACATGGCGGGAACCTGGTTGTGAAAGGTCCTAACGTGATGAAAGGATACCTGATTCATGAGCATGGCTTTGTTCCTTGTCCGGAGTGGTACAGCTGTGGGGATGTTGTGCAAGTAGATCAGCAGGGGTTTATCACGATTCAGGCGAGATTGCAGTCCTTTGCCAAAATCGGGGGAGAGAAGGTGTCGCTGCCGATGGTGGAGGAATGGGTTGCAGCCGCTATGGCGGGCGCGATGTGTGCTGCGGTTAGTGTGTCCGACGCGAGAAAGGGAGAGCGCATCGTGATCTACCACAATGATCCTGACGCCCATATTCAGAAGGTGAAGGAATATATGAAGCAGCAGGGCCAATCGCCGATTTACATGCCATCCGAGCTGCGCTATGTAGAGAAGCTGCCTCTTCTGGGCAGCGGGAAAGTCGATTACGTGACATTACGGAAGCTAGCCGCCCACTATGAAGTCCACGGACAGGAGCGAAACTAATATGAAAATAAAACCTTTGAATACCTTGTATCTGACGCAGTTTCTATCCGCTTTTGCCGATAATATGATCTTGTTTATCACGCTGGCAATCATCCAAAGGGATGCTTATCCGGATTTTTATATTGGCGTTGTGCAGGCTTCCTTCTTGGTTGCGTATGTCATTCTGGCTCCCTTTGTCGGTGCGTTTGCGGATAAGAATGCCAAATCTTCGGTGCTTTTAATAGGAAATGCGATCAAATCTTTAGGCATCATCGCTTTATTTGCACATCTCGACCCGGCTGTTTGTTACGGTATTGTCGGGATCGGGGCAGCCATTTATTCTCCAGCAAAATACGGCATTCTACCAACGCTGACCCACTCGGATACGGAGCTGCTCAGTGCCAACGCCAAGATCGAAGGATATACGATCCTTGCTATTTTGACCGGCTCTGTTTGCGGAGGATTGCTGGCTAAGTATTCGCTACCCATTTCGATTGCCGCTTGTCTGGCGCTTTATCTGCTATCCTTGGCGATGACCACGCTCATTCCGCGGGTTGCAGGCAATCCGGACATTCACTATGGCAAGGAAGCAAAGCTATTTTGGAAGGATCTGGCCGTTCTGATGAAAGACCGTACAACGAGATTCTCGCTGGTCGGCACGGGCTCGTTCTGGATGGCATCTTCCGTTGTGCGACTGGCCATTATCGCATGGGTTCCTATGCACCTGGGCATTCATTCTGTCGATCAAATCTCTATGCTGGTGGCTGTAACGGGAATCGGCATCATGATCGGAGCTTTGACCACGCCGAAGCTGATTCCAGCCCGCAAGTATTACAATTCCTATGTGTTCGGCATGATCATGATTGTCGCGATTCTGCTGTTTACCGTCATTTCCAACCTCTATCTCACGATTGCGCTTCTGCTCTTGGTTGGATTTAGCGGCGGAGTCTTCATTGTTCCGATGAATACCGTTTTGCAGGATAAAGGACAGAATATGGTCGGAGCGGGAAAAACCATCGCGGTTCAAAATTTGGTTGAAAATGCGCTTATGCTGCTTGGGGTAGGCGCCTATACACAAATCTCTCAAGCAGGCATATCGACAGACATATCCATCGTTGGCATCGCGGCGATACTGGCGGGATTCATTGCTTACCTGGTCGTTCAGCGAAAGCGGCTGAAGGCAGTTCAAGCAGCCGTATAAGAAGGAATTGGCGAAACAACTTTCAATGATTAAAGCAGGGACTTTGTATGGTCCTGAGAACTGTTGATAAATCTAGAACGGAGTAGTTTTCGGAGAAGCGTATCGGGCTCCTTTGACAGTTTGTTATTACCTTAGAAAGCTCTTATTTCAAACGAATAACACAATGTCAACAGCGCTCGGAGAAAAGCTACTGAAGCTCGACGGATCCAGGGACCTTATAGGGTCCTTTTTTTGTGCCTGACTTGCCTATCACTTCACGTGTGAGGTCACCTATCATAATTTGGTGAACCAATCCAGAATTCATGTATGCATCCCCCAATGTTACTAAAAAGATGAAGAGATGCGTACGAATTCATGTATGCGTTTACTTCATTTTTCGCTTTACAGCACCCATTTGCTTTTGTAAAATAACCGTAGGTTAATTACTGTGTTATGTTATCTTACATAATAGAAGACATCAAGAATGGGGTTGTGCACTATGTGGAGAAATTGCATACAATTACTGGAAAGAAGGGGGCTATGGAGCTTGTCCCTGTTAAGAAATATGAGACTTCGATTCAAGCTTTTGCTCATGAATGGGATCGCCATTGCTTTTATGCTGATGGTAGGTATTTCAGGCTATTATTATATGGACAAGATGGCGGATGGGTCATCCATTATGTACGAGGAAGGGCTTCTCTCGGTGAAATGGATCAATCAATTGAAAATCAGCTTTACCGAAACGGAATCGGACATGTTCGAGATGATGCTGACTCTTGATATGAATGTTAAAAATAAGCTGAAGACGGGGCTGGAAACTTCGTTCAAAACGAATGACGATCTGGTAGAAAAGCTGTCTCATATGCCGATGAATGTCGAAGAGCAGGCAAGCTTCGAAACATTCAAGGAATCCAATTCGAAATACAGAGAGGTCATGGCCAAAGCGATCGAACAAGCTACGCAAAATAATCAAGTGGCCTATCAGGTTTATAACAACCAGGTATCCCCGCAAAGCGAAGCGACCATTGATTCTCTGAATGAGCTGATCCGCTTAAAGGAGCAGGGAGCGGAGAACCTGAAAAACAGCAATGCGCATGATTCTGCAAACGCACACGGCTTCATCCTTGTATGTATCGCCCTTGCCATAGTCGTGATGACGTTAAATGCGATTGTTCTAAACCGCCTGATCAGTAGTCCGATCAAAAATTTGCAGACCCAGCTTGAAAAAGCAGCTGGCGGTGACTTATCTGCAAAGGGCCACTATCCATATAACGATGAAGTCGGCAGTTTGACCAGAGCTTTTAATGTCATGATGGATAATTGGAGTGGACTTGTCAGTCAAATTGCCGATAACGCTTTGACCTTATCCGCGAGCTCTGAGGAGCTTCTGGCTAGCGCCGAGCATAGTTCAGTTGCTGCCAAGCAGGTTGCCGCATCGAGCTTGCAGCTTTCAGAGGATTTTGACAAGCAATTTGCAGGAGTTACGGAAGCGAATGAGGCTGTGCAGGTCATGTCGGTGAGCACCAAACAGATCGATCATTCCGCAAAAGAGGTGGCGGTATTGGCGGATGAAGCAACGTCTGCTGCCCGCAACGGTCAGGAATCCGTAGCTTCCATTGTTGGACAAATGCATGAAATAGCAGGGTCCGTTCAAGAAGTGAACGGCGTCATTGAAGCGCTGGGCGGCAGCGCCCATGAGATCGGTAGCATCGTCAAGATTATCAACGAAATTGCAACGCAGACGAATCTGCTCTCTTTGAATGCTGCGATTGAAGCAGCCAGAGCCGGAGAGGCGGGACGAGGATTTGCCGTCGTAGCGGGTGAAGTTCGTAATTTAGCGGAGCAGTCGTCCGCATCGGCTCGTACCATTACGGGACTGATCGAGACCATACAGACACATATTCATCAAGCGGTGGTCTCCATGCAGGGGGAAGCGAATAAGGTTGAAGAAGGCTTAGCGGTATCCGAGCGAGTGCAGCAATCCTTTGCCCGAATTGCGGCGTCTGTTGAGAAAGTGAATGCCAAGGTGGATGATGTTAATCAGTCTATCCATCAGCTAGTAGACTCCAACACGCGTATCGAGCAGGTTATGAATGTAGTGAGCTCTGTCTCCCAGACGGGAATCGGCGTGAGCCAGGAAGCATCGGCCGCCAGTCAGCAGCAGCAATCCACCACAGAGGAGATCGAGAATTCGGCAAAAGCCTTGGCTGGCCTTGCGGAGGAACTGCAAATTTCGCTGCACAAATTTGTGGTCTAGCTAGGCGTAAACAAGTAAGGGCTATTGTAAACTACTATTGAACTATCTACTAGAATATGGTATTTTGGGGGAGACAAGCGGAAGAACCGCCTGTATGATCGCTGAATTGGCGACGTACGGGCGGTTTTGTGTTTATTTGGGAGTATTGGGTAGTTTATGGTAGACGTTTACAAAATGATTGTGCCATACTACCAATAAGTGATGAAGTCACATTTTGGATGGGGGAGTATCGAGAGTTAAACATCCACGTAGCCCAGCAAAACAGCGACTTTATTGTTTGGCTGCATAAAAGAGAGTACTTGTTCCTGCTAATTATGAAGGAAAGGAGAAGGAGTAGAACCCACATGATGAGGGGCTATAAGGAAAAAATCGTATAGCTTCTACACGCTAGATTTTTAAATGAGGAGTGATTAGTAGTGAAGGAATTGAGCTTTACAAATCAAACAAACCCTAGAAATCAAACAAGCATTAAGAAGAAGCTTTTGACCATCTCGGTAGGAATACTCGTACTATCTACGTTACATACCATGCCAATCATGGCAGATGATAACCCGACTGGGTTCGCTGATATGCGTGATCATTGGGCTCAGAAAGCTGTAGCAACAGCTATTGCTAAGAAATATGTAGATGGCTATAGTGATGGTTCCTTTAGACCGGAGAATTACGTAAGCACTGCGGAATTTATCAAAATGGTTGTTACCGCTACTCAGTTGCCGGTTTCGGGCAGCACTGATGGAAGCGAGTGGTATGTACCGTATATGAAAGCAGCGGTTGAGAAAGGGATTGTGCGTGAGGACTCGATTACATCGGATACGCTTAATAAGCCAATTTCCAGGGTGGAAATGGCGAAGATCGTGGTTAGAGCAACGGATCCAGCTCTACAGCAAAAGATCGTAAGCTTAAATGACCAAGGTGCGATGTATATGGCCACGAGCAAAGGGTTAATTCAAGGGCTAGCTAACGGGGAACTAGCTCCGGACGGAAGCACGACCCGTGCCCAATCCGTTACAATAATCGAGCGAATTTTGAGCTTGAATAGTGGCCAGAAGTTGGAGACAGACAAGTATGCGGTTTCGAATGCTGAGCTCGCATTGAAGAAAACGAATTTGTTTTCGATGATTCCGGCATTTAGTGGCCTTCAGCCTTCGGGACATGAATGGACTCCTGAAAAATTAGTCTATGAAACACCAGATCAAAAGTACAAGGGAGAAGTTGATCAGGTTGTTGCGGTTGACTTAGAAGATCCGAACGATCCAAATCGTTTTATGCTCGGTGATATAGATAAGCTTCGAGTTTATGATGGCGGGGATTATTTTAGTAAAATGCCATATGTAAAAGATTATATGAATAGCTATGTGATTTTGGTGAAGTCACATGAAGTTTTTAATAAGGATACTAGTTTGTACAGGTCTGGCTTGTATGGACTCGCGATGAGTTTCACCGGATTTAAGACTCCTAATTCTAAGAACACTATAGTTAATGGGAAATTGAGCACTTTAAGCTTTGTATTCAAAGAAAGATTGGGAGATATGGCCGCGTATATCGTACCCAAAGGTGTAGACTCTCAGTTAGGTATTAATATTGCTATTAAAGTACCGGCAATACCACCCTCAGATGATATGACACACACTATTACTCATATCGAACCTGTAAAAAAATAAGTTGATTGTTGTTGCAAAGGAGGTGGCCGCTTGAAACTGATGAAGAAATGCATAAGGTACATTAGCGTTCTAATGCTTGTCATATTGGGCGCTGAATTAGATATTACACAGTTTTTAGGCGAGGAGCTTGTGGAAGTCTTCGCTGCCTCGCCAAGTACTGTTACTGCTCCGATTGACTTTCCTTCTGATATAGCAAAGCATGGGTCGGATGGAAAATACTATTCAACCAATAACTACCTGTCTGGAGGGATCGTTAGCATTACAAATGTTCCGGAAGGTAATGTTATTCAGAGAATATGGCATCATGGGGAAGATGTAACCCCACCTGCAGCTATTGGTGTTAAAGATTACATCGCACCGGTAAATGATACACACACTTTTGCGAAAAGAAAGGTCGTCTCTACAGATAACACTACAGGGACACGGGGATATTACGCATGGTACCGGTACATTCCGGGAGGTTCTCAGGGGCTAAACTGGTACGCAGATGTCTTTGACAAAAGCGGAAACCCAGTGAAGATAAGTTGCGGCCCATCTAATATTGGACCAGCTAAATTTCACCGTAGTTCATCCGCACCGACGGAAGACATCAAAGGGTATCATATGCCGAAATTTCCGGGATGTTCTTCAACCGACTTTGGTGATGATTTACAATCTCTGAGTTTAGGAGCGCAGAGAGACTCTGATAGACCTTTCACAACTGACGACGCAGTAACCATTCCTGATTCAGCTGTTTACGGAGTTATTGCCACATCCGCTGACGTGAATGAGGATAATGCCCCTATTCCGGGACCAAATAGCCAGCAGGGACTCGTGCGTTCATCATCAATTCCAGATTCGTCTATCGAAGTTGCACCAAATACAAATGATGCTGGTCAATACCGTGTGACGTTTCAACAACAATTTACAGAGGTTACAGACAAAGAATCAACACAAGAAATCAATACACCTCCAAATGGTGCGAAGGTTATAACTTACTATGAAGCTTTCAAAGTAGACTTACAAGGATACACAAACCAATACGATGGTGAGGTTATAGTTGAGTATGGACCTCCACCAAATGTACCAAATTTAGTAGCTATTTCTGTTACAGCTCCCTCCTGTGTTGAGGTAAATAAAACAGAAACCTACACTTTTACTTTAGCAAACAGCGGTGGCACAGATATTACGACCCCATTCCAAGCCAAAGTCGTCATAGACGGAACAACTTTCAAGACCTATGACTATACGGGGCTTGCAGCTGGGGCTAGCAAGACTGAAAATTTCACTAAGAATTTCGGCGGAACTTCGGGATTTAACGTTGCAGTCATCGTGGATACAGTTACCGGTGAGAACAATCCTTCCGATAACAGCAAAGCAATCACGGTGACCCCAAAATCTACATGCGCACCTGCTGAGATACCACCGAATATAGATGGGGATTTCAGTATTGAAAAAACGACGCTTCCCTACGGACGGAGCAATACTATGTTACCTGTTGGTGTAGCCGTTACAGGATCCAAAGACGGTGTCGCATGCAAGATGACCCAATTCGGCTTCATTTTCGAGCAGGATGGTATAATACGGGATTACGTTGATACAAAGTCGTCAGCAACGACCCAAGGTTTTTCCGGACCTCCCTATCCCGGTGGAATGGGTGAAGGACAAGTTAATGTGAAAATGAAGATCGTTTCCTCATGTGGTAACGAAAAGATAGTCGGTCCTAAGACCTTCACAATTACGATCCCACCCAACAACAACCCACCATTCGGCTCACCTGGGTGGTTTGCGAGAGGTAATACGAATAACTATCCAGACATCAATGAAGTTGTAGTAGGCAACTACGTAGATCTCGGAATTATCAAAGATAAATCCAAGACCCCCGAAGAGCCTTACGATCCGGAGGGCGATGGTTTTTTCCCGACGTGGGATTTTTCCGGTAGTACGGACCCATGGATTCAAAATTTGGGGGATAGCAAGAATGGTTATGGATTTTATGAACATGACGAACGCTTCAGTAACATTAAGGCTGATGTATTAGGGAGTCACACGGTTAAGATGAAACTGACGGACACAAGAGGCTCACAAAGCTCTTGGAGATCGGCTACAATTAATGTTGTCAAACCGAATCCTATTGCAGCTTGTGAGGCACCAACGCAAATGAAATCCAACCGTCCGTTAGCACCGTCAGCTATCAATGCCGATAAAAGCCGTAGCCCCTTGGGCCTAACCATTGATCATTCAAAAGACGAGTGGACGAACAAACAGTCAACGTATTCGAATACAGGTTCGAGTGACATCACAGTCACAGTTACGTTGAACAAAGTGTATGATTCCAATGGATTGGCTTCCGAAAACACAAGTAGTTGTAATATTATTGTTCATCCTGATGCCCCACCGTTTGCCAAGATCAATGCTCCCGCATTAGGAATTCGAGGAGAAGAATATGAAATCTTAAACGAATCAACAAGTCCAGACGGAGATACCCTTACTCAGACGTTGTGGTGGTATAGGTATGATGCCAATAATGACGGCACATTCAATGATGTGACAGAAAATTGGGTTCCGGTAACAGGAACAATGAGTAAGTACATTTTCAACCCTGGGAAAGTCGGCAAGTACAAATTCAAGCTTAGAACCATAGAAGAATACGGCGCATATGCGGAAGCGGAATCCGGTGTGATGGATGTGATAAACCAAGCACCAGAGGTATCCTTTGACTTATCCGGCAATGAGCCGAATCCAGATTCGAACCTGCCAACCTCATATAAAGCCTCGGATATTCTCTCCAATTGGACCCTAGTAGCAAGTAATTCCAACACCTTAATCAGTAAGAGTCCCGTGTATAACTGGGAAAATGATAATGAAGCATTAACGACAGGAGCCGGTAAGGGGAAGGAAAAGCAATACCCCGGGATCAATCTACTATCAAATCCTTCAGGTCCAAGTGAGGGCCAAGCGTATAATTCGCCTTTAGCAGATAATGGATTTGGGAAAAATGGTTTATCTGTCTATAAAGCGATGACGGCTCCAACGCCAGCATACTCACAGCCGCTTCTTTTGCCAGTCGCGGAATACGAGGATGGAGCTCCGACGGGGAACTACATTCCTGGTAGTTTTGTAAGCGGGGATACGCAGATCGAAAGTGACAGGACACACCTATACTTTAAAACGGTAGGCGAATCCTATGGTTCAACTTTTTACGCATTAAATAAAAACAAAATCGGCAAAATTAGTCAAACCGTAGACGAGGATGATAAACGCTCTTGCAGTGATTGTCTTTCAACCTACACGTATCATTACCATTGGTTAGATGGAAACCCATACGACTATTGGTTGAACTATACAAATCTACCGACAGATAACTTATTACAGGAAAAAGAGGTTCCATACTATAGCAACGGGTCGCAAACCAGTACGGTCAAAGTAAAGGAAAATATCGAGTACAGTTCGGTAACTCAAACATTTACTGAAAAAACCGTCTATATGACCTTTGCTAAAAATACGCCGAGATCGGTTAGCTACAGCAGTGGCAAGAACAATTATTACTATAATACGGTTTGGATGGTATGCACATATAACGCTATGGATGGTGTTTTAATAGGTTGTTTTGATAGACCCGGTAGCAATGTCACGAAAGCAACCCTGAACAAAGGGGATCACATCGTATTTTTGTTTGATAGTCAAGGTTCATACAGCTCTAATGGTTTTTTTGGTGATAGCTATGCAGAAGTGGATCGGTACGGAAATGTAGTTGATATCGCAGATATCCCGGTAAATACGAATAATCCATGGATATCCGTGACCTACGAGAAGAAGTACCAACAGTACGGAGGGAGGGTCAGAAGCTACGATCCGCCTCGGTATCTCACAACATCTTGTCATTTTAACCAATACTATACGAATAATCCGTATACGGACATGGAGGGGAATTTTTATTTTTATGAAGAAAAGGTTTGTACGGATTCGGACGGTTCCATATTTAAAGGGACGGATTGGAATTATAGGAACTATCCCGAGCTGGAATTTGGAATTTATGTGGCGAAATACGATAAAAATTTCAATCTAGTTTGGAGAGCTAGAACCGGCGGAAATTCACTTTTTTTCAGTGGAAGCTTCATTCATAATTGGAAAGATAATTTACAAAATATGATCGTTAATCCAATGACACGTACTCTTATTACTAAGACATTGTATACGGTACCGAGTGGTTATACGGATGATTACTCCATCATCAATAATACGATAAGTATGGATACAGGTGCTGTATGGGGGTGGGGGAGCCCGCAGCTGGAAGGAATGAGCTTCCCGATGCATCCGGATGGATCTGGAAATCTGCAGTCCGGCACCTGCGCAGCTACGATCTTTAATCAATGCTCCAATATCAATACAGCAGTAGGTAGGCGCATTGCCGGTACGGTGAGCCATTCGTCAACCGGCACGGATATCAGGAGCGAGAAGCCCTTCAGTGAATATATGGGAGACGGCCTTCTGCTCAGCAGCTATATGTACTATTCATTCATGAGCGGAGCACCTAATAATCCACCAACAGGGAATACGGTTTATTGGATTGACAAAGGACCGGTTGCGGAAGCAGTTCCGATTATACCTCGTTATCAGTTTGGACAGTTTATATCGCCTAACGCTGCTAGTGATACGGAGATCCTGTTTAATTTTAAGACGGAACAAAATAAAGTAGATACCGAGAAGTTCGGTTTCTCCTTTCGGATGCAGGATGGAATGAATCGCTATGCCATTGAATTTGATGGTTCAAGCATGTACCTGGCTAAATATGTTGGCGGAGTCAGAACAGTGTTGGCATCATCGGTGTATAACCTCCAGGATAGTAAAAGCTACAATGTCAAAGTTCGTACAATGGGGAACACCTTGAATGTTTGGGTGAATAAAGTGAATTATTTTTCTGATATTGTTGACAACACGTATCCAATAGGCGGGAGGTATGGACCATTTAGCGATAAAAGCTTTGTTACCTTCAGTGGAATGTCTACGAAGCCTTATGCAGAGACAGCTGCATGGGATTCAGATTATGCCATTCTGAATGAAGAAACAGGCAAGGCTGAATTAAAATACGATGATGTTGTCATGAAGGATCCAGAAAACGATCCAATGGCGGGTTCATTTTCATGGACGTATACGCATACTCCCATGTTTATCGATAATGGCGAACTTTCTTCGTTAAGCGGCCAAAGCTTTTCTTCCGGGCAGCCCGTGTTAGATCGTGTAGGCAGATGGGATGTGACGTTACAAGCGATGGATGACCCTTATCCACTTCCTATGTATAAATTCCCCAATATGACGTTTGACCCTTATCGAAAGGCTTCTAACACATTTAAGAAAAGTATCATCGTTCATCGAAGACCCATAGCCGAGTTTACGCTGAACATGGAGAGTGACGGTTCGGTTACATGGAAGGATACCAGCTATGATCCTGACCGATACAACGCAGCTACCAGTCATTATGAACCGGGTTATGTAATAAGCCGCGGAATCGTGGAGAGAAGATATTGGTATATTGCTCCTGATGGCACATCATCGAATACCCAGCTTACTAGAGTTACGGACTCCGGTACCTATATCGTTGGGTTGCAAGTGAAAGATGAATTTGGCGCATGGTCCTGGCAGGCAGTAAATACGCTTGATGTGGGACTGAAGCCTAACCATTTGCCGCAGGCAGTACTTACTTTCCCGGACGGCTCGCATGATACGCCGAGTTACCTGCAGCCAGGAACGTACGCGACCATCCAGTGGGCGCAGACGGATATGGATCTAGACACAACGTATACGGCGTATGAGGTGATGTACTCCTCTTGTTATATCTCCGGTTGGAGCGGGCAGGAAACATGCAGCGATCAATCCTACTCTCAAACGTTTAGTACGAAGCAGGAAGCTTGGTCATGGTTTGCTGAGTACCGTATCAATGGTTCGGCAAGCGAGAAGTGGAAGGTAAAGGTCAGAGTTAAGGATGAAGTTGCCTGGTCCCCATGGTCGAATGAGGGATGGCTGGGTAGTCAGCGTCCTCCTACGGTTGAACTTACCTATCCCACAGGTACCTATGAAACCCCGACACAAGTGGCTGTAACGAAACCGACGATCACATGGAATCAACAAGATGAGGATACCGGCCGGATCTCCTATCAGCAAATTCGCTTGTGGAGTGAAGACAATCGTGTTCTTGCCAGCGCGGATATCAGTGTTCCTGCAGCGAATCGGACGAAGTTATCCGACAGTTGGACAGTAAATGTAGATTTGCCGGTTGGATCTAAGGTAAAGGTTCAAGTTCGGGTTATGAATGAACAGTCCGTATGGTCGGATTGGAGTCAATTGGGATGGATGGTGCGTGTTGTTCCTGTACAATCTGCGTAGAAATACGCAATAAAATCAGGGGGTTGCCAAACAATCTAACTCTATACCGATGAACCAGGGGAAGCACCTGATGTGTTGGAAAACTGGCTGACACACCCTAATCCTCCGATATGCACGGACAGTCACCGCTGTTTGTGTATAAAGCTCGGTGAAGTCGGCGAAAACTGGACCTGCGAAGCGGTTAAGGAAGTAGCCGGGGGGCTATAAAATGACTATGCTGAGAATGACTTTCTCCTAAGGAAAGTCTGACAAACCTTTGAATGTACGGCTCGTCACCCATAGGCGTTCGAAGTTAAAGAAGAGCGCCGCTCCTGAAGCTAGATGGCTGAAAGAAAGTTCAGGAGTGTTACCGAGGGTAAACCATTCATCCATGGGATATCCTCACTAACCCTGCAAAGTTAGAGTTCTTACGTCCACCAGTTGCGGACAAAAGGATGGTAACCGGGTCATAGAAGGCAGCTAAGGTCATATGGAAAGCTAAAGTATAGGGAACAACAGAACCACAGCGGGGAATGAAAAGGGCCGGTCGAGCCCGATGTCCCTAAGTATGGAGGAAATGCCTGCTGAAGCTGTGGGGCAGCAGCCCGTAGTAGTCCGAGAATGGGAAAGCCATTCACATGGCGAAGGGGCATAGTCTGGGCGAAGGGCCCAGATGGAACGCCGTATGCAGTGAAAGCTGCCTGTGCGGTGTGAAGAAGGGGAAAAGGAAAGCCTAACGTGAAGCCGAGGACGATCCTTACCTATTTCTATATGGTGAATAGTCCGCCTGCCGCGGTGATGCAAATTCCAGCAGGAAGCAAGGATAACCCGACGGTGTTTAACAGCTTGCGTCCTACTATTCAGTGGGAGCAGACAGACCCTGACCCGGGAACGATTTTCAGGCATGCTGAAATTCAAATTACGAATGAAACGAATGATGTGCTAATTCTGGATACCGGGGAGCTGGATCAATGGACAAGCTCGAATACAGGAAGCTGGACGGTTGACCGTGATCTTCCGGCAGGTCAGAAGCTGAGGGTTCGAGTCCGGGTATCTGATGGTATGGTATGGTCGGAGTACTCTGCTCAGACTTGGTTGTACATCAATAGAGCGCCGCATGCTGATTTTGACTGGTCGCCCAAGCCGGTCTGGGAAGGGGACCAAGTAACGTTAGTCAACCTTTCGACGGATGAGGATGGTGATCCGCTTCAGTATGAGTGGCAGGTGCTAGACCCTGATGGTCATATGGAAACTTACAACACACTCAACGTTGGAATTAAGTTTCTCCAACCGGGATCCTATACCGTTACCTTGACCGTGTTTGACGGGTATGACGAAGATCGCGTGGTAAAAGTGATTACCGCGCTTCCGCTTACGATTGAATCGGATGTCTCTCATACAACGGAGTGGCTGGACTATCATCAGTCCAAGGGGCATCGTACCGATTCGCCGCCAAAAGATTTTTACTCCGGTGAAATATTTATGGTATCGACGCGTAGTTCACCAGCACCTGTAGACGAAGTGACGGCTTGGATTGATACGGATGGCCTAGATGGACGTGCCTTATATGCTAAGGAAGTACTAGATGCCCAGAGCGATGACCCTACTCTATATCAAGGAGAGTTGTTTGATGAAAGATTTCTTTCCTTGACAGCTGGTTTGCCGGAGGGATTGCAGACCATCCATTTTGAGATACGATATCATAACGGTGTTGTGAGACTGCAGGACATTCCGATCACGATCATTGGCAGCGTTCAAAAAACGGTGGGAGTTCATCGGGTTCAATAACTGTAAGTTTGACAAAATTGTGAATGCCATGATATGATATACGAATTGATATAGTTGAAGTATAAGCACTTCGTATGTATAACCTCATTTACCCCGATATTTTGTTTAGCGAGATGAAAGCAATTCCCTTCCATGTTCCTTTCTCTTCACGCACTTGAACGATTCCAATTGGTTTACAGGTAAATCCGAGGCCGGCGTACTGTGTTTTGAACAGCAGGTGTTTGGATAGGCAATTCTCACTGGCGCGGTCTTCGGAGCCGCAAGGATGGAAGAGAGGCAGGGCTTTCGTTGTTTTGATCTACAAGTAAACACGTCATTCTTCAATATCAACTAACAAGCTGTTTGTTCGCCCATGGTTTCATGGATGAATAAACAGCTTTTTTTATCTTTATTTTGTAAAATTGTTGATTTTTGGATAGAAAAGAATGGGCAAAAAGTCTTACTTCCTGTAGAATAATGTCAAATGAACTGTTGGCTAAAGAAGGGGAGTTTTTAGGTTGAATAGTTTACTTTCACGTATGATTCTAAGTTTCTCGGGTCTTATTTTCGTCGCAGGGGTAGTTCTTGGTATAACCCTCTATGAATCCTCCACCTCACTAGTTGAGAATTCCATGGGTCTGCAAGCAAAAGCGGTCGCGGAAAAAGCTGTACAACGGATAGACATCGATGCTTACTCTCAGATCAAGCCTGCCACCGGTGGAGAGACGGAGTACTATACGAAGCTTCGAGAGGAGCTGAACGCAATACGGGAGACTAATGGTTTTAAATATTTGTACACGCTTGCGAAGGTAGATCAGGATGGAAAGTCTTCTTATGTGTATGTGGTGGACGGAGCTCCGAAGGATGCGAAAGAGGATGATTTCTCCGCGCTAGGAACGTCGGAAGATAACGCATATCCGGGAATGGTTACCTCCTTTGAAGAAGGGCAGCCGACAATCGGTGAGCTAACCAAGGATGAATACGGGGCCACTGTAACGGCTTATGTACCTTTTAAAGGGAAAGACGGTAAGCTATTAGGAGTCATGGGCGCTGACTTGGACGCAACCGCTGTATATAAGCTGATGGATCATTCGCGGAAGACGATGATTGCCATAGCGGCGGGAATTTTTGCCGTTAGCGTGCTGTTAGTGGTAGTTCTTGCGCGTATTCTTACCCGTCCCTTGTCCCAATTGACGCAGCAGGTGGCTAAAGTAGGGGAAGGCGATATGACCGTTGCGATCTCCATGAACCGAAAAGATGAGATCGGACGATTGGCATCCGCATTCGGGCATCTTGTGGCGGATACGCGAAAGGTCATTCAGGGCATTAAGGGGAGCTCGGAGCAGCTGTTGAGTGCTGCCGGGGGCGTTGCCGACCACGCGCGGCAAACAACGCAAGCTAGTCATGCGATTTCTGCGAGCATTCACGATGCGTCACAAGGGGCGCAGATGCAGGTACTGCGCTCCTCCGAGGTGACGAAAGCCATGGAGGAGATGACGTCCGGCATGCAGCGCATCGCGGAGTCTGCCTCCGTCCTGGCGGAGGTGTCACAGCGGACGATGAAGGATGCGAACCTCGGGCATGACTCCATCGAGTCTGCGGTAACGCAGATGGAGTCGATCGTTACGTCGTCGGTCCGCATGGCAGCCGCGACGAAGCACTTGGAAGGACGCTCCGGTGAAATCGGAGAGATCGTGTCTGTGATGGCGGAGATTGCGTCGCAGACCAATCTCCTGGCGCTCAACGCCGCGATCGAAGCGGCGCGTGCGGGAGAGAACGGCCGCGGCTTCGCCGTCGTGGCCGACGAAGTGAGGAAGCTTGCGAATCAGTCGCAAGCTTCCTCCGGGAGGATCGCCGAGCTGATCGAGGCGATCCTGGAGCAGACGGCCTCGCTGTCTGCGAGCATGGAAGCAAGCGCCGAGGAAGCGCAGGCGGGCCTTGGCCTGGTCAAGGGCGCCGGCAGCGCATTCGGCGACATTCTTGCCGGTCTGGAGCGCACAACTGTGCAGCTCCAGGAGGTTTCCGCCGCCTCGGAGGAGGTATCGGCGGGCTCGGAGGAGGTCGCGGCTTCCGTCGACGAGATGGAGCGCCTCTCCGCGCAAGCGGCGGAGCACTTCCGAGAAATCGCGCAAGCTTCAAGCACACAGCTTGATTCTATGGATCAGGTGAGCGGATCGGCACAATCGCTCAGAATGATGTCGGAGGAGCTAAAGCAGTTGATCAATCGCTTTAAGGTCTAGCTGTAGCTCCAAGCTCCAGATCTAGCTTTTTAGATTAGTTTCAGTTCTATGATCTAATTTATAATGTAAGTATGAACTCATCCAATAAAACTCATTCTGACCGCTTCCCTTGTTTTCTGGGCTTGAAGCGGTCTTTTTCTTTGTCTGAAGGTAATCTACAATACAGATAGATGGTCGACAATGAGCTAGTATCTACTGTGAATATGTGGTTCCGATTCGGGGAGCCAATTGTTCGAAGAAACGTAGTGGAAGAATAGAATCGATACAACAAAGAACGGAGCTGAGGCACATGCCGAATCAGCAGCATTTTGAACTAAAAGCGAACTGGCAGGGAGGGCTTCAAGGGAGCGGTCAATTGGAGGCCGGTGGACTAACCGCAGCTATCTCCGTACCTGTTCCATTGGGAGGTCCTGGTATCGGGACCAATCCAGAGGAGCTTCTGCTCGGAGCGGCGGCAACCTGCTATCTAATCACGCTCGGGACACTGCTCCAGAGGCAAGGTATCGAAAGCGTACAGCTGAAATCTGAAATCTTCGTCAGCACGGGGACTTCAATGCATGTTCATAAAATCATACATCGTCCGGTTGTAACCTTTCCTTCGTTCTTTTCGTCCGAGCAAAGAGACAAGCTTCGAAAAGCGGCCATTCGTGCAGAACAGACTTGTATGATCAGCAAAGCGCTCCGAGGAAATGTAGAAGTAATTGTGGAGCCGGAGCTCCTTCTTGCGGACAGCAGCGAATAGAGGATTTTCGCCCTTTACGATGGAATTCTTCCCCTAGGAGCCCCAGAAACCCGTACCTATAATGAAAGTAACGGTTCGGACGAGAAGAAGTATCATTCTGGAGATGCATCAAGGGCTTAATCACACAAGAGGTCTGAGCTCGTGCAAGGTCAGGAGCGACGCAGTCGTTGAAATGGTCGGATGATTTGAAGCAGACGATGAAGTCGGCACGGTTGGAGGAGACATAACAGATCATGCAGATGAATTTGAATAAGAAAGTATATCTGGGGTTTTTGGCCTTTATCATCATTCCTTTGTTTGTGCTGGGGACGGTGGTATACACGGTATCCCAGCATCTGATTGAGAAAAAATACGGTGATTTGAACGAAGTCACACTTCAGGCGATTGGCCGCAACATCTACTATATGTTTAAGGAAGCGAACTATTTTTCCGATTTCTGGATGGTTAAGGATGGCATTCAGGATATTTACCGGACGATGGATGAATGGAAGCAAGGAGAAAGCGCCCCTTCTTCGTACGATTTGAATACATTCGACACCCTGCTGCGCAGCTCGATTCTTACTTATTCCCCCGTGCAATCGGTGGTCATTTATAACAAAGACGGCAAATCATTCAGTGCAGGAAGGACCAGCGGCAGTCAGATTCAGTGGCCGGCGCTCATCGACAGCTCCGCTTTTAAACAAATTCAAAGCTTGAACGGGGTTCCGCTCTGGATCGGCCCTTCGGAATACAAGGAGTTTCCTACGGGGAACCGGGATTACTATCAGGCGCGTGTGGTGAAAGACTTTTGGACGATGGACGACCGCGGGTACCTGCTGCTGCGATTCCGATTCAATGAGCTTGACCAAATATTCAGTTCCTACGGCCAGGGCGAGGAAGCCTCCAAGCGGTATTTGCTGGTCAATAAAACCGGCCTTATTTTTTACGATAATAAACAAGCGCTCGAAGGAGCGAACGTCCTGCAACTGCTCCCCGGTAAGCTTGATTTGAACAAGCCGAACAACAGCTTTCAGGCTGATTTTCTGGGAGAGAAAACCCTGGTCTCCTACTATCATTTAAATCTGAATCAAATGGGTGTGCAGGATTGGAGTGTCGTCTCCATCACTTCTTGGAAGTACGTGGCGGGAGAGCTGGAAACGATCATGAAATGGGTGGCGGGGATTACGTTCATCTGTCTGTTCTGCGCGCTTGTTTACAATTTGGTGTTTGTGCGCCGAATTATTCAGTTCATCTTGCGGATCGTATCCTCCATGAAGCGGGTGGAACGGGGGGACTTGACCACGCGCATTGAGGTGAGCGGAAGCGATGAAACGACGGCGTTGGCTCGAGGCTTTAACAGTCTGGTTGTTCGCGTTGACGATCTGCTCGATGAAGTGAAGCAGCAGCAGGATCGTAAAAATAAAGCGGAGCTGATGCTGCTGCAAGCCCAGATCAAGCCTCATTTTCTATTCAACACTCTGGAATCTATCAATGCTCTTGCCATTCAAAATCAAGGCAGGAAGGTCAGTCAGATGGTGTACCGCTTAGGAAGTCTGCTGCGGATCAGCATTGACGGCAGAGAGGAAATTCCGCTGCGGCAGGAGCTAGAGCATCTCAAGAATTATCTGGAGATTCAAAAATACCGCTTTGAAGACCAATTTCATTTTGAACTCGATATTCCCCAAGAGCTGCTCGATTCTACCATTCTCAAGCTGACGCTCCAGCCTCTCGTGGAAAACAGCATTCAGCATGGATTTGAGACCGCTTCGTACATGGGCTTCATACGGATCTATGCTTTGGATGAAGGGCAGCGGATCGGCATTTATGTGGAAGATAACGGTGTTGGTATGTCGGGTGAGAAGCTGGCTGTTTTTCAATACCGCCTCGAGCTGAGTACTCCGATTCAGGAGCTTCGCAGCGTCCATGAAGAGCGCAGAGGCTTGGGGATTGGCAATGTGGCTGACCGCATTCGCATCAAATATGGAAAGCCGTTCGGATTGTTTCTATGCAGCCGCGAGGTAGAGGGCACAACTGTGAAGGTTGTGATCCCGAAGCAGAAAGGAGAAGGGCTATGAGATTGACCGCGATTTTGGCTGACGATGAACCGAATATTTTACGTAATCTTCAGCTTGTCATTCCCTGGGAACAGCTAGGAATCGACATTGTGGGAACGGCCAAGAACGGTCTGGAAGCATTGGAGCTTGCCGAGACTCATTCTCCGGACCTTATTATGAGTGATATCCGAATGCCTTTGATGGACGGCATCACGTTCGTAGAGAAGCTGCGGGAGAACAACCGGCAATGTGAAGTTTTAATGGTTACAGGCTATCAGGACTTCGAGTACGTGCGCTCCTTATTAAAATTCGGGGTCAGTGACTACATACTCAAACCGATCAATTATGACGAGTTGGAGAGCACGATAAGCGCTCTAGCAGATAAAATTCGCTCCAATAAGGCCAGCAAAGCGGCCGAAGAGCAGCGTTGGGATAAGATGAGAAGTCTGGCAAGCGAAAAGATTTTCTACGATTTGCTCATGAATTACACGAATATTACGCCAAGCACGCTGCTTCCCATGGATGAAGTCGATCTTGAAAAGCTGGTCTATCAAATCATCATGATCGATGTGGACGATTACTCCCACAAATCGCTGCAGTGGTCTGAGGGGGAGCGCAAGCTGTGGAATTTTGCTGTGCGAAATGTGCTGGCGGATTCGCTCGGCAGCCAACACGTAAAGCACACCGTGCTGCAAATGAGGGAAGGCGAATGGTGTATTCTGATCGAATGCATGGATCATGAAACAGCTAGCGCCTCCACCATTCAGGAGAGGTGCAGCTGCTTCAGCAGCATATACTCCAGAGTGTTAAGCTCGGCGTGAGCGCGGTGATTTACCCAGAGGCTGTGCAAATGCGCGGCTTAGCCGAAGCCTATAACCGACTGCAGCGCCTTATGCAGCTAAGCATGGATAAACGCCAATCCGTCATGGTGTATAAACCGTCTGCAGAAGCAGCGGATACGCATAATTCGCTTTGGAATCTGGTTGAAGAGATGGTAACAGGGCTGAAACAGCTGCACCGCAGTAAAACGGAGGATGCGCTAGCTAGACTTCAGCAGCTGCTGGAGGGACTGCCGGGCAGCTCCTTTGCCAGAGCTTATCAGATGCTGCACTTTCTGATTCTTCATGTGCTTCGCGAGCTCCGGGAAATGAGCAGTATCGATTCCCAGGAGGAGGAGGCGATCTGGAGCAAGCTGGATAAGAGCGAGAGCGTCAAGCATCTTCTCCAGGTGATGACACAGCTGGTGAATGCAGGACTTGAAGGGACGAATAAGAAAAAGAACAGCGAGCTGCTGATGGCAGCAGCCAAAGATTATATTCGAACGCACTACTCAAGCGATTTCGGCATAGATGACATTGCCGGGACACTTGGCATAAGCAGCAGCTACTTTAGTCTGCTCTTCAAGCAGTACTTCGGGGAAACGTTCGTCGAGTACATGACCAAGCACCGGATGGAGCATGCCAAGTCCATGCTGCTGCTGAGTGATAAGAGCATTACAGAGATCGGCAAAGCCGTCGGCTACGCGGAGCGGCGCTATTTCACGAAGGTGTTTCAGAAATATACCGGTGAAATTCCATCCGAATTCCGTGACAAGAGGAAGTAGAGATTTTTCACCCTGCTTTATGGGTTTATGTGTCTTTAGGACGAAGGAGCCCCCGACTATAATAATTTACAAGTCAAAGGAGATTCAGCCTATGAAATCCGGCGCGCTGTCTTGTGCTGCCCTGCTCTTTGCCGCCGTAACCCTCCTATCTGCCTGCAGTGGAGCATCCTCTGCCAATAAAGTCACACGGCCGTCGATTGTGACAGATTCCAGTAAGAAGCAAACCGAGAGTGCGGAGCCGGTTACGCTTACGATTCGTCATACCCAGGTGAAGGATACGCAGAAGAAGCGCTTGATCATGCTCCAGGATGTGGTGAAAGCGACGGAAGCGGAGGTTCCGGGACTAACGATCACGCTCGACGGCGTGGAGGATAAGGTGAACCGCTTTGAGAAGCTGCGCTCGGAGATGGCGGCAGGGAATCCCCGGAAATTTTTGACCTGTTCGGAGGAACAGATACGAGGGATTATGTGAAGGCTGACCGCTTGCTGGACCTAACGCCGATCATTGACGAGCTTGGACTGAGGGACAAATTCTACAGCTTCGATGAGTTCACCGTAAACGGCAAAATTTACGGCCTTCCTATGGCCGGCTATGTGGAAGGGCTCTTCTATAATAAAAAGCTGTTGTCGGAGAATGGGATCCAGCCTCCGCAAACGTGGGACGAATTAATGGCTGCCGCAGCCGTTCTGAAAGCGAAGGGCATTGTCCCTTTCGCGCTTGCAGCCAAGGACTCCTGGGTCATCAATATGATGACCAATACGCTTTGGGTGCGGACGGCAGGCGTCGATTCCGTTCAAGGACTGCTGGACGGCACGAAGAAATGGACGGACCCGGATATGTTGGAGGCGTTCAGCAAGTACGAGACATTGGTTACAAACAAATATTTTCAGGAGGGCAGTCTTGCGCTCTCCTATGCGGAACAGCAGAACAAATTCATGGCCGGCGAAGCGGCCTTCATGTTCGACGGCAGCTGGGCGAATACGCCCTTGGTGGATATGGAGAAATCCGGCATCAGCGGCGATGTCGGCTTCATGAATTTTCCCGACGTAGGCGGTCCGGGAGACGGCTATATCAATGGAGGCTGGTCGAATGCCTACGGCTTCTCGAAGAAATTAACCGATCGTCAGTTAGTTGCAGCCAAGGCGTTTATTCGCCAAATGTATAATGAACCGATGCAGAAGCGGCAGCTGCTTGAAGAGGGGATGCCCCCGCGATGATTCTAAAGGACGTTTCCGGACTGAATCCGTTAATCGCACAGATATTGTCTGTATTCGGTTCGGCTAAAGGTACGTTTCCTGCGTTTGATTCGCGGATTCAGACGAAGGTTCGGGAGAAGCTGGAGCGGGGCATGCAGGAGCTGGTTGCCGGTAGAACGGACCCTGCTACCTTAATGACGGAGCTTCAAAAGCAGCAGGAGGCTTCGAACCAAGAAGAAATTCATGCGAAGTAGCGGATGGTATAGCTTGCATAGAGGCCTGGATACAGATAGCCTGCGTACATATGGAAAGCTAGGACCACTAACATAATGATAGGATTTGAAACGAGCATGGTTCAGAAGGAGTGTATTCGTTTGGCGAACAGCAAATCGTCCTTAACCCTGAAGCAAAAGGTAGGGCAAATGTTCATTTGCGGCTTTGAAGGTACAGAGCCGACGAAGGAAATGATTCAGTTAATCGAAGAGTACGGTCTCAGGCGGTGTCATTTATTTTCGGCGAAATGTAGAGGATGCGCATCAAATGGCGCACTTATCGCGCAAGCTTCAAGACATCAGCAGGAAGCGCGGCGGGGAGCCGCTCTTTATTGCCGTCGATCAAGAAGGCGGCATGGTTTCGAGAATTGAAAAAGGAGCAACGCTGCTTCCCGGTAATATGGCCCTAGGAGCCGCGTTTGCCCCTGCTGGCGTCTATGCAGGTTCGAAGGTCATGGGCAAGGAGCTTCGCCAAATGGGTATCAATATGAACTTCGCGCCTTGTCTGGATATCAACAATAACAGGCTAAATCCGGTAATCGGAGTGAGGTCATACGGAGAAACCGCGGCGCTAGTCAGCGATATGGGAACACGGGCGGTGAAGGGCCTGCAAGATACCGGCGTAATCGCTACGGTTAAGCATTTTCCCGGTCATGGAGATACCTCGGAAGACTCCCATCTTGATTTGCCGATCGTGCCTCATAGTATGGAACGCTTGATGGAGCTGGAGCTGGCACCCTTTGTGAAGGCCATTGAAGGCGGCGTGGATGCGATTATGACGGCGCATGTCGTATTCCCTGCCATGGAAGAGAGCGGTGTTCCGTCAACGCTTTCCCATCGCATCTTGACAGGGCTGCTGCGGGAGCAGCTTGGCTTCAAGGGGCTGATCATTACGGACTGTCTGGAGATGAAGGCCATCTCGGAAGGAATTGGCGTTGCGGAGGGAGCAGTCCGGGCAATCGAGGCCGGAGCGGATATCATTTTGGTGAGCCATATGTTTCAGCGGCAAACGGCTGCGCTTGAGGCGGTCATTGCCGCTGTGGAAAGCGGGCGCATCCCCGAGTCCAGAATCGATGAATCGCTGCTTCGGATTATGATGAGCAAGGTTAAGCGCGGCATTCAATTTGATCAATTGGAACCGTTACCTGAAGGGGACATCTCAACGGAGGAGCATCAGGTGCTGGCGAAGGAGCTTAGCCGCAGAAGCATCACATTAGTGAAAGACGATGCCGGAGCCTCTTTTGATATTCAGGAGCCTACGGTTGTTATATGGACGGAGGTAAGGTCTGGAACGGAGATCGACGAAGTTGTCGAAAGGGAAGGGACCCTTGGCAATATATTAAGCGACTTAGCAGGTACGCCCATTGAAGAAGTGTACATCGGGATCAACCCGTCCGAGGAAGATCGGCAGACCGCTTTGGAAGCTGCTGCGAGGCACAAACAAGTCATTGTCGTCACGTATAATGCCACCTTCTCTCCGGGTCAAACCCAGCTCGTTCGTAAGTTAGCTCAGAGCAAAGACATTCGTCTGATCGTGGCCGCGGGGCGTAATCCGTATGATCTGCTGGAATTCCCGGAGGTTCCGACTTATTATGCATGCTATGAGAATCGCGCCCTTGCCATGGAGTCGTTGGCTCATATTCTCCTCGGGCATGATAAGCCGGTCGGCCGTCTACCCGTTACCCTTTCGGAGGAGTATCCGATCGGTTGGAGACACGAATAGAATCCTTTCCTTCGCTTAGGACATCGCTGCGCGGAGGAAGGATTTTTTTGTGAATGAGAGCATCGAGGGCAGCTTTGAAAGTTCATGGAAAATAATGAAGGATTGATAAAAGGACAGGGGTATGATAACTTAAATCCACAGTGAAGAGCTTGACTTTGGAGTGGAACCTATGCATAGCTTGATGTACCCGATTATCCTTCAACTTTTACCCGCATTTGTACTCTTTTACATAGGCATTGAGATCTACATGAGGAACCCGGCTAGCAAGCAGCACAGTCTAGCTATGGTTCTGTTTGCGGCGCTTAGTCTGCTATATGTAGGGGACTTCCTTGTTGCCGTGCTACCGCTAAATGTGGTCTCGCAAGCATTTTATTACATTAAATATCCCGCTGTGTTTTTAACCATCGCAATTGGCATTTATTTTTTTCAAGCTATCAGCCAATATAGTCTACGGCGGTACTGGCAGGTTCTGATCGGCACGCCACCGCTTCTGTTGATGATCCTCGTCTTGATAAGACCGAAGTGGATCGTTATTTCTATATTGTTCGATGGGAATTGGCGAGAAGAGCACTTTAATGCGCCTTTCGCTATGATTTTACTTGCTATCGTTGTTTACTGCTTCTTCTGGATTTTCTTCTTTCTATATGCAGCTTATAAACGAATGAAGGATTTCCAAGTCATTATTAAAGAGAGGAAACGCATTCGTTTTATTTTTCAAGGCTGCTTGATTACCCTTATTTACTTAGTCATTACAATCGCAATGAACATAGTCGCGTCCTTCCTGAATATTTCCATCTACTTTTCATTACCGTCGCTATGCGTGCTGATCTGGGCCGTTACGATTCGCTATGCGATGGTTAAATACGATTTTTTGGCCTCGGCTGGAAGAAGATATGAGCTGCTGTACGATTTATCTCCGAACGGCATCGTCCTGATCGATGATCAAATCAAGGTTATTGATACCAATGTTTCCTTTTTGAAACAATTCTGCGGACGGCAAGAACCGGTAGGCATGGTATTTACCGAACTGTTTACTGAAGGTGAGCAGGAGAGATTTCTTGAGGTATATGGTCATTCCTATTCGATGCTGCAACCGTTCCAGTTCGAAACGGAGATTTGTTGTGAGAACAGTGATAAGCATTACATCCTGATGAACGGCGACCATTTGGAAATCGAAGGACAAGTCATTACGCTACTCGTCCTTCAAGATATGACCGCACAAAAAAGGAATGAGGAAAGGCTCTCGCAACTCGCGTATCGGGACGAGCTCACAGGACTGGATAACCGCAGACTTTTCCGCGAAAAGCTGCATCGTGAGCTGGAGGCTTCCGAGATTAAGCTGGACAAGCTGGCGATTCTCTTGATCGACCTGGATCAATTCAAATGGATCAACGATACGTTAGGTCATTCTGCGGGGGATCATCTGTTGGAGCAAGTTGCAAGAAGATTGGAAGAAGGCTTGCTAGTTGACGGGGTTGTTGCGCGCTTGGGCGGCGATGAGTTTGCGGTTATGCTCCCTCATATCGCTAAGGAAGAGGAAGTAGGCCAATATGCTGCAAAATTGCAAAAGAGCTTCGAGCGGCCGTTTCTGATTTACGGAACCTCATACAAAGTGACGGTCAGCATCGGGATCAGCATGGCGCCCTATGACGGGCATGATGTGGAGACGCTGCTACGCAATGCTGATACCGCCATGTATGTGGCCAAAAAGAGGGGACGCAATCAATATTATTGGTTTACCCAGCAATTTAAAACGCAGGCCGACCAACATTTAAAGCTGGCGAATGGGCTTTCTCATGCTTTGGCTGCCGATGAATTGACCTTGTATTATCAGCCGCAAATCGATATCCAAAGCAATAAGGTATACGGTGTTGAGGCCCTGGTCAGATGGAATTCAGCAGAGCTTGGGGCAGTATCGCCTGCCGTATTTATTCCGATTGCGGAGGAAACAGGAGCTATCCTGCCCATTGGGGCTTGGGTGCTGCGAACAGCCATGAAGCAAGCGAAGAAGTGGACGGAAGAAGGCTTTAAGGATTTGGTGGTGTCGGTGAATATTTCCGCGCACCAGCTCATTGAGCCGGAGTTTGCCCATTATGTAGCGGATTTCATGCAGGAATACGGCTTAGATGCCCGCCATTTATGCTTGGAGATTACGGAGAGTGCCGCGATATCCGATCTGGAGACATCCTACAAGGTGTGCACGGAATTGGTGGAGCTAGGTGTAAAGTTGGCCATTGACGATTTTGGTGTCGGACATTCTTCCTTAAGCATGCTGAATAAATTTCCTTTCCAATTCATTAAGCTGGACAGGTCGCTGGTGCAGGACATTGCCACAAGCAGCCGCGATTATGCGATCATTCGCACCGTCATCGAGTTATCCGGGCACCTTGGCATGCAGGTCGTGGCAGAGGGAGTGGAAACTAGAGAGCAGGCGGAGCTGCTTCGCACACTGAACTGCCCGGAAGCGCAGGGCTATTTATACGGCAGGCCCATGCCTCTGGAGCAAATTACAGCATATCTGCGAAGCCATACTTGATACAAAGAACCCTCTGAGGCGATGAGCGCCAAAGAGGGTTTGTTCGTTTTTATGCAGCAGCTTGGATTTAGAAAAACGTGATTCCGGATTCCTTATACGTATCGATTAATCCCTCGGAGACGTTGGAATCACTGATAATCCCGCTGGTTTCCTGGACATCTCCGATGACAAACAAGGAGCTCCGGCTGAATTTGCTGTGATCTGCTACCAAATAGGTATCTACGGATCTCCGCATCATGCAGCGATTGGTCTCTGCTTCAAGCTCGTTGTAGATCATCATGCCGCGGGAGAGGGAGACGCCGTCGACACCCATGAAGGTTTTGCGTATGCTTAGGTTTTCCAGCGTTTTGTTCGCCAGAGGACCGGATAATTCAAAGGTTTGCGTACGAATCACGCCGCCTGTAACAATTAATTGCAGCCCGGGGGTGCCGATCAGCTCATATGCGATATTCACCGCATTGGTAATGACCGTCAAATTTTTAAACTGATTCAGCTTCTTGGCAATAAAGGTGGTGGTGGTCCCGCCTGTAAGTCCGATAATATCTCCGTCTTCGATGAAACGAATCGCCTTTTCGGCAATTTCCTTCTTTTCTTCCGTTAGCAAATCCATCTTTTTGAAAAAGGGGACTTCCACCTTTAAGCTCTCCAGTACAGCCCCGCCAAAAGTCCGGATGCAGCGCTTTTCCTGCTCGAGTATTTCGAGATCTCTTCTCGCAGTAGCTTCCGAAACGGCAAACTGCTGCACGATATCGGTAAGAGCAATAGCGCCTTTATCTTTAATGATCTGCATGATCGCATCTCGGCGAATATCTGTCTTTCCCATGGATCCTCCTCAGATTGAAGCCATATTGGTTATCTTATCATGCGGCTTGATGAATCGTCCATTTTAGAATAAGCTTCTACATAATAGCGGGAGGAGTGGGGTAATGAAATATTCGATCTGTATCGGCGCTTATCCGGGCAAGGATGCTGTCTATCATTTGGAAAAAATCAAGGAGCACGATCTGCAGGGCCTTGAGCTCTATCAATGGTGGAATCTCGGGGATTTGCGCACGTTTGCGGCAGAACAGCAACGCATCGGCAAAGGCATTATTGCGACTTGTACGAAAGTCTTTAATCTGGTCGACCCAGCCTTTCGGGAGGCCTATGTGGAAGGTCTTCGCGAGACGATTGCGGCTTGCCGCATGCTTCATATTTCTTCGATCATTACACAAACCGGAAGTGAGCTCCCTGGCATTCCAAGAGAAGTTCAGAGAGAGGCGATGATTGAGACGCTAAAAAGATGCGCGCCGCTCCTTGAGGAGGCAAATATAGTGCTGGAAATCGAGCCGCTGAACGGCTTGGTGGACCACCCGGGTCACTTCCTTCAGAGGTCGGATGAATCGGCTGCGGTTATTGAGGCAGTGGGCAGCAGGCATGTGAAATTGGTGTTCGACGTGTACCATCAACAAATCACGGAAGGCAACGTCATACGCAATTTGACTGCGTACAAGGAGCATATTCACCACTATCATATTGCCGATAATCCGGGTAGAAATGAGCCGGGTACAGGCGAGCTGAACTATATCCCGATTTTGAAGGCGATTCAGCAAACAGGATTTGACGGCTATGTCGGTCTGGAGTGCAAATACTCGATGGACACGGATGTCGCTATTGAACAGTTTAAGGAGCGTATTGCTTCGAACATATAAGGTACATAAACTGATGAACGGCCCGTATATACTGCGGGCCGTTCAGTTTGTTGATAAAGTAGGTTCCATTACAAGCTTCAGTAGCTTTTCTCCGATCGCTGTTGACATTTTGTTATTTCATTGAAATAAAGGCCTTATAAGGTGATAACAAACTGTCTAAGGCGACCGCTGCGCTTCTCCGAAAACTACTGATCTCTTCATTCCAGTGTATCAACTGTCTGAACGGCCCGTATATACTAAGGGCCGTTGTTTGATGGATGCTACTAGCTAATGCTGTTCGGCTGAATATCCGCTAGTTGACTATCTATCCTACTGTTTGTCTGACCATCTATCTTTCACCACTCTGTTAGACGATCCTATCTAACTTCCGTTTCCAAATCAAGCCAAGCTATTTCCTGCGAAGTAAGCTTCAGCTGCGCACCTTCATGGCAGGACCTCATCTCCTGGCCATTACGCGGACCGATCAGCGCGCAAGCGGGGAAGGGCTGGTTCAGTACGTAAGCGAGTGCGATTTGAATCGTGCTTACGCCTTTCTCATGAGCCAGCTGCTCGGCACGGCGAAGCCGCTGCCAATTATCGTCGCTGTAAAATACGCGGACCAGGTCGGCATTGTCTCTAATCTCTGGCGTGTATCTCCCTGTGAAAAATCCTCTTGCTTGAGCCGACCAGGACAGCAAAGGAAATTGATTCGCTTCATGCCACTGCAGCGTCTTACTGTCTGCGGAAACGCAGCCATGCCAGAACGGTTCGTTCGCTTTGGCAAGGCTCAGATTCGGGCTGCTGAAGCTGAAGCCGGTCAGCTGATGCTGCTTCGCGTAATCGGCTGCCTCTTGAATGCGCTCATGCGTCCAGTTGGACGCTCCGAAGGCGCGGATGGTTCCTGCCTCGAGCTGCTCATTCAGTGCCTCAATAATAGGTCCGACCGGTACCTGCGGATCGTCCCGATGCAGTGCGTACAAATCCACATAATCGGTTCGCAACCGTTCCAGACTAGTCATAAGGTCGCTACGAATGGCTTCCGAGGTTACTCTTGGACCGTTCTGATCATGATGAGCGCCTTTGGTAAAAATATTCATGCGCTCCCGGCTGCCTGTGGCCTCCAGCCATTTGCCGATCGCTTGCTCACTCTCGCCTCCGCAATAGATAAAGGCTGTATCGATCGTGTTGCCGCCGATGGCTGTGTATTCTTCTAGGATGCTGTGTACTTCATCTTCATTATTGAGTCGGAAGAAATCCGAACCCATAATCAATTGGGAGACAGGACGATTCAGCCCCTCGATAGTAATGCTTCTCATGGAAATCCCAGCCTTTCAATTGGAAATCAGGAAAGTACGATTCGGGAACGTTCTTCTGCAGATTTCAAGCAAGCGTCAATAACTTTCATGTTCTTCACGGCATCAGCAGGCTCGAAGCGCATCGGCTTCTTTCCCCAAGCCGCATAGGCGATGTCGTCAGCTTGAAGCGCATACTGATTCAAGTAAGGGACCTGCTCTTCTCTTCGTCCATCAGCCCCAATTACATAAAAGCTGCCGCTTTCTTCCGTTGGTGTGATAAATGCCGAAGGAATCTCAATGCGTCCACGCGTGCCCAGCACCTCAACGGTATTGCGGAAGTCCGCCCACATGCCGCAGTCGAAGGTAAGCGCGACACCGCCGCTGAATTCTACGAGTCCGGACATCATCATATCTACGTTATCGTGCTGAGGGGAGAAGAAGGCATGGGTTGTAACCGCCTCCGGCTCTTCCCCAAGAATCATTCGAGCCGCGCTGATCGGATAGCAGCCTACATCGTAAAGGGAGCCGCCGCCCATTTCCTTGACGAACCTCACATTGGCTGCATCATCCGGATTGTTGAACGTAAATGCGGCATGAATGCCTCGAATCTCTCCGATTTCACCGGATGCGATAATTTCTTTCACTCGAGCATAACGGGGGTGGTGGCGGTACATGAACGCTTCAGCGAACAGTACGCCGGCCTTCTCGCAGGCTGCGACCATTTCTTCCGTCTCGGCGGCTGTTAACGAGGCCGGTTTTTCGCACAGGACATGCTTCCCTGCCTCAGCAGCTCGAATCGTCCATTCCTTATGCAAATGATTGGGAAGCGGTATGTAAATAGCATCCACGTTCGGATCGGCAAGCAGCTCCTCATAGGTGCCATAGGCTGTAGGGATGTTCAGGGATTCAGCAGTCTCCTTGGATTTCTGCAGATTACGGCTGGCAATGGCGGTCACGACGCCGGTTTCCGAATTTTGAATGCCTGGAATGCAGGCGCGAATCGCAATATTGGCACAGCCGAGAATTCCCCAACGCAGTTTGGACATAGACATCAACACACTCCAATTCAATATTTTAGTATCACTATATTGTCATTATAAAAGCTGCTATATAAAATGAAAATAATAATATATTGCATTGGATATCGGAATATTGTCATTGGAGGTTCCTGATGTATAGACATGTGATGCTGCCAACGCTGACCAACTCGGCGTTTTTTATTTTTCCGGAGTCGGTGGGCTGGTACCAGAATGTCCCCCATCACGGCGTGAACCGGGAGGAGGGTGCCTGGGCAAGCTATAGCCTGCATTTTATCACTTCGGGTAAAGGATATGTGGAGCTTGAAGGGACGGTACATACGCTGCAAAAAGGCGATGCTTTCTTGTACTTCCCTTATCAAAAGCAAAGGTACTACAGCAGCGAGGAAGATCCCTGGGAAGTAAGATGGGTGCACTTTTACGGAGCTCATTTAAAAGATTTTTTGGTAGGCGAGGGATTTTATCGTCCGCTTTGGACGCTCAAACGGTGGAAGGAGCTGGAGGATGCTTTTCAGGAGCTGCTGCTGGAGGCGGAAGCCAACAATATACTTCGCCCTACGAAGCTGACAGCTCTGACATATACGATTCTGACTGAATTTATGAGCTTTGCCGCTCCGCTCACCGGTTCAAGCAGAGGGACGGAGTCGATTGATCGCATCCTGAAGCTGCTGCCCCACATGCAGCAAAAGGCTTGTGAGCCTTTTACACTGGAAACTTGGGCAGAGATGGCGGAGGTGAGCTCGTATTATTTTTGCAAATTGTTCCGCAAGGCGACGTCTATGACCCCGCTCAATTTTATTACCCTGTGCCGGATCCAGTATGCCAAACAAAGGTTGATTGAGGATGAAAGCTGTCCCGTTAAGGAGATAGCCAGTGCTGCCGGTTACCCGAGCGCGAGCTACTTCAATCAGCGGTTTCAGGAACAGGAGGGAATGACCCCTAGCGAGTTCAGGCAGCTGTATGCCAGGGGTCAGTGATGACGAGAAGGAGAGTCCCAAAGAAATTACTGGTACTATCTGCATTTAGTACTTCTAGAAATTGGCTTAACGAGGTAACCTAACCCTATAGATGTGTGTAAAGGGGTTGAATATGTTGAGTACAAGGGAAGAAGAACAGAGTCATTGGCTCAGCCGCGGTATTCTTTTTGGCAAAAACCGCATCCTGCAGGTCATCATCACCGCGTTTACGCTTATATGGATTTATTTGGCGATAAAGCCATACAGCCGTTACGACTGGGTATTGGAAAATTTGTTAATATGGGCTGCGGTAGTGTTCCTGGCGGTCATGTACCGGTTCTTTCGCTTTTCGAATCTGTCGTACCTGCTGATTGCGATATTTTTATATCTTCATGCGGTGGGGGCCCACTATTCTTACAATGAGAATATCGTGGATGTATGGATGAAGCAGCTGTTTCACGCCAAACGGGATAATTTCGACCGCGTCGTTCACTTCAGCTACGGCCTGCTGCTCGCATATCCGCTTCGGGAAGCGCTGAAAGTCTGGACCAAGTTAGGCAATGCCTGGTTGAATGTATTAACATGCATGATCATATTAGCAACGGGAGCGTTCTACGAGTTGATCGAAATGTGGGTAGCGATGATCGTGGCTCCGGAGATCGGCACCTTATTCTTGGGCACACAAGGAGATCCTTGGGATTCGCAGCATGATATGGAGTTGGCTTTGTATGGTTCGATATTGGCCATGGTTGTTGCGGCGGTAGTCAGGAGGATTAGATTAAATGCATATCCCCATTCATAAAGTGACACCATAATCTTGGTTAGCATTGGTAAGATTGGGGGACGCTGGACTCATGGATAACTTTAGAAGCCAAATGCGGAACAGACGTTATATGGCCCACGTCAGTATATTAGGAACAACTCAGCTCCATAAGCGAAATCCAATTACTTTAGCCTGTTGGTCGATGGCTTTTCCCGGTTTTGGGCATTTGCTCCTAAATAAATACTTGCGTGGCTATGCGCTGATTATGTGGGAGATGTTTATTAACCAAAAAATACATTTGAATTTAGCCATGGTTTCTACATTTAACGGCGAATTTCAGGCAGCCAGAGACGTGTTGGATCCTAAATTCATGTCACTTTATATCCCGGTTTACTTATTTGCCATTTATGATAGTTATCGATCAGCTGTTGATATGAACAAAATTTATCTTCTGGCTAAAAGGGAAAAAGGACAGTTTACTCAGTTTAGCATCGGAGCACTGGAGATCAATTACCTCGATAAACGGAAGCCATGGTTAGCCGCCGTATGGTCCATAGGCATTCCTAGCCTTGGACAGCTGTACCTGCATCGTATTGTTTTAGCTGCATTTATTTTACTGAGTACGATTGTAATCGTATGGGAATCCAATATAATTCTGGCCTTGCACAATCTAGTCTTAGGGGATATAGCCACCTCTTCAGCTGTTCTCGATAAGCAATGGCTCATGTATTTCCCCTCCTTTTATTTCTTCACCATTTATGATGCTTATACGAACACGGTAGAAAATAACAAGCTGTTTGATGATGCTCAAAGACAATTCCTTATTGAAAATTACCAGCCTGCCGGACATCTCATTACAATTGGAGATGCATAACGATGCAAATATTTGCCACTTTTGAGTATTCGGCCTTTCTTGAAATTGCGATTACAGAACTTGAGGAAAAGGGAATAACAGCCATTTACGCAGTGCCGCTTGATTTACGTAAAAAAGAGCCGAGACTTCTTGATAGTATCCATCGGGCTGATGGACTTTCATTTATTGATAAGGGAATGATTTTTGCCTTTATGTTTGGAACCATCGGTGCCAGCAAAGGGTTTGTATGGCAAGGAGGCCCCATTATTTGGGGAATTGCCGGTGCAATGTTAGGCTTTCTTATCGGAACTGCCCTGAGTTGGATCATGTACCTCATGAAACGAAACAAAAGGCAGCTTCAACTTAAAAAGGGCAAAAAAGGAGAAGTCATACTGATTGTTTCGTGTGAGGACAATCAAGCATCAGTTGTAGAAGATATACTGTGGGACCATAGAGCACTTGGCTTGGCTAGGACCAAATAAGAAGCTAGGTAAGAAGCTAAGCCGGGCTTCCTCCTTGCTTACAAAGTTTGCTTCGAGGCCGCATGTGCTGTCCAAGACTAAAAATTGCATTCCTCTGCCTGTAAGACCATTTTGTGATGGATACCGGTTCGGTTATAATAATTCTTATGGCTGAATTTTGGCACAAAATGGATGGAAGGCGAGGCGAGAGGCATGACGACGGAACGAAATCAAAATGAAATCATCATGTACATCGGATCGTATACCGATCACCAGAACAAAGCGGGAATCCGATTGTGCAGCTTCGATACCGAAAGCGGGAGCATAAGGGAATTGAAGCTTATGAGCTTGAAAATGCTTCGTATCTGGCTGTTGATGCGCAGCGGCATAGACTTTATGCGGTTAGTGAGACGGAAGTATACGAAGGTAAGTACGGCGGCTCTGCCGCTGCCTACACAATCGATAAGGAGTCCGGGAAGCTGGACAAGCTGAATCAGCAGCCTACGCACGGCGCAGCTCCCTGCTATATCAGCTCGGACGCTACGGGACAAAGTGTCTATGTGGCCAACTACCTGGCTGGGAATGTGACGGTGTTTCCGGTTACAACGGACGGCAGTCTTGGCAAGCATAGCCAGCTGATTCAACACCAAGGCACGCTCGGTCCGAACGCGGCTCGGCAGGAGCACGCGCACGCGCACTCAATCGTGCCGGACCCGCGGAACCGCTTCGCGGTATCCGCAGACCTCGGACTCGACCGCTTGCTCGTGTCGATCATCGATGAGGCGGCGCACAAGCTGACGCCGCACGAAGAAACCGCCATGGCGCCGGGCGCAGGCCCGCGCCATGTGGTTTTCACCGCAGACAGCCGCTTCGCATATGCGGTGAACGAGCTCGGCAGCACGGTGACGGTGCTGGCGTATAACGCGGAAGCGGGCGTGTTGACGCCGCTTCAGAACGTGTCCACGCTGCCCGCGGACTACAGCGGCAGCAACATCTGCGCGGACATCCATCTGTCTCCGGATGGCCGCTATGTGTATGCGTCCAACCGCGGACACGACAGTATCGCGGTTTATGCCGTTGACGAGCAGCGCGGGACGCTGTCGCTCGAGCAGCTGCAGGAGACGCACGGCCATACACCGCGCAACTTTGCCTTATCGCCGCAGGGAGACTTCCTGCTGGCGGCGAACCAGGATTCGGACACGATCGTCGTGTTCCGAATTAACAAAGTATTAGGTCTGTTGACCGAGGCCGGACAGACCTTACAAGTGCCCAAGCCGGTGTGCATCAAATTTCTCTAGCATGGATACATCAAAATGAAGCCCCCCTGGTTGACTATACAGTCTGCCAGGGGGGCTTTCGATTGACGATTTAGTAAGCGCCGCGGATATGCGCGTGCACGCTTTGCTCGTACCAAGCGCGAAGCTTGGCTTGCTCTTCAGCTGTAAACGAAGGAACGTTCGCAGCTTGCAGATTGTCCATCACCTGCGCAGTGTTCTTGAAGCCCGGGATGACGCAGCTGACGGCTTCCTGATCCAGCAGCCAGCGCAGCGATGCGCGTGTCATGCTTTCGCGGCCCTCGGCGATCCAAGCCAGTTCGCGGCTCAGCTCGAGTCCTTTGGCGAAGCCAAGGCCTGCGAACGTCTCGCCGACGTTGAAGTGCTCGCCGTTCTCATTGAAGCTGCGGTGGTCGTCGGACTCGAACGTCGTTTGCTCCTTGAACTTGCCTGTCAGCAGTCCGCTGGCTAGAGGCAAACGGGCGAGTATGCCGACGCCTTTGGCATGGGCGGCAGGAAGCAGCTGCTCAAGCGGCTTTTGTCTAAACAGGTTGAGAATCACCTGCAGCGCACGGACGTTAGGCTGCTCCAGACAGAACAAGCCTTCCTCGACGGTTTCAACGCTTACGCCGTAGTGGCGGATTTTGCCTTCCGCTTGAAGCTTGTCAAGCACCTCAAACACAGCTCCTTGCTTCAAAATTTCAAAAGGAGGGCAGTGGATTTGATATAAATCGATCGCTTCACGCTTCAACCGTTTCAAGCTGGCTTCACAGAAAGCGCGTACCCGTTCTTCGGAATACGTGGCAGGGTCGTGAATGTCCGCACTGCGGCAAAACTTGGTGGCGATATGGATTTCGCTTTCGCGGCCGGCCGTTGCTTGGGCCAGCAGTTCTTCACTGTGACCGTCCCCATATACGTCCGCCGTATCGAAAAAGTTCACGCCTTCTTCCATAGCTTGATGGAGCGCTTTCAAGGAATCCGCATCATTCACGTTTCCCCATGAGCCGCCGATGGCCCACGTACCGAAGCTGATTTCACTTACCTGGATACCAGTATTGCCTAATGGTCTGTATTTCACCTGTGTACCTCCTATAGTCGTTTTTCCAATTTGAATTTCATTCAGATGTTATGAACGCGCGTGCATTTCTGTTATAGATCATAAACTTCAGAGGCTTTTCCGTCAATGCCTGCCTAATAGTTTCTAAACAAGTTTTGAGTATAATCTTTAGTAACAAACTCTATTTCTACATGCAAGTAAATCCATGAGAGGTGTCTCCAATTGAAGGCTAATCCTGATGTTCCCAGCTTTACTCATAATTTCTCCAACCATCAAGCATCCAGAAAGCACGTCAGAGCTGCGCTAATTCTTGCGATTCTGTTAGTAACGGTCGTTGGCTTCACCTTGCCGTACTCTCGTTATGCGGGAATCAGCATTCAAGCCTTTTTGCCTGCTTTCATCTCGGCAGTCGCCATCTGCGAGCTGATTACGATGTATCTGGTGTTCAGTGAATTCCAAGTCAACCGCTCACCGGCGCTGGCCGTACTCGCTTCTGCTTATTTATTTACCGGACTCATTACGATCCCGCATATTTTAACCTTCCCCGGCGTATTTAGCGAAACGGGTCTGCTGCATGCCGGTAATCAAACGGCTGTATGGCTGTGGGTGTTCTGGCATGGCGGATACCCTTCCTTTATTTTCTTGTATACACTTATAAACCGAAAGTATGGGGAGCATCAAGTCACCCACCTTCAAGCGAGGCGAATTTTACTATCGGCTGTATGCGGGACGATTGCAATTGTCACCATTCTTACCCTGATCGCGATCTATGGAAACAGCTGGCTGCCCAAAATCATCCAGAAGGACAATTACCGCGTACTGATAACCTCCGGCATTGGCCCTATCGTGTGGACGTTAAACCTGCTGGCGCTGCTAAGCATGCAATTCATCGTTCGCAAGAAGTCAGTTGTCCATATTTGGCTTACTCTTGCTGTACTTGCATCCTTGCTCGATGTGACACTGACTTTGTTTTCAGGAAGCAGGTACAGCATTGGCTGGTACGTAGCCAGACTAAATAGTATTTTATCGGCCGGCACTTTACTCGTTGTTTTTTTGTACGAAATTCGCTTTCTATATTACCGCGTTGTGCAGCAGGAACGTATCTTCCGAACCGTGTTTGAGTTCGCTGCTGTAGGTATTGCCAGAATTGACCTGAGTCAGAAACCGATTGAATCCAATCATGCTTTTCAACAAATGCTTGGCTATGAAGAAGAGGAGCTCCAGAAAACGCCTCTATCCGGCATTACGCATCCTGAAGATGTGCTCCTTGATGAACGCTTAATGGATGAGCTGGTTTACGGACAACGCAAAAATTTTCAGGTGGAAAAACGTTATTTACATAAAAATGGCGGCATGGTGTGGGGAAATTCGATTGTTTCTCTAGTTCGGGGAGTCAATGATGAACCGGAATTTTTTATCGGCATGGTGGAGGACATTACGAAGCGGAAGCAATATGAAGAGCAAATTCATTTTCAGGCCTACCATGATGCGCTAACAGGGCTTCCGAACCGTGTATTGTTCGCAGATCGACTGAATTTGTCCGTGCTTCAAGCGGCTCGCAATCCCAAGAAAATAGGCGTTATGTTCTTGGACCTGGATGGCTTCAAGCAGGTAAATGATACATTAGGGCACAATATCGGGGATCTGCTGCTGAAGCAGGTGTCCGAACGATTGGTTGCTTCGATGCGGGAAGGAGATACGGTTGCGAGGATGGGAGGCGACGAATTCACCATGATTCTGCCTGATCTGCAGGATGTGAATGATGCACGTGTCTTGGCCGAGCGTGTACTAAATGTTGTGAAGCAGCCTTATGTGCTGGAAGGTCATCATGTCACAGTCACAACAAGTATCGGAATCAGCTTATATCCGTATCATGGGGAAGATGGACAGACACTGATGAAGCTGGCGGATATGGCCATGTACAAAGCAAAAGAAAGCGGCAAAAACCAGTATGCCATTTATGCATAAATACCGGCTTCTGCCGCAGGGGGCTTAACTTTTTGGATCGAGCGTTTCCTTCTTGTACTGAGAAGGGGAGAGCCCGGTCCATTTTTTAAAGGTACGGGTAAAATGAGCCTCATCGAAGTAGCCGATTTCTCTGGCAATGGTTTGAATTTTGTAATCACCGGATTGAAGCATCGCTTTGGCCTTTTCAATGCGAAATTGGTGTACAAAATCGAGAAAGTTGATCCCCAGCTCTTGCTTGAACAAGGTGGATAGATAGGTACTGGATACGAACAATTCCTTGGCCACGCTGGCAAGAGACAGATTGGGCGAATTATATTCCTGTGCGATGAGCTCAACGGCTTGCTGCACTTTACGCTTCGGTGTTTTATGCGGATTGCGCAGCTCTACGAGCTGTTGGATCGCTTTATAAACCAGTCCTGACAGCTCCTCAAGCGTCTCAACCCGGTTAACTTGATCGGCGATGGCAACCAGGCTATCAGACCAGCCTGATTCCGCCAGTTCCTGTTCCTTGCCAAGCTGCATAAGACGGGCCATGAGCGAAAGAGTTTGGAGATTAATCTCTGTTCTGGAGCGGGCATGCTCCGCTTGGAAAGACTCGAACCACTGCTCTGTCAGTGTTAAGGCTTCCGCATAGAGTCCGCCTCGCAGCTGCTCGATGATCAGTGCTTCGAGCTTAATCTGCTCAGGATTGGAAAGGACGGCAGGAGGATCGCTTTGTACGTCTTCATGATTGTCATAGAAGTAAATGCCTCCTAGCCCCTTATAGAAGCGAAGCTCCAAGGCGTAGGCTGCTTCCCTGTAAGCTTCAGAAAGCTCGTCAATGCTGGATTTGGAGCTGCTGATACCGATGCTGACTGTAATCTTTAAATATTTTTCCAAGTTTCGCTGCAATTGGGCAAGACCATGATTGAGCTTATCCTTCAATAAGTCGAATGTGCCGCTGCAGATCGACGTTATGCCATGCTGATCCTTCACGACCTCAACAGGCTGCCGGATGCTGGATTCGAGTGTCTCCTGAACAATATTCGTTGTTGCAAATTGAATCAGCTGTAAGTCTTTACGGCTGTAATTCAGCTCCTCAAGCGGTTTGCCGTCGGGCTGTATGGCAATGACGATAACATGCTGGTCGGCGATGGACATACCTAACTTGCGCATTTGTTCCTTGCGATTCTCGCCTCTCGGCTTGGGTTGATGAAGCCATTCCAGCAAAGTCTGGGACTTCACGATCGGAATGTTCTCCTTCAATTGGAACTGCAGTCCGCTCCAGTCCGATTCCAGCTTTCTTCGCTCCTTCAGCTTACTGACGACTTGTTCGAACACGGCCGCTATTTCTCTGGGCGGACACGGCTTGATGATATAATCGACTGCGCCTAATCGAAGCGCCCGCTGTGCATATTCAAAATCGCTGTAGCCCGTGAGCAGGACGGAAGGAATGTCCAATTGTTTGTCATTCAGCGCTGTAAGAAGCTGTAAACCATCCATGATGGGCATGCGAATATCGGACAAGAGCAGATCCACACCGCCGGATTCGATCATGTCGAGCGCTTCCAAGCCATTACCGGCCTGTCCGCATACCTCAATGCCGAGCGTTTTCCAATCCACCATGGTGAGCAGGCCCTCGCGTGTTGTGAATTCATCTTCAACAATGAGCAAATTCAGCATGTTGGTTCACCTCCTAGGTTCAGGCAGGAGCAGCTGGACTCTCGTGCCGAAATGTTCGACGCTGTTGATTTGCATGATGGCGGCTTCTCCGTAAAACAATCGGATTCGGTTCATAATATTGAGTACAGCAAAGCTTTCATTATGTACAGGCGGTTGAGGAGCAGCCCATGACAGCTGCTGCTGAATGCTCTTCAGCTTATCCGCCGGAATACCGACTCCGTTATCCGTAACCTCTATACTTATCATACCTGGCGATCCTTCAGCTGAGCCTACGGTTACATGAATAAATCCTACATCATCAATAAGCGGCTCGATGCCATGTACAATGGCGTTCTCGATCAGCGGCTGGATGAGCAGCTTTGGAATTTTGAATGCCGAATATTCGGGAGCAAAATCCATCTCATAAGTCAGCTTCCCCCGATACCGCATCTTTTGTAAAAATAAGTAATGCTCAGCCAGCTTCATCTCCTCCTGCAGCTCGATATCGTCGCGGCCTTTGCTGAGGCTGATTTGGAAGATGCCGGATAGGGAGTAGATCATCTCCGCAACTGTATGCTCGCCGCCTTTTTGTGCTGTCCATGCAATTGTGTTAAGGGTGTTATATAAAAAATGCGGGTTGATTTGCGATTGCAGCACCTTAAGCTCGGCTTGACGCTGCTTGATTTCAAAGGCATAAACATCGTCAATGAGCTGGCTGATCCTTTGAACCATGATATTGTAACCGCTGCCAAGCTGACCGATTTCATCCTTGCCTTGAACGGAGACCTGTTGAGTAAAGTCACCCTTTTGAAATTTTTTCATGGACGACAGAATCGATTTCATAGGACTCGTAATGACACTGGCTACAGACCAGGAGACAATGAGGCTGATCATAAATGTAAGACATAAGATGAGAGCTGTGATCCATTTAATACGATTCAGCTGCGAGAGCAGATCGCCACGGGGCTGCAGGACAAGCACGTGCCAGCCGGTGAGCAGGGACTGATCATGAGAGAATACCCACTTGGATTGCTCGATAGCGGCATCAATCTGATCAGGATCCTCAATCTGTCTTGTAAAATAAGGAAGCTCACCAAGGGGCTTGCCAATCCAGGAGCCATTCGTATCCGAGATGATGTGACCGTCTGAATTGACGACAAGAATGGTCGTTCGGTCGCTTGGAGACGCATAGGAACGGCGGATATCCTTTTCATCGATGCCTAGAATCAGGACACCCTCCGGCTTCAAGGTAAGGTCATTTTTCAGGATTTTCGTTAACAGCAGTTTATTTTTCGTATCTCCGTAAAAAATGCTCTTCTTATGGTTTGGAACCTCGACGCTCCATTCATCGATTTTTTTCTTTGTAAAAACCCCTCGTAATCAAACTTATCTTTGAATTCATCAAAGGGGATAGCCGAGGAAAGGCCCTTATTGTTGAACTGGATCGGATCAAAGTGAGGTGAATAAATCGTCAAAAATTGGAAGTAAGGACGTGTCACCATCAATCGGTTTATCATGAGAATGGAATCATTGGTGATGTAATTTTCTCCATTGGCGTCCGATCTCAGCATCACTTGAATTTCCGGTGTCAAATATAAGTAGTCGGAAATATCAAGCGCATCCTGGGCGATGTAATCCAAATGATCGATCGCTTGCCGTGCTGTGTTGACCTGCTCAAGCTTCATCTTGGAAACGATTTCATTAGAGGCGACAGAATAAGAATAGACACCTGTAATGGCGATCGTGATCAGAAGCAGCGGTGCGAACCAGAGCAGCAGCTTTCTCTGAAGAGATAAATCAAGATACCACTTTGGTGACTGCAGCAATTTCATCGGGGGTGGCAACCTTCTCTCTACGTTGATAAATCCATCATAAAAAAGATAGTTACCGCAAGCAACAAAAAAATCATCAGACTGGAGCGTACCTGAAAAATATACAAGAGATTCTGAAAAATAAACAATTGTCAGCTACTAGGAGGGGAGGAGGACGGATACAAGCATGAATATTGTAAAAATAACCTGAAAAATGTACAACATGATCTAAAAAACTATACCTAACAATTTGAAGGCTGCTCTTCTAGAATGAAGTACAAGGAGTCAAAAAAATCTGTAAAAAGCAAGAAGGCGGGTGTTTGCGAGCATGTTACGAGTAAAACGGGGGGCTGGGCTGGGTTGTACGCTTCTGGCAACTGTCATTGCTCTTGCGGGCTGTGGAAGCGGGGCCTCTCAGGTAGCAGGCCCGGACTCCCCTGATGTGCAGGCATCCGAGCCGTCAGCAGCATACACACAAGCGGCTAAGGGTGAGAACATCACGCTTTCCTTTTTTACGAACAATTCGGATCGCTCGGTGGGTCAGGGGAGGCTTGAGCAAGAGCTGATTGATGATTACATGAAGCTGAATCCGAATATTACCATTAAAGTGGAAACGCTCTCCCCGGACCCTCAGTATCAAGACAAGATTAAAGTGTACAATGCTTCCAATCTTCTTCCGGATATCATTAGTGCATGGGGCAATACGAATTTCTTGAAGCCGCTGATCAATAACAACGCTTTGGCTGAGATCAACAGGGATGAACTGGGGGATATGGGCTTTATCCCGTCCTCCATGGACGGATTTTCCTTTGATGGGAAACTGTATGGCATCCCCCGCAACTCAGATTTCTGGGTTCTGTACTACAACAAGAAAATATTTGCAGACAACGGATTGCAGATACCGAGAACGGAAGCAGATCTGATGCACGTGATCGAGACGCTGAGGTCAAAGAAGATCGTGCCGATTGCTATGGATGGCAGAGAAGCGTGGACCTCAGGCATCTGGTTTGACACGCTGCTTCAGCGGGCCTCAGGAACCTGGGACACGTCAAGGAAGGCCATGGACCGAAGCGGCACCTTTACGGATCCAGCTACGATGGAAGCTGCTAGGGCTATGCAGCGCTGGGTGAAAGCTGGGGCTTTCGGCGAAGGCTTCTTGAACCAGGATTACGGGGCCGCCCGCAATATGTTCGGTCAAGGCAAAGCGGCTATGTTCATGATGGGGGAATGGGAAATGGGCATGGCAGCGGATACGAATTTTCCGGAGGAAGTTCGCAATCATATCGGCGCATTCCCGATTCCGTCGATTGAAGGCGGCAAAGGCTCGCCGGAAGATCTGACTGCATGGTTTGGCGGCGGATATGCGGTATCGAATAATTCCAAACACAAGAAAGAAGCCATTGCATTCCTTAGGTGGATGTTTCGTCCGGATGGATGGTCCAAGAGCGTATGGCAGAACGGCATCACCTTTCCGGCTCAGACGTATGATCAATATTTGACGGGAAAGGAGACGGAAATCCAGAATGATTTGACCCGAATCTTTGGCGGCTCTAAGACGTACAGCGGTACCGTAGCTCAGGACAAATTCTCTTCCGATACGCAGAAGACGTACTACGATTCTATTCAGAAGCTGGAAGGCTTAAAGATGACGCCGGAAGACTTTGTGAAAGTGATTGACGAGGCGGCCGATAAGTCTGCGAAAGCTACGAAGTAAAGTGAGATTCGGGGGAAGTTGTGCACGGTGTAAATCTCCCTCCCCCATGTTTTTTCGATAGGATGATAAGCATGAATACGGTCATAAGTGATAAAAAAACGATTTTTTGGCTCGTTGCACCCGGATTCATCCTGATTGCGGCTATGATCTTCATTCCGATTATGGTAAGCCTCTACTACAGTCTAACAGATTGGGACGGCGTAACGGATTACCGTTTCATCGGATTGAGTAATTTCATTGAAATCGTTACCAAAGACGCGGTGTTTTGGAAGTCTTTGCTGAATGCGCTGCTGCTTGGCTTGGGACTTGTGTTTGTTCAGCATCCGCTTTCTGTTCTAACCGCGATGGTGGTTCCATATTGCGGGCGATTTGAGAAGCTGCTGCGGGCAAGTTTTTTTATCCCGTCCATTATCTCCACTTTTGTGACGACGCAGCTCTGGGTCAGTGTATTTAATACCCAATTCGGTTTGTTAAACCGGCTGCTTGAGAGGTTGGGGCTTGAAGCGTGGAAGCAGGACTGGCTTGGAGACCCTAAGCTTGCCATCTGCTGTATGATCTTCGTTTGCATATGGCAGGGCTTCGGGTACGCTTTTCTGCTTTATTACGCAGGAATCAAAGGCGTGCCGAAGGAGTTGTATGAAGCCGCTATGCTCGACGGAGCTACACAGGCTCAGGTCCATGGACACATCATATTCCCGCTGCTCGCGCCGGTTGTCCGAGTGAATATCATTCTTGCCGTCGTAGCCGCTTTCAAGCAGATGGAGACGGTGTATCTGATGACCGGAGGCGGCCCAGCCGACAGCACACAATTTTTATCGACCTACTTATATTCCAAAGCATTTCGGGAGGGCTTGTACGGGTATGGAAATGCCTTATCCATCCTGCTCGTGTTGATCTGTCTGATCATGACGGTACTGCTGAATCGTGCGCTTCAGAAAGATGTAGGTGAATATTGAAATGAGAACTCGATCGCTTCCCCGTCTGCTGTTTGTTGTGTTGATGACGTTCCTTGTCTTGGCAGAGCTGTTTCCGCTGGTATGGCTGCTTAACTTTTCACTGTTGAGAAGCGGGGATTTCTTTGGCTCCAGCATTCTGAAATGGCCGAATCCTCCTATGTGGAGGAACTACGCGGATGCGTTTAAGGGAGCACATATTACGCTGCTGTTTATGAACAGCTTGCTCGTAGTCTTCCTATCCATTGGATTGATCATTGCCTGCTCCATTCCGATGGGATACGCCTTTACAAGGATGCGTTGGAAGCTGCGGGGCGTTTGTTTTTCTTTCATCATGGCGGGCATGATCGTTCCGATCTACTCCACTTTGCTGCCTAATTTTATTCTTTTCAAAGAAACAGGCATTCTGAATTCGTATCTGTCACTCATTTTGCCTTATGCTGCATTCGCGATTCCGGTTAGCCTGTTCATCATCACGGGTTTTCTGGAAACGATTCCACGTGCGCTCGAAGAAGCCGCCGTCATGGACGGGCTCGGCATTCCCGGGATGATTGTACAAATCATCCTGCCGCTATTGAAGCCGGCTATTGCGACTGTTGCTGTTCTTGCCTTTCTGAACTGCTGGAACGAATTCATTATGGCTGTTACTTATATCGACAAGGATACCTTACGGACGCTTCCGTTTGCCGTCGTGTATTTCATGGGGCAGTATTCTTCGAACTATGGCGCGCAGTTTGCCGTATTGGCGATCATCGCAATTCCGTCGATCTTGATGTATTTGTTGTTCACGGATCAAATCACCAGGGGCGTCACCGCAGGTGCGGTGAAGGGTTAACCCGGTCCCGGGGATTCCAACATACAAGAGGAGGTTACACATGAGAATGTGGAAACGCAAATTATCCGTTCTGTCAGCTGGCATCATGCTCAGCTCATCGCTGTCAGGACTAACGGCTTTGGCTGCTGAATCCGGTGCACAATCCGCTTCAGAGCTCACCGCATATTGGGATAGCTCGAAGCCAGTGGAGCAGCGCGTGGAGGATTTATTGTCCAAAATGACGATCGACGAGAAGGTCGGTCAAATGGTTCAGGCTGAACGCGCATCCGTTACGCCTGAAGATGTACAAAATTATTACTTGGGCTCGGTGCTCAGCGGGGGCGGTTCGTTCCCTAATGGCAAACAAACGGACAGCACGCGCGATAAGTGGGCAGATCTGGTCGATTCCTACCAAACCGGCGCGCTCTCAACAAGACTCGGCATTCCGATTTTGTATGGGGTCGACGCGATCCACGGCAATAGCAACCTTCTCGGTGCGACGCTCTTCCCGCATAATATCGGGCTAGGCGCTTCGCGCGATACGCTTTTGGTGCAGGAAATCGGCACTGCAGCCGCGCAGGAAATTAAAGCAGCCGGTACGAATTGGGCGTTCTCGCCGACGATTGCCGACCCTCAGAATATTTTATGGGGCCGTACCTACGAAGGCTTTGGCGATAATCAGCAGCTAGTCGGGGACATGGGCGCTGCGTTCATTAAAGGTCTCCAGGGCGAGAGCCGTGATCAATTGGCGCATACGGATCGCGTTGTCGCTACAGCCAAGCATTTCTTCGGTGAAGGCTTGACCGAAGGCGGCGTGAACCAAGGCAACGTATCGGGAATGACGGAAGAAGAGGTTACTGCGCTTGATTTGCCGATGTACAAAGCGGCAGTGGAAGCAGGTGCCAGAACGGTGATGGCTTCCTATAGCAGTATTCAAGGGCTCAAAATGCACGCCAACAAACGCTTGCTGACGGACGTTCTCAAAGGAACGGGTGAAGGCCAGCTTGGCTTTACTGGATTTGTGATCTCGGACTATAACGCCGTGCAGCAAATTACAAAGGACTGGGATGGGAATTCGGTCAGCGGGCTTAAGAACCAAATTCGCGTAGCGGTTAACGCGGGCGTCGATATGATGATGATGCCTACGGATTGGAAAACAACCATTACTGATTTAAAAGAGCTTGTCAGTGAGGGCGGCATTACTCAAGACCGTATCGATGACGCAGTTACGCGCATTCTTCGCGTGAAATTCGAATCCGGTGCATTCGAGCATCCGATGACGGATAACAGCTTGGCTGGAACGTTCGGGTCTGCCGATCATCGCGAGCTAGCCAGAAAAGCTGTCAGCGAGTCGCTTGTCTTATTGAAAAATGACAAAGTGAACGGATCGCCGATTTTATCGCAATTGTCCGGTATGAGCAAGATCTTCGTTGCTGGTAAAAGCGCCAACGATATCGGCTTGCAGGCCGGCGGTTGGTCCATTACGTGGCAGGGCGCCAAAGGTGCTACAACCACAGGTACAACGCTCCTTCAAGGTATTCAGCAAGTCGTTGGGGGCAGTAAGACGGTCACCTACAACAAGCACGGCCGTGGTGCTGCCGGCAACGATGTTGCCATCGTCTTCATCGGTGAAACGCCTTATGCCGAAAGCAACGGCGATGCGCTGAACAAGCTGAAGCTGGATGCTGAGGACTTGGCGACGCTGGACAATGTTAAAGCATCCGGCGTACCTACGATTGTGGTACTCGTCTCCGGACGTCCGCTGATGATTGCAGACCGTCTGAACGACTGGGCGGGACTGGTGGAAGCATGGCTGCCGGGCACGGAAGGCCAAGGCGTGGCTGACGTATTGTTCGGCAGTCAAGATTTTACAGGTAAATTGCCGGTTCGCTGGCCGTTCTACACAGAGGCTTACACGAATCCTGTAGCCAATCAATCGAATCTAGTTCCTCAATATATATTGTTCAACTACGGATACGGGCTGAAGAAAGCGGAAGAAACACCTGCACTGCCGAATATGCCTGAGAAACCGGGTCCTAAAGATCCTTATGTGAAGGTGGAAGCGGAGAATTACACGGCGAAGTCTGATGGACTGCAATCGGAGAGCTCTTCAGATACAGGCGGCGGTCAGGATATCGGGTATACCAGCGCAGGAGCATGGCTGGAATACAACATCAATGTACCGGCAGCTGGCACCTATAACGTCGATTTTCGCTACGCAGGCGGAGACTCAGGCACGACGGATTCCGGGTTCAAGATCCTGGATGCAAGCGGCGGCACCATCGGTACGCTAAGCGGTATCGGCTATACAGGCGGCTGGCAGACATGGCAGACAGCAACAGCCCAAGGTGTTCATCTGGAAGCGGGCGTACAGAAAATCAAGGTGCAGTTCATCAAGGGCGGGCTTAACTTCAATTGGTTTGGTTCCACTGGATTTAGCCCTGCTCCTGTTCAAAACGAGAATAGCGGCGGCGCTCCTATTGCAACGCAAGCTCCAGTGACCGGCGGCCAAGGCGCTGTTCAAAGCTGGCTCTCCAGTGAGCGCAGCAACCAAAGCATGAACTGGTATTATGCACCTCAATGGCAGCCTGGAGATGAAACCAAGCAGTTGACACCTCAGTCGAATCTCGATTTGACAACAGTCGGCAACGATGTGTATGCGACTACCATCAACATCAATCCAAATAAAGAATATCAATCCATTACGGGTATGGGTACCTCGATGGAAGAGTCCACGGTATTCAATATTACAAAGATGTCGGATGCGAAGCAGAATGAGCTTCTGACCAAGCTGGTCAGCCCAGCAGCAGGTATCGGCATGAGTATGACACGTCTGACCATCGGTACGGCAGACTTTACTTCACGCCAATTCTACACGTACGATGACATGCCGGCAGGCCAAACTGACCTGAATCTGGAGCACTTCTCCATCCAGAAGGACATCGATTACGGCATCATTCCGGTTCTGAAGAAAATAATTGCCATTAATCCGGACATGAAGTTCTTTGCCTCGCCTTGGAGTCCTCCAGGCTGGATGAAGACGACGGACAGCATGATCAAGGGTTCGGTCAAAGACGAGTATCTGCCTGTTCTGGCGGACTACTATGTGAAATATATTCAAGCTTACAAAGCACAAGGCATCAATATCTCGGCGATGACGCTGCAAAACGAGCCTATGCTCGAAATCGAATATCCGAGTACGAAAATGCCTTGGCAGCAGGAAGCAGAGCTTGCGAAGCTGCTCCACCAGAAGCTGCAAGCGGCAGGTCTTGATGTGAAGCTGTGGATTTTCGACCACAATTTCAGCGACACAATGAACTACCCGGCTCCGATGCTGGCTGACGCCATGAATCGTGATGCAATTGATGGAACGGCTTTCCACGATTATAGCGGTGACCCTTCCATGATGTCGCAGCTTCATGACTTGTATCCAGGAGAGAACATCTACTTAACAGAGCGTGCGATTTGGGGAACAGCGGGTGCTGACCGCATGGCGCAGTATTTCCGCAATTGGGCAAAGAGCTATAACTCCTGGGTTGCGATGCTCGACAGCGATATTGCCACTCACCAGTGGGTTGGTACACCGGATCCGAGTATGCTGGTTCAGGATTCCAGCAACCCTGATCAATACTGGTTAACACCTGAATATTACATGCTTGGTAACTATTCGAAGTTTGTCAAACCGGATTACATCCGCATTGACAGCACTTACGGGTCGAAGGATCACATCACGAACGTTTCCTTCATGAGCCCGGATAAGCAAACGATTGTTTCTATCGTCGTCAACCAAACAGACACGACACAAACGTTCAAACTTGTAAGCGACGGCACGCAAATCGCTGCGCAAATTCCTGCCAAATCGGTCGTCACCTACAAGTGGAACCGCATCGTGCTAGAGGAGCAGGAGCCTGTAGTAATGACAGTATCACCGAATTCCCTGCCATACAATGTGGATAACAAGGAGCTTGCTCTTACAGTAACAGGTCTTACTTACGGCACCAAACTGGGTGGTATTTCATTAGGCTCTGAAGCGGCTGGAATGGGCATTACCTTGGGAGATATCACCTATGTGAGCGATTCTGAGGCGAACGTTCAATTGAAATGGGATAGCAGTAAGCCTTATTACGTGAATACACCGCTCACTGTGACGGCTGCTACGTATTCCGACGAAGGTAACGGGCCGACATTGAACGGAAGTGTGATGCTGGCGGGAACCGGGCATAAGCTGGCGGCAACGAATATTACGCCTGGACCGGTCACAGCCAACGATTACTACCAGCTGTCCGGAGTTGCGATCAATAGTCCGGATACAGCAAATGCCAAGCTGACCGGCTTTAGCACCGGGGATTGGGCAGACTTCAAGATTAATGTGCCGTCTGCAGGTAAGTATGCTGTTACTTTAAGTGTGGCATCTCCGAACGGCGGCGGGTTCCTCCTGCAGGATGCGAATCAGGCTACGCTTGGCACGTATGCCATTCCGAATCTGTATGGCTCGACCTCTTGGGTTGGAGCGCGTATGGCTGTTCAATTGAACGCGGGAGAGCAAATGATTCGTATTCAGGGCAATAGCGGCGAGTTCGACTTGAACAATATGACGTTTGTACCGCTAACACCAAGCATTGCAGATAACAATAATTCCATGAAAATGGAAGCTGAAAACTTCGCTGCGGCAGGTCAACAGGTTATTCAGTATGACAGCAGCAGGAACAACCTTGGTTACACGGTGGGCGGTTCTACTTTTGATTATTTGGTTAACATTCCGCAGGATGGGTATTACAAAGTTCGCCTTCAATATGCGACTCCGCAGGGCGGCGTGTCCGCAGCCGTATTATCCAATGGGGCGCTGAAAGGCCAGACATCGATGCCATCCACAGGAGGCTGGGGCAATTATCAGGAAGCCTCGGTTGTCGTACAGCTCAACGCAGGTGTCCAAACACTTCGCATCGAGGATAACGGCGACGGTTTTAACTTCGATTATTTGATCATCGAACCGGGAACTCCGGAGGTTGTACAAGTGAAGGCCGCTTCACCAAAAGCGATCATCACGGCTCAATCGGTAACGCTGACAACGGATATAGAAGGAGCAGCGATTCATTATACGACCGACGGTACGCTGCCTACGATCGACAGCCCTGTATACAGCGCACCGATCAGCGTGGCGGATGTAAAAATCATTCGCGCCATTACGACGAAAGACGGTATGCTGGACAGCTTCGTCAAGTTCGTTTCTACTAGCGGCGCTTATGTGGCGGTGACAGGAGTATCCATTGATCCTGCGCAGCTATCCCTGACTGTGGGAGCAATCGGCCAATTGAAAGCGAATTTCCAACCGGAATTCGTTACAAATGACGAAGTGACTTGGACATCTAGCGATCCGGCCGTTGCAACGGTTGACGCTAATGGTACAGTAACGGCAGTTGGCAGAGGTACAGCAACCTTAACGGTAGTGACAGCTGACGGCGGTAAAGAAGCTACGGCTGCGGTCACGGTGACGAAGAAATCTAACGGATCTTCCGGTTCCGGCTCTGGTTCCTCAGGCGGTTCTTCCGCGCCTAGCACCACGACGGATGGAGGCAAAGTAAGTATTCCAACGACGACAGATGCAAACGGTCATGCAGCGATATCCGTCAAGGCGGATGATATCAAGTCCGCACTGACTACTGCGACAGATCACAAGATTGCAATTGTATTGAATCCGGATGCGGGCACGAAGCAGGTAAAAGTTGATCTTCCTGCTCAAGAGATTTTAGCTGACAACAGTTTGAAATCCATTCAAATCGATGCCGGATTGGCAACCGTAACAATCAGCCCGAACGTCATCAGCGAGAACGGAGGCGCATCGGCGACGAATGTGCAACTTACAGTGGAGTCGGTAGATCCTTCTACGCTTCCATCCTCTGTACAAGGTCAGCTGAACGGAAACGCGATTTACAATTTCAGCTTGAATGTGGATGGCAAGACGATCAGCAGCTTTAACGGCGAGAGCGTCCAAGTCGGCATTCCTTATGAATTGAAAGCAGGCGAGAAGCCAAATAACGTGGTGATTTACTACATTGACGGAGCAGGTCAGCTTGAGATTGTGAAGAACGGTAAATACAATCCAGAATCCGGCAAAGTTGAATTTACAGCGAAGCATTTTAGCACGTATGCAGCGGCTTATGTTCAAGCAAGTTTTAATGACACAGCGGATGCAGCATGGGCGGAAGATGCGATTGAAGCTCTTGCTGCCAGAGGCACAGTGAACGGGATCGGCGGCGGCAAGTTTGAGCCGACAGGTAACGTAACAAGAGCGCAATTCATCAAAATGCTGATCGATACCTTCGACTTGGCTGATGCGACAGCGACAGCTGCATTTACAGATGTTCAGCAAGGCGAGTGGTACACAAGCGCGATTGCGAGCGCCCAGAAGCTCGGTATCGTGAATGGCAAAGAAGACGGTACGTTCGGTGTGAATGATAACATCACCCGCGAGGATATGGCTGTCATGGTTTACCGGATCAGCCAGAAACTGAACCTGACATTAGCTCGAGGAAGCCAGTCTGCGGCATTCACGGATCAAGCTGAAATTGCAGCTTATGCTCAAGCCGCTGTGAAGGAAATTCAAACAGCAGGTATCATTAACGGCATGGAAGACGGCAGCTTTGCTCCTAAAGCCAATGCTTCCAGAGCACAGGCAGCTGTGATGATTTTTAGACTGTTTTCACAAGAATAAGCAGTCAAAGTACCGGCACTACGCTTAGCAATCAATATCAGCCGCTATTCCTTGGGACACCATGTACCCGGAGGATGGCGGCTTTTTTCCTATTACTAAATAGCCGAAAAGATGCTTGCGCCTCTAGTGCATCGGCCTTATAGTAGAGGTCGAGTATATAATTTGAGAAAGGTTAGGGGGCTAGTTCACATGCAGCCTGATTTAGGCAATCTGCTGGAGGACGAGGGATTGACGAATAAAAAGCCGCTAGCGATATTAACCGCCATGTATAAGGGCAATTATTCGAAAATCGCGTTGTCGGGCTTTTTCTTTTTGATCAAGCATTCGCCGACCTGGGTGCTGCCGATTATTACGGCCAAGATCATTAATTTTGCCAGCGAGCCGCAGAAACATGAATTGAAAGAATTATGGGTCAGCATGATTGTTCTTGCTGTTATCCTCGTGCAAAACGTGCCCACGCACAGCTTGTACGTCAGCTACATGAGCAAAGCAATCCGCCAGGTAGAGGCCAGTCTGAGAAGCACGCTGATCCGTAAGCTGCAGAGATTGTCCATGAGCTATCACGGGGAGCTGCAGACAGGCAAGCTTCAGGCCAAGGTGCTGAGGGATGTTGAAGCGATCGAGTTTCTATCCAAGCAAATCATGGTGTCTGTGGTTCCGGCTATTGTGACCGTTATCGTTACGATTATCATAACCTTATGCTACAGCTTGACTGTCAGCGCATTTTTCGCCTTAACGATTCCCGCTTCGTTCTTCATTGTTTCCATATTCCGCCGCAAAATGGGAGCCACCAACAGGGAGTTCCGTAAGGAAATCGAAGACATGTCGGGCAAAGTATCGGAAATGATGGAGATGATTCCGGTTACGAGGGCGCACGGTCTGGAGAAGGTCGAGATTCGCAAAATCGATTCAACATTGCAAAATCTGCGGGGCAAAGGCTACAAGCTGGATATTCTTGAAGCGTTCTTCGGTTCATCCAACTGGGTTACGATTCAAATTTTCCAGGTAGGCTGCTTATTGTTTACCGGCTACCTGGCTTATAAAGGTCAGATACCCGTAGGGTATATTGTGATGTTTCAGGGCTTTTTTAATATGATCATGATGGGTGTAACAGGTATTTTGAACGTGTATCCGAATATCGCCAAAGGACTGGAATCGATCTATTCCGTAACGGAAATCGTATTTTCCAAGGATACGGAAGAGTATGTGGGAACCAAAAAGCTGGATCAAGTTCGCGGAGAAGTGAGCTTTAAGCAGGTTCAGTTCCAATACAGGGAGTCCAATAAACACGTGTTAAATAATTTGACTCTTGATGTTCGTCCGGGCGAATGTATCGCGTTCATCGGCGAATCCGGTGCGGGCAAGTCTACGATTCTCAATTTGCTGATCGGGTTCTACAAGCCGACAAGCGGGAGCATTCTTATTGACGGCGTGCCTATGGAGGAGCTGGATATTCGCCGTTATCGCAAATCCCTCGCTGTAGTGCTGCAGAACAACATTTTGTTCTCGGGGACGATTCGTGAGAATATTGCGTACGGCTTGAAGGGCATCACGGACGAACAAATCTGGGAAGTCATCGATATGACCAACCTTCGCGAGGTCGTTGAAGGCCTGCCGGAAGGCATCGATACGAGAATCGGCGAGCACGGGGGCAAGCTTTCAGGCGGACAGCGTCAGCGTATTGCGATCGCAAGAGCACTCATCCGTGATCCGCGCATTATTATTTTGGATGAAGCAACCTCAGCGCTGGATAACAAATCCGAGCATCATGTACAGAATGCGATGAAGAGATTGATTCAAGGGCGAACAACATTTATCGTAGCGCATCGCTTGTCGACGATTCGTGATGCGGATCGTATTGTGGTGATGAGCAAAGGGCAAATATCGGAGATGGGATCCTACGAAGAACTGATGGCTCGCCGCGGTGAATTTTACCGGATGAAAGCACTGCAAGCATAGCGGAAAAACCAATATTTTAAGGATTGACTTTAAGGAGATAGTTGATAAGATAGAATCAGAGAGTGAACACGCGTTCACATAGAGTTGGATGAGATGAAGATAAACCGGATGAGGGCAAGCCTCGCCTGCTTCATCATTCGTTTACTCTAATGCGAACGCGTGTTTATTTTTGAGACATACAACCTACATAGAAAGCTGCAGAAGAGGATAGAGACGTAGATGGAAACCGGAAAGAAAATGACGTTATTTGGTCTTGTTTGGCCTATCATGATTGAATTGTTCTTACAATTCATGATCGGCACCGCTGATACTTTGATGGTAAGCCGTATTTCGGATGATGCGGTGGCTGTCGTAGGGATCAGCAATCAGTTTTTTCAGGCAGTGATTATGCTGTTTGTGCTTATTAGCAGCGGTGCGGGAATCGTGATTTCCCAGAAGCTTGAGCGGGTAAAGTCAAGGATGCCAAGACAGTTGCTGCCATGGCTTTCTCACTCACGCTGGGGCTTGGTGTTGTGGTCAGTTTGCTGTTGTATTTCGGTGCGGGATCGTTTGTCACGATGCTGCAGGTTCCGGAAGCCTTGCATGGGATGACTCGGCAGTATATCGGGATTGTAGGAAGCGGAACTATTGTCATGTCCGCAGTACTCACGCTTGGTACAGTCATTCGCAGCACTGGCAACACAAAAGGGCCGATGCTTGTCGCAATCGGAATGAATATCATCCACATTTTTGGCAATTATGTGTTTATTTTTGGTGCTTTTGGCATGCCGCAGTGGGGACTCTTTGGTGTGTCACTGTCGACTGTCGGAAGCAGGCTCGCGGCTCTCGCGGTGCTGTATGTTATTTTTCGCAAGTCTTTTGCAGGAACGATTAAGTTCAGTGATTACAGAGTGTTTGACCGTCCGCTACTAAAGGAAGTGGCGAAGGTGGGATTTCCGATGGCGCTCAGCTCGGCGTCCTGGACCGTATCGCAGGTCGTTATTTTCTCGATCGTGGCGACGATGGGCGCGGAGCAGCTAGCTGCAAGAACGTATCTGAACACGATGGAATCGTTCTCGTTTATGGCGGGATGGTCGTTTGCGATGGCTGTGCAAATTCAAGTAGCGCACTTATATGGCGCTGGGAAGATGAACCAGGCGTACAGAAGCGCGTACAAAGCATTGTTCTGGGGCGAAATTGTGGTGGTTGTGAACACATTGCTGCTGTTCCTCGGGGGCAGATGGATTCTCGGGATGTTTACGGAAAATCACGAGATCGTATCAATCGTGCTTGGAATCCTGGCTCTGGACCTGGTGCTTCAACCGCTTAAAATGTGGAACATGCCGCTCAACAATTCACTCAATGCAGTTGGTGATACCCAATACGTCATGTACATCAGTATGATTAGTATGTGGATTGTAGCTGTAGGCGGGACTTATCTATTCGGCTTGACCTTCGGCTGGCTGATCTACGGGGTATACATTGCGATGATTATGGATGAAGCGATCCGCGGCATACTTGTCCAACGCCGGTGGATATCACGGAAGAAGCTTCCGAAGGAAACGGAAACGGCCGTTCCAAGCTTGAACGATCAGGCTGTGCTGCAGGGGTAAGGCTTCTGGCTGCTAAGCGCGGCACATACTACAGTAGAACAATTCGTAAGATTGAGAGAGAGGCGACGTTTCGTGACACATCCGCATGGATCGATACCTAGCATTAGCTTGAATCAAATCGGTTACAGGCCTCATGATGACAAAATTGCGTTATTCGCAGGAATGGGCGGAAGCTTCTATGTAGAAGACAGCAAGGGGATGAAAGTGTGTAGAGGCGAGACCTTGAAAGCACGAAATGATGCGGGAATCAGCGGGCAAACGGTCTATTACGCTGACTTTTCAGCATTGATGAAGCCAGGTACATACCGCATTGTTCATGTGGAGGCAGGGGCTTCCGAAGCTTTCGTCATTGAAGAGAAGCCCTATAAGGAAGTGCATAAGGGGCTGCTTAAAGCTTTCTATTATTTCCGCTGTGGGATAGAACTTCAGGAGGAATTTGCCGCTCCATGGACCCACCATGCGTGCCACTTGGCTCCGGCCATCGTGTATGGTCAGGAGGACCGCCGAATTGATGTTTGCGGTGGCTGGCACGATGCCGGAGATTACGGCAAATATGCAGGACCAGGGGCGAAAGCAGTGGCGGACCTGCTGCTGGCTTTCGAGCTTTACCCGAATGCCTTTGTGGATGCGGTGCCGCTTCCTGAAACAGACGGACGTATTCCGGATGTGCTGCATGAGTGCAGATACGAACTGGATTTTCTGCTCAACATGCAGGATGAGGAGACAGGCGGAGTCTTCCATAAAGTAACGACACTGCAATTCCCTTCACTCGATTGCATGCCGGAGCATGATCTGGCCGACTTATACCTGTCCCCAATTTCCGCGGCGGCTACCGGCTGCTTCGCAGGAGTCATGGCCATGGCTGCTAGAGTCTATCAGCCTTATGATGCTGCCTATGCGGAAGTATGCTTGAGGGCAGCGGAGCGTGCCTATGCATGGCTTGAGCGTAATCCAGATGTGCCTGGATTTAAGAACCCGCCTGAGATTGCTACAGGTGAATACGGTGACAAGCTGGATCACGACGAACGCTACTGGGCTTCCGCGGAGCTGTACCGGACAACAGGCGATCAGCGGTACCATCAAGCACTGAAAGCTTGGGCTGCAGGAAATACATTTGAGTTGTATGAGCTCGGATGGGCGGATATGGGCGGTTATGGGACCATCGCATATCTTCTCACGGAGAAGGACCGCGTAGATCTCAAGCTCTATGACAAGCTCCAATGCGGGCTTGTAGAAGATGCGCGACGTTTGGCTATAATTAGTGAGCAGGACGGCTACGGAATCTCTCTTGCTCCCGAGCAGTACATATGGGGCAGCAACATGCTGGTGATGAACAATGCGATGCTGATGCTGATTGCGCATCACTTCTACAAAGACTCGGCGCTTGAAAAATGTGCACTGGATCACGTTCATTATCTGCTTGGACGAAATGCATTAAGCATGAGCTATGTAACCGGGTATGGAACAAACCCTATAAGGAATCCGCACCATCGTCCTTCAGTCGGTGATGGCGTTGCTGACCCGGTTCCTGGGCAAGTTGCCGGTGGTCCCAACCGTCATTTGCAGGATGACTATGCCAAAGTTACCCTTACAGGCCAGCCACCTGCCAAGTGCTTTGTGGACCATATGGACAGCTACGCAACGAATGAAGTCACGATCTATTGGAACTCTCCTGCGGTGTTTGTTTTTTCGCATTTTGCAAGCTGATGGAAAACGAATGAAGAGCGGTAATCTAGGGCTGAACAACATAGCCCCGGATTACCGCTTTTTTGTTCATGATATATCTTCATAAAAAGTAAGCTTGTTAAAGAAGGGATCGATGAGCGTCATTTCTTGCGTGCACCATGGCGTACGTGTCAAACCCGGCCGAGAGAAAGGATGCCTGCTTGCCAGCAATTCCTTATGCCATGATTCAAGGTGCATCACCTTAATCCGAAGATGTGCCCCGGGACTGCCATCCCCGTAGTGTTCAGACAGATGCAAGCAGCAGTGATCCCTGGATATGGACATATACAAGGGGAGGTCCGGCTCAAAGCGATGCTCCCAATCGATTTGAAAGCCCAGGTAATCTCTATAGAAGTGCAAAGCTTTATCTACATCAAACATTCTTAGGATGGGCGTTATACCGCCTAATTCAACCATGGTTGGTCACCTCAAATTTGTATATAAACAGAATATATAGTGTCCGTCGTCGCAACTCTCGAGTAGAACTTGGCAAATTGCAAATACTACCATCAAATCATCATCTTGAAAGAAGGTATTCATTTGCACAAGTTCATACTGTCCCAATTGCTTTGTGTATTCATTCATTTAAATTCAACAGCCCATGCGACGATGATAACGCCTCTTCAGACATCAGAGAAAGAGATGTTAATGTATAAAGATTATATGAGTTCGTCCCTTTCAGTGGACATTATGAGAGCTATCCAAGAGAAATATACTATTTCACAAGCGGGCTATGAAAATATGTACGAGATCACCGAAATTAGCTATGGGGCTCATGATGGACATGATGGTTTTATTGTTACAGTTTACATTCGCCCTATACGGATGGAGCATGTGGACCGACTAACGTTTCATGTTATTCCTAATCTCATTCAATTCGGTAAAGGGATTAAACTCTTGAAATATGAAAAAGCGATCACTACCAAACAATTCTAACGAAGCGGTTCACCATAACATACATGAAAGTGCAGATGCTTGGAGTCCTGGTATTGGCCTAAGTTGGTGAGGACCCTGCAAGCACCGTGCTGGGCCGTTACCTGCGCCGCGATCCTTTTAATGACTTCCATGAGTTCGAGCAAGAGTTCATTGTCCCCTGATTCGAGTGTAAGCAGGGAGGGAATATGTCTTTTAGGGATGGCAACAATATGAACCGGATAAAACGGACGAGTGTGGTGATAAGCGAGCACGTTCTCCGTCTCCAATACCTTGTTTACCGTAGTACGGCCGCTTAAAACCTCTTCGCAATAAAAATCTTCCGTCAACAGGATCGCCTCCAATTCATTTAAAGGACATACTTCTACACCAGTATTGCATCATTCATGCAATTACATCAAATATTACTTTCCTCCGAAAAAGGGACATGTGAAGATAGGCAATGCATCTTGGCTGGTACTAATAAAACTTAGTACTTTTCTAATTGAAGTAAATCATATAATTTATGTGATATATGTAAATTACTGATTAATGAAATGCTCAAGTTTATTATGAAGAAACATTTTTGTGGATTTGATAGATCAGTATGGTATAGTAGGAGATTTCATTTCATCGAAAGGAATGTGAAAAGGTGAACATTACAAATCTTCGCTTGATCGCTTTTTCAACATGTATCTTTGCAGTTTTTTTGTTTATTATTGATGGTTTATATATTCACAATGGACAGCAATTTGATGGAATGGGGCTCATTTCAACATTCATTTTACCACCAATCGGTATTATTTCTGTAATTGCTGCACGAAAAAGATCGGGTTCTATTCTGGATAAAATGCTGATTGTAATGAATCTAGCTGCTTTTTTCTCTTTTTTATTTTCATGTTTGTAGGAACATTATTTTTTGGCCCATAATAAAAAGAACAATGACTATTAAGAAGACCCTCGAGAACATGCTCAGGGTCTTTTTACCGACTTTATTCATTGGGAAAATCTCACTGTAAATTATAGTTGCAACAGCAACTATTCAGGAGTATTATATTTAGTGGCAAGTGCAACTATCTAAATCGAACTCCGCCTGAAAGGAGGCTAAACGTGTGATTGAATCCAAAAATTCTATAACCAGATGGGTTTCGCTTCTATATCGATATGGTCAGATGTATATAGGGGACCGGCTGAAGGATTATGACATTGGCAAAGGTCAGCATATTTTTTTAAATGCTTTATATAAGGAGGATGGTTTAACCCAGGAGGAGATCTCTGATTATTTAAAGATCGATAAAGGTACGACAGCAAAGGCACTCAAGAAGCTTGAAGAGCAGGGGTACATAACCCGGAAGGCAAGCGAGAAAGATAAAAGGTGCAATCATGTTTATTTGACAGATAAAGCCTTGGGTATTAAGGGAGATGTAAGAGCGGTTCTGACCGGCTGGACGGAGCGGCTGACACAAGAGTTTACCGAAGAAGAGAAACAGATGGCCCATAGAATATTGGAGAAAATGGGAAGCAACGCCGCGAAATTCGCAGCAAACAGTGAAAACTAACAAGATTGAACATGACAGGGCAGGTGTTTCTAATGAATCTTCGACATGCGGGAGCTGCTTTTGTTGATCGGCATTTTCATGCGCTCACACACCGCAATTACCGCTATATGTGGCTAGGACAGTGCGTATCGCTTATCGGCACTTGGATGCAAAATATTGGTCAGTCCTGGCTAGTGCTCACTTTGACCGGGTCACCTTTCTTGCTGGGGCTTGTGGGCGCCTTTCAGTTCACACCAATTCTATTGTTCTCTTTATTTGCAGGAGTCATCGTCGATAAATTTCCCAAGAAAAATATACTGATTGTTACGCAATCGATTTCGATGTTGCTGGCTTTTACTCTGGCAATCCTTGTATTCACGGACACGGTCAGATACAGCTACATTCTTATACTAGCCCTGCTGCTTGGGCTGAACAATACGTTCGATATGCCGACCCGACAGGCGTTTAATATCGAAATCGTCGGCAAAGAGGACCTGATGAACGCGATCGCTCTGAATTCGACGACCTTTAACATGGCTAGAATTATTGGTCCGTCGATTGGAGCCGTTATGATGGCTTGGTTGGGAGCGGGTTGGTGTTTTCTGCTGAACGGGATCAGCTTTATCGCAGTAATTTATGGGATTACCCGCATCCAAGCAGCACCTTATGTCCGGCAGAAGAAATCTAACGAGAATATGTGGAATGAAATCAAGGACGGGCTTCGGTATATATCCCGTGACCCGCTTCTATCTGAGACACTGCTGCTGGTAACGGTCGTCGGTACGCTTGCTTTTAACTTTAATGTCCTTATTCCGGTCTTTACGAAAAACGTGCTGCACATGGGAGAGACCACGTATGGCACTTTGATGTCCTGTCTGGGAATAGGCTCCTTTATCGGGGCTCTAACGATGTCGCTGCGCAGTAAAAAAGGCCCGCGGCTAACCTTAAGCATCATCGCCAGCCTCGTGGTTTCTGGATGTCTTGTGCTGAACGGCCTCAGTTCCTCCGTACTGTTATGTGGGTTTGCGCTCGCGATGACCGGATTCTTCAATATCATGTTCTCAACCAATAGCAACTCTAACTTGCAAATGAATGCCAAGGAGGAGTACAGGGCGCGCGTGATGAGTGTCTATGCGCTGGTTTTCGCCGGCTCTACGCCGATCGGTAACTTGCTGGCTGGGTATATAGCGGATCGTTTCGGAGCTAACGGTGCATTCTTAACCTGTGGCATTCTGAGTGCGGTACTCAGTCTTGTTATTATTTTGAAATATAAATATAGATCCGGCAAATTAAATCAAGCGCATGCTTGATTTTTTTGCAATATCATTTATAAGTTTCACTCCATAATTCGGCTTATATTCGTCTGAGCAGCTGATATTGCCGGGGAAATAATAACGTTCCTATATAGGAATTTAAGACTATAAAAGGTAGGAATAAGTAGAACTTAATTCCCATTTTCTGAAAAAAGGGATAGAAAGTTCTTTTGAAATCCATTTTTTGGGTTGTCAAATGATAGGGCATCTACTACAATGTTCTTTAGATTCGTGTCAGAAATGGAGAGGAAACTACCATGTTTGGCTTTTTAAAAAAATGTTTGTCTCATCAAAACCGAAGCAGCAGCCTGTTTCAATGAATGATTACAAAACCTTGGAAATTGATGTCGTGATCAAATGCTTTGTTTCCGATAAAGATCGTCCTTTTCGTGTCATTTTCAAAGTGGACAAGCAGGGCTCGTTTTTTACAAAAGATATTTTTGTCAAGCATGTAGACGCGAACACACAGTATGAACTGATGAGTAACTTCTCCGTACTTGGCATGAATATGGAAGATTTGCAGCGCTATGGGGCAACCGACCATGCTGAGTACAGTTTTATTACACTTGAAGAGGCGAAGAAAGCCAAGGAAACTACGGTTGAGTATGTCCGATTTCTGATCCGTGAGCATAAACAAGTCTCTCTAG